>CASEIS010000140.1 GCA_949287895.1 uncultured Bacillota bacterium
CGCTGCACCCGTGGGGCCGACGGGGCCTTGTAGACCTGTCGCTCCCGTCGCCCCGGTCGCGCCGCGCGGCCCGGTTGCGCCCGCTGCACCCGTGGGGCCGGTCGGGCCTTGCGGGCCGGTAGGGCCGGTCGCTCCCGTCGCTCCCGTAGGGCCACGTAGACCGGTAGAGGCGGTGGGGCCTTGCGGCCCGGTCGCACCAGTGGGGCCCGTTGTCCCGGTAGGGCCTTGCGGCCCGGTTGCGCCCGCTGCACCCGTGGGGCCGGTCGGGCCTTGTAGGCCGGTAGGTCCGGTAGGGCCAGTCGCACCCGTTGCCCCGGTAGGGCCAGTCGCTCCCGCCGCTCCCGTGGGGCCGACGGGGCCTTGTAGACCCGTTGCGCCCTGCGGCCCGGTCGTACCCGTGGGGCCCGTTGCCCCGATCGGGCCTTGCGGACCAGTCGCCCCTGTCGCACCTGTTGTACCGGTGGGGCCTTGCGGGCCGGTGGGACCGGTTTGGCCGGCGGGGCCCTGGGGGCCGGTGGCGCCGCGCGGACCCATATCGCCGCGCAGCAGCAGCGCCGTGCGGCAGCAGCAACAGCTCAAAAATTCTTCGTCGATCATTTTTTCCTCCGTATGCGGGCGCTTGCGCCCCTATCATACTATGCTCCCGCCCGCCCGCGCGTGCGGGGGATCAAAAAGCCCCGCAGATAAAAGCCGCGGGGGCGCTCGCAGGATCGGAAAATAAAACATCTCGCCCGCCGGTCGGGCAATGCGCAGCGCGCCGTCGCGCCGCGCCGATGGGGCGGTAGGGCAGGCGATGCGCGGCGCGCGTGTCGCGCCGCGCCGATAAGGCGGCGGCGGACGCTCTTCACTGTTCCGAAAACAAACGGGCAAAAAAAGCGCGGTTGTGCAGCACGCTCTCGTCCTGCGGCTTATACCGCGCGGCGCGTTCGTTCCACGCGGCGGCGCGGCGGGCGTCGCCCAGTGCGTAGCAGCACACGCACAGCCACAGGCAGGGGAGGTAGCCGGCGCAGTCGGGGCGGGCAAACCCGCCGCTTTGGGTGGGGCCGACGCGCAGCGCCAGCCGGTACCAGAAGGCGGCGTCCGCAAACCGCCCCGCCTCGCGCAGGCAGTCGCCCAGCGCGCAGCACGTCTCCGCCCGCGGCGGCGCGTACGCAAAGGCGCGCAGCAGCGCCCGCAGCCGCTCTTCTTGCCGCCCGCAGGCGGCATGGCAGCGCGAGAGCGCCTCGCACGCGGCGATCTTGTCTTCCACCCACCCCTCTCCGCGCAAAAAGCGCGCAAACGCGCCCGCGGCCGCGCGGGGCATGCCGCAGTCGAGCAGCTCGCGCGCAAAGTAATACGTCTGCCGCGCGTCCGGCGCCTCGCCGTCGGCAAAGGCGCGCGCGAAAATTTTCAGGTTGCGGAAGGGGTCGCGCTTGGGCCCGCCCAAGTGCGTGACGGCGATGTCCGCACGGGCGATGTCGCCGCCCGCGCAGATGTCCTCGTGCACGCGGCCTCTCCACAGGAAGCCCGCTTCCCGCCGCACGATGCGCACCCGCTCGAACGCGAGCGCGACGCCGCCCTGCCCGTCCGGGATCTCGGTGCGCAGGCGGCAGGCGTCCGCCCGCAGCGTATCTTTCAGCGCGCGCAGCGTCTGTGCGGCCGGGGGCAGCAGCACCTCGTCCGCGTCCAGCCACAGCAGGTAGTCGCCGCTCGCCTGCGCGAAGGCAAAGTTGCGGGCGGCGGCAAAGTCTTGCCGCCAGGCATAGTCGAACACCTTGTCTGTAAACGACCGCGCGATCTCTTTTGTATCGTCCTTCGAACCCGTGTCTGCGACGACGATCTCGTCGCACAGCGGCGCGGCGCTTTGCAGGCACCGCGCGAGCACCGCCGCCTCGTCGCGCACGATCATACATAAGCTGAGTTTCATAGATGGATCCCCTCGCGAAATTTGTTTTGTCAGCTCAAAACAAATTCTCCGAGCAGTTGTAATGGATGAAAAAGGCAAAATCGCACTTTTGCCTTTTTCCCTTTACAGCGCAAGGCGCTGTATGGGAAGAGGGTGAAGCCGCGCGATTCAAAACAGGGTTCCCAAAAAGTATCGAAGAACTTTTTGGGAAGAGGAGGAGCCGCCGCGCAAGCCGCGCCTTTTGCCAAAAGCAAAAGGCTGGCAAGCAAAGGCGAGCGACGACGAAGGTGTGCCCTTAAAATATCGCGCGGCGAGGGAGAAAACGCTGTCGCGCGCAGCGTGCAGCGGTGTCTCCCTCAAATCGGAAGATTTCGCAGGCAGTAGCCTGCCGAGAAATCTCCGAGCCATACATCCTATGGAAATTTTTCTTCGACGGTGCATTTTTTCTTTACTTTTGCGGAAAAATTTTGCTATAATAGGGGTCACAGCAGGGGCAAGCGCCCCATAAGGCCGCGTGTCCGTAGCGCAATTGGATAGAGTGACAGCCTCCGACGCTGTAGGTTCCGGGTTCGATTCCCGGCGGGCACACCAAAACGGGAGAGGGCAGGTTTTACCTGCCTCCTCCCGTTTTTTGGTGTGCCCGCCTTAGGAACGAACTGCGCGCGATGTTAGAGTTGGAAAGAATGTATGGGTTTGGCCGCGCGCTCGTCGTCGCTCGCCTTTGCTTGCCAGCCTTTTGCTAAAAGCAAAAGGCACGGCGTGCTCGGCGGCTCCTCCTCTTCCCAAAAAGTTCTTCGATACTTTTTGGGAACCCTGTTTTTTGCGCGCCGCATTCACCCGCTGAGGCGCTTGACGCGCAAATAGGGGCGCTCCGTCAAAACTGCGATTTTGACTCGCGCATTTATTTTTAATTAAATTTTTGCGCAAGCAGAACCGCGCTTCTGCGCCAGCGCACTGTATTTGCCGTTAGGCTTATGAGGGAAAGGTGAAGCCGCCGCGCACTCTCAAAGGCGTGCGCTTAAAAGCGCGGCGGCGAGGAAAACCCCGCGGTCAGCGCTTGCGCGTGCCCGCGGGGTTGTCTTTGCAATCGGAAGATTTCGCAGGCGACAGCTCGCCGAGAAATCTCCGAGCTATCTTGTATGAGAAGCATTCTCCAGCGTATATACGATCTGCGCGGCGGTGCCGGTGAAGCCGAAGGCCTGGCGCACTTCGAGGGGCAGCGCGTAGTAGAGGTTGCCCTGCGCGTTGCCGTCCGCGTCCGTCTGGGTGGGGAGCGCATAGGAGACCGTCTGCAGCGGGCCGCTGTTCGGGCTGCCGTCGGCGAGCCGCGCCGAAACGATGACCGCCTCGATCGCCTCGTCCTCGACTGTCTCGCCGTCCAGCACGAAGCTCGTGTCGCCCGCGGCGGACAGCGTGCCCGTGACGCCGCTCATGGCGACGGTGTACGCGCTCGCCCCGCTGACGACGGTCAGCGGCATGGCAGATTCGCTCGAGTAGGCGATGCCCCGCCCCGCAAACAGCAGGTACGCCTCGTCGATGCCGCTGTAGCGGCTTTGGATGCCGCTCACGGTCACCGCCTCCTCGGGCAGCAGCCTGTCGGCAAAGACGGACACCTTGCGCGTGTCCGCGTTGATCTCGCTCTCGGCGTCGGTCAGGCCGGCGAACCCGTCCGTGTACGTTACCGTCGCGCGGCTGCCGCCGTCCGCGTACTGCACGGTGTAGCCGTAGCTGTACACCTCGACGGCGCGGCTGCCCTGTTCGACGGGCGTGTACGAATAGATGGTCGAAGCGCTCTCGATGGGCTCGAGGTTGTCCTCGTAGGGGGAGTAGAAGAGGGCGGTGCGTTCGATGACGGCGGGCTCGTTGCCGCTGTCCCCGCCGAAGGCGACCACTTCAGATTCCTGCCCGTCCTCGCCCAGGTAGAGGTAGCGGCCCGAGAGGGTGAGGGTGCTGGTCAGGCGATACAGCTGCGAGAGGCCGTTCCACGCGGGCACGGCTTCCACCGTCACGGTCAGCGCGCTGTCTTCGCCCGGTTCGAAGAGGAAGCCTTCCGAGAAGGAATCTTCCCGCGCGAAGGAGACGCTGTATTCGGTCCTTTCATAAAAGCTGCGGTCGTAGACGGAGGCGTTTGCCTGCCAGTTGGCGGTGAAGGGCGTCATCGTCTGCGCCGAGCAGCCGGCAAAGAGCAAAAGGCCTGCAGCGAGCGCCGCGGCACAAATTTTTCGTTTCATGGTCGTCGAAATGGGTTCCTTATGCGTTTTTGCTGTGGCGGAAGGGCTGCCGCGGGCCCGCACGGCCTTTCGCGCGCGCCCGTCGTCCCCTTCTGCTATCCACAAGTATAGCACACTTTGCGGCGTTTGTACAGATAAAACGTGTGAAAATCGCTTAAAAAAATGTCGCGGTTGTGCTATACTTGGGGAAAGGCGGCCGCCCCTCCGCGGGCGGCCGCGCCCGCACGAGAAAAAGTTTCTGCCCCCGCCGCGGGGCGGAGGAAAGGGGAAGTCATGCAAGTTTCCATCTATACCGCGCCCTGTGTGGACGCGCTGCTCGCCTTTTTGCGCGCGCTGCCGCGCGCGAACAGGGCGCTCATCTTCTGCGAAGACCGCCTCACCCTCGAGGCGGAGCGCGCCGTCGCCGCCGGCGGCGCCGCGTTCGATATCGCCGTCACATCCTTCGCCCGCTTTTTGGGGGATAAGTCGGGCAAAAAGGTGCTCTCTAAGCAGGGCTCGGTGATGGTGGTGGGGGATCTCGCCGCCAAAAATGCCGAAAAGCTGCGCTGCTTCGGCAAAAACCCCGCCGGCTGCGCCATGCGGCTGTACGAGACCATCGCCCAGCTGCGCGCCGCCCGCGTCACGCCCGAAATGCTCGAGGGCGCGCGCGCGGAGGCCGGCCCGCTGCTCGCCGAAAAGCTCGCAGACATCGCCCTCGTCTACCGCGACTACGTCGCCTTCCTCGAAGGGGGCGGCTATCTCGACGAGAGCGGCGTGCTCTCCCTGCTGCCCGCCGCGCTCGCGCGGGCGGGCATCGCCGATACAGACGTGTACTTCGTCGGCTTCTCCGCCTTCACCTGCCAGGCGGCGGAGGGCATCGCCTACGCCTGCCGCGCGGCGCGCTCGGTGACGGGCGTGTTCATCGGGGGAGAGGAGGCGCTGTACACCAACGAGGGCGCCGCCGCTTTCCGCAAATACTGCGCGCGGGCGGGCGCGACCTTTGCGGCGTATGCCCTCCCCTCCGGCCTGCGCGCGGAAGCCGAGCTGCTGCGCCGCGGCTTGTTCGACCCCATCCTGCCCCCGCCCGTGCAGACAGACTGCGTCCGCCTGTACGAGGCGGCCGACCGCGACGAGGAGCTCTCCTTCATTGCGGCGATGGTCCGCGCCGAGGTGCACCGCGGGGCGCGCTACGGCGACATCGCCCTCTTTCTGCCCGACGTCGCCGCCTATGCCCTGCCCCTCGAGCGCGCCTTCACCGAATACGGCATCCCGTACTATGCCGAGGTCGAGCGCACCGCCGCCGAGCACCCGATCGCCGCATTCGTGCTCGGCTGGTTTGTGCTGCTCTCCGAGGGGTTCGAGCCCGCCGACGTCGACGCCTTCCTCGGCAACCCCTTCTTCAACGAGGACCGCCGCTCGTGCGAGAGCTACCGCAATTACCTCGCCAAGTACGCCAACTACCGCGGCGGGGCGCGCCGCCCGCTCAAGGCGTCCGCCCCCTCCCCGCTCGTGCTCGGCTCCCTGCGCGACAAGCTGCTCTCCGCCTTCGAAGGCGCCTCCGCCTCCATGACGGGCGCGGCCTACTGCCGCCTCGTCCGCCGCCTGCTCGATCTCTTCGACTGCCGCGCGCGGGAGGCGGACATCGCCGAGCGGCTGGAAAAGGCCGGCCTGCGCGCCGAAAGCGCCTTCTTTGCCCGCGGCACCGACAGCCTGCTGCGCGTGTTGGACGAGGCCGAGCTGCTCGCGGGGGAGGGCAAGCGCCGCGCGGAGGAGTTTTCTGCCCTGCTCGCGGAGGGGCTCAAGGGGCTGCGCCTCTCCCTCATCCCCCAATATCTGGACGCCGTGTTCGTCGGCGACGTCTCGCAGAGCCGCCGCCCCTCCGCCCGGGTCGTGTTCGCCGCGGGGCTGACGGACGCCGTGCCCGCGGGCGGGGCGGATACCGCCCTGATTACCGACCGCGACATCGACCGCCTGCGCGCGCTGGCGGTGGAGATCAGCCCCAAGATCCGCGAGGTCAACGCGCGCGTGCGCGAGAACGTCGCGCTGGCGCTGTGCTCCTTTACCGAGCGGCTGTACCTCTCCTATCCGCGCAGCGCGGGCGGGGAGGAGTGTCGCCCGGGCAGCGTGTTCGAGACGGCGCGCGCCCTCTTCCGGCGCGCCGGCGGGGCTGCCTTGCCCCTGCTTTCGCGCGCCGCCTTCGAGGGGGCGGAAAAGCGCGCGCCCGAGGCGTACCGCGCCTACCTCGCCGCCGTTGCCAGCGCCCCGCTGCCCGCCGCGCGCGAGCTGTACACCCGCGCCGACGCCTTCCGCCGCGGCCGCGCCGACTTTTCCGCGCATACCGGGCTGTACGCCGTGCTCGCCGAGCGGGGAGAGGCGCCCGCCCGCCTCTTCGACCCGCCCGTCCGCGCCGACTTCCTGCCCGCGGCCGCGCAGGTCGTCCTGCGCGGCAAGCCGACCGTCTCGCCCACCCTCATCGAGGGGTATTTCGCCTGCCCTTACCGCAACTTTGCCGAGCGCGGCCTCGCCCTCGGCCGCCGCGAGGAGAGCAGCGTGCTCGTCACCGACGCGGGCAACTTCGTCCACGAGCTGCTGCGCCGCCTCGCCGGGCAGATGGACGCCCTCGCAGACGAACCCGCCTGCCGCGCCTATCTCGCGGCGGAGGCAGAGCGCATGCTGCGCGAGCCGCCCTTCGCCTACCTCACCGACACGGGCGAGGAGCGCTATTCTGCCCGCTCGCTCGCCGAGGAGGGGGTGCGCGCCGGGCTGCACGTCTTCGAGCAGCTGCGCGGCTCTTCCTTCACCGTCGCCGCTGCCGAGCAGACCTTCGGCTACCCCGATTCTCCCTTCCGCGGCGTGCCGCTGCGCGGCGGGCTGCGCACGTACACCCTCGCGGGGAAGATCGACCGCGTCGACCGCAGCGACAGGTATGTGCGCGTCGTCGACTATAAGACGGGCAAGTTCGACGCCGACCCCGAGGCGTACTACACCGGGCGCAAGCTGCAGCTCGAGCTGTACCTGGCGGCGGCCTCTGCGGGCAGCGAGCCGGCGGGCGCCTACTACTTCCCCGCGGGCGGCGGCTTTTTCGACAGTAAGGAAGAGCCCTACCGCATGCAGGGGTACACCGTCGGCGACGACGAGGTCATCCGCCGCAGCGACAGCGCCGTGCAGGAAAAGCAGAAGAGCCGCTTCATCGACGTCTACTACCGCGGCCGCTCCACCAAGGGCCGCCTCGCGCCCGACGTGTTCGGGCCCTTCATCGGCTACGCCGCGCTGGTCGCCGAAAACGCCGTCCGCGAGACGGAGGCGGGCTGCATCGCCCCCTCGCCCTACGCGGATGCGTGCGGCTACTGCCCGTACGGGGCACTGTGCGGGTACGACCCCGGCGACGGCGCGCGCAGGGAAAAGGGGATCGACGCCGAAGAGATCGCCGCCATCGTGCAGAGGAGGAGAGGAGAATGAGCAAGCGCACGCCCACGCCCGAACAGCAGGCCGCCATCGACGCCGCCGGCGAGGTGCTCGTGTCCGCATCGGCGGGCAGCGGCAAGACCTTCGTCATGATCGAAAAGATGATCGCCCTCATCTTGAGCCAAAGGGCAGAGGTGTCCTCGGTGCTCGCGGTCACCTTCACGCGCCTCGCGGCGGGGGAGATGAAGGAGCGGCTGCGCGCCGCGCTCACCGCCCGCATCGGCGAGGAGACGGATCCCGCCGCCCGCGCCCGCCTGAAGGCGCAGCTTTCCGAGGTGCCCACGGCCGACATCTGCACCCTGCACGCCTTCTGCACCAACGTCATCCGCCGCTACTTTTACGAGGGGGGGATGGACGGCAATTTCCGCGTGCTCGAAGAGGACGAGGCCGCCAAGCTGCGCGCCCGCGCCGCCGCCGCCGCGCTCGAAAAGCTCGCCGCCGCGCCCTCGCCCGCCTTTTCCGCCGCCCTCTCCGCCTTTGCGGGCAGCCGCGGCTTCGGCGCGCTGCAGCGGGAGGTGCTGCGCCTGTACGAAAAGGTTGTCTCCCGCGCCGACTACCGCGCCTTCCTCGAAGAGATGCCCGCCCGCCTCGGCGCGCACGCTTTCGACGCCCTCGCCGAAGAGATGCTCGCCTCCGTCCGCGCCGCCGCCGCACAGCTGCGCGATCGCTGCGCGGAGCTGTATGCGTATTGCCGCCCGTACGTCGAGTCGGGCGCGCTCACCGCGCGCGTCGCCGCCTTCCTCGAGGGCAGGCGCGCCCTGGCCGAGGAGGTACTCGCCGCGCCCGACGTGTTTGCCGCCGCCGCGCTGTTTGCGGGGCTCAAACTGCAGTCGAAGCCGCCCCTCTCCGACCTGCGCAAGGCGGGAGATGCCGCCCTGCTCGACATGGACGGCGAGTTCGCCGCCGTGCGCGACGCCTGCGACGCGCTGAAGGCGCAGGTGCAGGGCCTGCGCGCGCGGGAGGAGGAGCGCGCAGATTTCCTCTCGGCGGGGCAGGCGGCGGCGGGCCTTGCAGAGGCGGTGCTCGCCTTCGACGACGCGTACGCCGCCCTCAAGCGCCGCGCGGGCGGGATGGATTTTTCCGACCTCGAGCACAAGTGCCTCGCCCTGCTGCGCATCCCGCGCGTGGGGGAGGAGGTGCGCGCCCGCTACACACACGTCTTCGTCGACGAGTATCAGGACGTCAACCCCGCCCAGCAGGGCATCCTCTCCCTCGTCGCGGGAGAAAACGTGTTCATGGTCGGGGACGCCAAGCAGTCCATCTACGGCTTCCGCGGCTGCAGCCCCGCCTACTTCACCCAAAGTTACGACCGCCTGCGCGGGCAGGGGCGGGCGCTCACCCTCAACGGCAACTTCCGCAGCGGCTCTGCCCTGCTCGACTTCGTCAACCGCCTCTTTTCGCGGGTGATGACGCGCGCAGACTTTTCCATCGACTACGCCGCCACCTCGCGCATGTTCGCGGGCAACCCCGCGCAGCAGGGCGGGCGGGTGCACATCTCCTTCCTCCCCGAAGAGGAAGAGGAGGCAGAGCGCCCCGCGCGCGGCGTCTACTCGGTCGCAGAACATCTCGGCCCCGCCGAAGATGAAGAGTTCGCCGAGGGCGCCCTCATCGCCGACATCATCCTGCAGGAAGTCGGCCGCACCCGCCTCGACCCCGCAACGGGCGCGCAGGTGCCCACCCGCTTCGGCGACATCGTCATCCTCTCCCGCGCGCTCACTTCGCGCGCCGCGCGCATCGTCGCCGAGCTGGTGCGCCGCGGCATCCCCGTCGCCGCCGCCGCCAAGATCAACGTCTGCGACTATCCCGAGGTCAAAATGCTCATCGCGCTGCTGCAGTTCCTCGATAACGGCGCGCAGGATATCCCCCTCGCCGCCGCCCTCAAGAGCGCGCTGGGCGGCCTGACGGACGGGGAGCTCGCCGCCATCCGCCTCGCCGGCAAGCGGCCGGAGGGCAAAGACGAGCCCTTCTACCTCGCCTGCGAGCGTTACGCCGCCGAGGGGCAGGACGCGCTCGCCGAAAAGCTGCGCACCTTCTTTTCCCGCGCCGAGATGCTGCGCCTGCGCATGCAGGTGCGGGGCGCGGCGGATATCCTCGCGGGCATCCTGTCCGAAACGGGCATGGAGGCGGACCTGCTCGCCCGCCCCTGCGGCGCCGAGCGCATGCGCCGCGTCCGCCGCTTCATCGAGGAGTGCGGCGCGCTGTCCGTGCCCGCCTTTTTGGATAAGCTCAAGAGCGGCGGCTATGACGTCGGCTTTTCGGAGAGCGGCGGCGAAGACGCCGTCCGCCTCATGACCATGCACGCCTCGAAGGGGCTCGAGTTCCCCGTCGTCATCGTCGCGGGCATGAGCGAAAACTTCTCCAACAAGGAGCTGACGGGGGTGTATTACGACGACGATTGGGGCTTCGTGCCGCCCGCATACGACGCCGCCGCGCGCGTCCGCCGCGAGACCATCCTGCGCCGCGCCGTGCACGAGCGGCTGCGCCGCCGCCGCGCCGCCGACGAGCTGCGCCTGCTCTACGTCGCCCTCACCCGCGCCAAGAGCGTGCTGCACCTCGTCTTTGAAAAGGAAAAGCCCTTCGACCCCGCCCGCGCCGCCGCGGCGGGCTGCATGGCAGACTTCGTCGACTTTTCCGCCTTCGAGGGGTTTGACGCCGCGCTGGGGGAGGAGAGCGAGCAGGCCGCGCGCGGCGGCCTGTTCGCGCCCGTGTTCGGCGG
>CASEIS010000141.1 GCA_949287895.1 uncultured Bacillota bacterium
GCGCGCGGCGGCATGCGCCGCTTCCGCCCGTCCGCGCGGGGCGGAAAATCGTGACAAATGCGACAATTTTTTACAAGATTTGCAGAAGTATTCAATTTTTGTCGCGTAAATACTTTTCTTTTTTCAAAAAGTGTGTTATAATACTTCCATGAACAGGGTGAATTTCCATGTGCGTATGCTGGAGATCCTGCGATCGGTGCCGCGCGGAGAGCGCTTGCTCCTGCACAGCTGCTGCGGTCCCTGTTCGACGCGCTGTATCGAGGCGCTCAAAGACGCCTTCCGCGTCACGGTGCTCTACTACAACCCGAACATCACCGACCCCGCCGAATACGAAAAGCGGAAAGCCGAGCAGGTGCGCTTCCTGGCCGAATCGGGCTGGGCAGACTTGCTCGATTGCCCGTACGACCCGCAAGAATTTTTTGCGGCAGCCGCAGGACTCGAAGGCGAGCCGGAGGGCGGAGCCCGCTGTACGCGCTGTTTTGCGTTGCGCCTGTCTTACACGGCGCAGACGGCCAAGCGCGAGGGCTTTGGTTGGTTCGGCACCACCCTTTCGGTCAGCCCGCACAAAGACGCCGCCCGCCTCAATGCGCTGGGCGAACAGATCGCGCGGCAGACAGGCGTTCGCTGGCTGTATGCCGACTTCAAAAAGCAAAACGGATATTTGCGCTCGACAGAGCTGGCGCGGCAGTACCACCTGTACCGCCAAAACTACTGCGGCTGCATCTTTTCCGATTGGACTCGCTCATAGGGATAAACTTGACAGATACTCCTTCTTTTTTCCGTGTTCTGCTCCGGCAGGGCGCGGAATTTTTTTACGGCGATTTTTTGCCGCGGCGGCCAAAAACCGCCCAAAAGGGCCCGCAAAGGGCGGGCTTCATGCGCGCAGGCGGGGGAGAGGGGCGGTGCTCGCCCGCGCGCCGCGGCAAAGGGCAAAGCAAATGGGGCAAAGGGCGCAAAAACGGTTGACGGGCGCCGCCCTTCGCGGTATAATAAATGCAACTGAAAAAGTAGTATTTCGGCGCACCCGCGCGGGCGCGCCGCAAGGAGGGACAAAAAGTGCGCCTTTCATCCAAATCGCAGTACGGGCTGAAGGCCTGTTACATCCTCGCGCTCCACTATCCCGAGCGCTGCGTCAGCGCCTCGTCGCTGGAGAAGGAGATCGCCGTCTCGGGCAAGTATATCGAAAAGATCATGCGCATGCTCGCGGGCAAGGGCATCGTCGCGGCCGAGCGCGGCGTTTCGGGCGGGTATAAGCTGACCAGGCCCCCCAAGGATATCACCATCGGAGACATCGCCCGCGCCCTCGAGGACAATATGGAGATCGTCGACTGCATCTCCTTCTGCTGCCCCAAGTGCGCCACCGGCGACGTCTGGCGCAAGCTGTACGACGGCATCAACGCCGTGCTCGACTCGATGACGCTGCAGTCGATGATCGACGACTACGGCACCGAGGGCATCTGCAAGTGCCGCCACTCCGCATGAAGCCCGTCTACCTCGACCACGCCGCGACGACGGCGGCTGATGCGCGCGTGCTGGAGGCGATGCTGCCCTATTTTTGTGAAGGTTTCGGCAACGCCCACTCGCTGCATTCCTTCGGGCGGCGCGCCGTCGCCGCCGTCGACGGCGCGCGCGACGCCGTGGCAGAGCTGCTCGGCGCCAAAGCGAGCGAGATCTACTTCACATCCGGCGGAACGGAGGCGGATAACTGGGCGCTGCGCGGCGCTGCGCGCGCCAACGCGGCGCGGGGAAAGCGGGTGGTCATCTCCGCCGTCGAGCACCCCGCCGTCGCCGAGGCCGCCCGCCTGCTCGCGGGCGAGGGGTTCGAAGTCGCCGTCGCCCCCGTCGGCGCGGACGGCATCCTCGACCTCGAAGCGTTCGAACGCCTCGTGGGGGAGGGCACCTGCCTCACCGCCGTGATGGCCGTCAACAACGAGACGGGCGCGGTGCAGCCGCTGGCGGAGGCCGCCCGCATCAGCCATGCGCGCGGCGCGCTGTTCTTTTGCGACGCGGTGCAGGCGGCGGGCTCGTACGCGCTGCGCGTCGGCGACATCCCCGCAGACCTCCTCTCCCTCTCCGCCCATAAATTCGGCGGGCCCAAGGGCGTCGGCGCGCTGTATGTGCGCGCGGGCACGGCCATCGCCCCCCTCATTGCGGGCGGCCACCAGGAGCGCGGCCTGCGCGGCGGCACCACCAACGTGCCCGGCGCGGTCGGTTTGGCAAAGGCGCTCTCCCTCGCCCGGCAAGAGCTCCCCCTCGCCCGCGAGAGCGCGGGCGAAGCGTGCGAGCACTTCATCGGCCGCGTGCTCGCCGGCATCCCCGGCGCCCGGCTCAACGGCCCGCGCGCGGCGCAGCTCGCCCTCACGCCCCCCGCCTTTCTGGCGGACGGCGGGGCAAAAGAGGGCGCGGGAGAAGGCGCGAAAGAGGGTACGCCCGCCTGCGGGCGGCTGTACTCCGTCGCCAACTTCTCCTTCGACGGGGCAGACGGCGACAAGCTGCTCGCCCTGCTCGACCGCGCCGGCGTGGCGGCTTCCGGCGGGGCGGCGTGCTCGTCCGGCTCACCCGACCCCTCCCCCGTGCTGCTGGCGATGGGCCGCACGGGCGCGCTCGCCCGCGGCGTGCGCTTCTCCTTCGGCAAGGAGAACACGCTGCAGGAGGCAGACTTCGCCTTCGACTGCCTGTGCGCCGCCGTCGCCCGCCTGCGCGCGCAGTAAAGCGCGCCCGGGCGGCACGCTTCCAAAGCCAAAAGGAGCCCGCCCAAAGCGGCAGCCCTTCAAAGACCAAACGATAGAGCGGCCTGCGGGCCAAAGGAGAAAAATATGCGCAAAGCGGAACGAGAAGTGACGGACGTGCGCGAAAAGCTGGCGGCGTTGCTGCGCTGCGAGTTTATGACCCTCGCCCTGCGCGGGGAGGGCGCGCCCTACTGCGTGCCCCTCAACTTCGGCGCCGAGCTTGCGGGGGAGAGGCTTGTCCTGTATTTCCACTGCGCGCGCGAGGGCACCAAGCTCGAGCGGCTCGCCGTCGACGGGCGGGTGGGCTTTTCGGCGGCGCGGCTGCTGCGCGTGTTCAACAAGGGCGTCGCCCCCTGCGGCTACACCGCCGACTACGAAAGCGTCTGCGGCGAGGGCACCGCCCGCCTGCTCACGGAGGACGCCGAGCGCCTGCACGGCCTGTGCGTTTTGATGGCGCATTATACGGAAGAACGGTTCGCGGAGACCGACTTTCTGCCACGCCCGCTGTCGCTGACCGCCGTCGTGCGCGTCGACGTGTCCGCGTGGACGTGCAAGCGCCTCGTGCGCGGGTAGAACGTGCCCCGTCTGCGGGCTCAGCCGCCCCGCCGCGGCCGCCTGCAAGCCCTTCCAAAAAAAATTTTTTTCGCAAAAAAGTGACAAAAACAGGCAGCATACTGCCTGTTTTTTGTGTTAAAATACAGCAAAAAGAGGGGGCGCTAAACATTTTTTTGCGCAAAAGGGGGCGGCGGTCGTCCGCCGCCCGCCCAAAGCGGAAAAAATAAACAGTTGACCTTTCGCACGCGTTGTGGTATAATAGTATCGTACTATACAAGATGTGCCGCTTTTTCGCGCAAGAGGGGGCGGCGGACCCGCAAAAAGGAGAGGGGTGCGTATGCACGGAGGCATTCAAACACAGCAGCAAAGCGCCGCGCGGCAGGCAGAGCAGTCTTGCCCGCGCAACGGCATCGGCATCGCGGGGTGGGTCGTCGCGCTCGCGTCCGCCGTCGTGCTGGCGGTATCCTTTTGGGTCGGGCAAAAAGATGCCCTCGCTGTGCTGCGGCTGACGGCGCTCCTTTTGGCGGCGGCGGGCACCGCGCTGTGCGGCGTGGGGGCGGCCCGCG
>CASEIS010000142.1 GCA_949287895.1 uncultured Bacillota bacterium
CGACCGCCGCGATTTTGAAGATCACATCGATTTCCATGCTGCCTCCGTTCAGACGATGAGGATGACGAGGATCAGCCCCGCCAGCACCCCCAACTTGCAGTACAACGAAAAGTACTTTTTGTATTCCTCCTCCGCCAGGCGGCGCCGCTCCCCCACTTCCGCGCGCGCGGCCGAGAGGTAGGTGCGCTGCGAAGCCGCGTCGCTCTTGCCGATCAGCCGGAAGTAATCTCCCAAAAACTTGCGCTCGTCCGCCGTGAGGTACGGGAAGTCGTAATTTTCTCTGCCGAAGTCTCCCTCCCTCTTTTCGCGCAGCATCTTCTGAAAGTCGCCGCCGAACTCGTATTTATCGATAAAGGCGGCGAGCGGTGCCCGCAGGTAGCTGACCTCGTTATACAGCCGCTCGTTGAAGAGGTTGAGCGCGTAAAAAAATTCTTTTCGCCGACGATAGCGGCGTGTCAGGAGCAGGGCGGCGGCGATGCACAGTCCGAAGGCCGCGATACAGAGCAACGCCTTCAGCACGGCGTCTGGACGGGGCGCAGATCGCCGTCATAGATGGCGTCGACGCGGCCGATCCCCTCCGCCTGCAGCACGACGTACCGCTCGAAGATATGTTCGCGCACGGCGCGGGCAAAAGCCGGCGAAGCGCGCAGGCTGCCGATATCGCGGCAGTGCGCGGACGCGACCACCTCCACGCCGCCGCGCACGCACGCCTCTGCGGCGCGCATCTCTCCGTCTGAGACGAGCTCGTCCGTGATCAGCACGTCCGGCCTGAGGGCGCGCACCGCCGCCGTAAAGGCGTCTTCCTTTTGCGAATAGCGGATGACGTCGCAGAAGGGCCCGACGTTAAGGGAAAAGTCTCCTTCCGCCGCGCTGATCTCGTTGCGCTCGTCGTGGATGAGGACGTTGACGATCTCGCCCTCGCCGAGCAGCCGCGCGAGATCGCGCAAGATGGTCGTCTTGCCGCGGCCGGGCGGCGAGAGAAGCAGCACGCTGCGCAGCCTGTCCGCGAGGCAGGCGCGGAAGATCTTTTCCCCGCAGCCGATCACCTCGTGCGGGACGCGGATGTTCAGCGACGTCACGTCTTTGACCGTAAAACTTTTCCCGTCCTCGTAGACGAAGACGCCCGCAAGCCCGATGCGTTCGCCGCACGCGCCCGTCAAAAAGCCGCGCCGCAGCTGCTCGGTCACAGAGTAGACGGAGTACTCGCTCGCGCGGGCAACGATCTCGCCGATCTCCGCATAACAGACGGTGAGCGCGAGGCCGCGGCTGTCGGTAACGCCGCGCCTTCCCAAAAACCGATACGCGCCGCCGTAATTGATGACGACGGGCTTGCCGGCGCGCAGGCGCAGCTCGTAGACGCGGTTTACATTGACATTGCGCAGCGCCTCCCGCAGCGATTCCGTCAAGAATGTGAGCATCGCACCTCCCCGCCGCAGGGCTTGTCTTGCGGGCGTCTATTTATATATATGGACGGGCAGGCCGAAATATGCCGCCGCACGGCTCCGACATCGAACAAAGTTTTTTGTCGCGCGCCCCGCGCGGTAGCCGCAGCTATACAAGCTATACAATATTTTGTGTAGAGCTGCGCAAACACCACATGAACATAGTTTGCAAAAAATTATTCCGAAATAAAATTCTATAACCCGAACTTAATCTCGCCTTCCGCTTTTTGAATGGCGAACGGTGCAGAAATTTGTAAAAAAACGCGATTGCATCTTGCAAAAAGCAGAATTTTATGCTAAAATCATACTGCTAAATCGTTAGACCCGATCGGTGTTGTCTGCTATACATTTGAGCAAAAACCCGTTTTGCAGCGCCGGTCGAGAATTTTTTTACGGAGGTTGCTATGACAAGCAAAACCAAATTCAGAAAAGTCGCATCCGCCCTGCTGGCTGCGCTTTTCAGTATAACGCTGGTCTTGCCCGTGCTCGTTGCCTGCAGCACCAACACTGAAGGCAGCGATCTGCACACGTACAACGAGTATATCTCGCAGTCGCCGACGACGTGGAACACCCACAACGGCACGACGGATGCAGACACCTATGTGCAGGGCTACACCGAGATCGGCCTGTACGACTTCACGCTCAGCGATGACCGCTCGACCTATGCCTTCATCGACGAGATGGCAACGGGCGACCCCGTCAACGTGACGAGCCAGTATGTCAACCGCTTCGGCATCACGGAAACGGACGCATCGAACACCGCATACGGCAAGGCCTGGGAGATCACCCTCAACCCGGACGCGACGTGGGAAAACGGCGAGGCGATCACGGCGGAAGATTACGTTTGGTCTATGGAGCGCGTACTCTCCCCCGACATGAAGAACTCGGCCGCCGCCACCTACATCACGGGCGACTATGAAATCTACAACGCCAACAACTATTATAACGCCGGCTCGGAAGGCAACTATGCCATCATCTCTGCCGCCCTCTCCGACGCCGAAGTCGAAGAGCGCATCGCCGAGCGCAGCCTGTACTTCTCCCTGACGGACGGCGTCCCCATCCTGGGCGCCCTCTCGCTGCAGGCATACCACGACCTGTTCACCAACAACGCCAACTACTTCAAGGAAGACATGAATCCGGATAATCTGGACTGGTTCCTCTATCTGGAAGAGACGTACGGCGCCGAAGCCAACGAATACGGCTACATCCTGCTGACGGAATCTAACGTCGACGATATCCGCGAAGGTATGTCTATCCTCTCCGAAAACCTCGGCGACAACCTTGCCGACTGGACGCTCACCCTCAGCGAAGTGCAGACGACCTATCCCTCGTACGACCTCATCCTCGAGGGAACGTATACCGACGCCGACCTGCAGAAGCTCATGGACGAAGGCTCCCTGTACTTCTCCCTGACGGACGGCGTCCCCATCCTGGGCGCCCTCTCGCTGCAGGCATACCACGATATGTTCCCGGACAATGCCTACTACTTCCGTGAAGGCGGCAAAACAGAAATGAACGCCGACGCCCGCGACTGGTACGTTTACCTGAGCGAAACGTACGGCGCCAATGCCAACGAATACGGCTACATCCAGGTCAATTCTGAAAACTACAACGACATCAAAGAGGGCATGTCTATCCTCTCCGAAAACCTCGGCACAGATAACCTCGCCAACTGGTACAACACGCTCAGTATCCTCACTTATAAAGAATATGAAAGCGTCCCCTTCGAAGAAGTGGGCATCTTCGCCACGAGCAACAACAGCAAGTTCGTCATCGTGTTCGCGAACGCCCTCAGCCAGTGGGATGTGAAGTACCTGCTGACCGACAACTGGATCGTGTACAAGCCCTACTATGAAGAGGGCTACTCGCAGCAGGGTTCGCTGACCGTGACCAACTACGGCACAAGCAGCGGCAAGTACATGGGTTACGGCCCCTACAAGATGACGACCTACCAGGCCAACAGCGTAATCGAGTTCGAGCGCAACGAGAACTGGTACGGCTATAATGAAGAGGCAACCAACTACCACCCCGGCCAGTACGAGACCGACCGCATCGTCTGCCGCATCATCAGCGACCAGAACACGGCGCTCCTCGAATTTGAGAGCGGCAACCTCGATACCGTCCGCCTGAACGCGAACAACATGGACGAATATCGCTTCAGCGATTACCTGCTGACCCGTTCGGCCAGCAACACCTGGTCCATCACCTTCAACTCGGATGCAGAAACGCTCGCCTCGATCGAATCGGACAACCTCGGCAACCGCCGCATCCTCGCGTCCGAAGACTTCCGCAGGGCGATCTCGCTGAGCATCGACCGCACCTCGATCGGCCAGAACATCCTCGCAGGCTCCGCCGCGGCGTACTCCTTCATCAACAGCAACTACTACTACGACATGGAGAACGACCCCGACAGCATCTACAGGAACAGCGAGCAGGCCATGCAGTCCATCGTCAAACTGTACGGCATCTCCTACGGCCCCGGCATGACGTACGAGACCCTGCAGGAGGCATACAGCGCCGTATCCGGCTATGACGTGACGGCAGCCAGAGAAGCCTTCAACGCGGCTTACGATTATGCGATCGCCAACGGCCTGTATACGGACGGCGAAAACATCCACATCAACATCTACAACAACAGCGTGAGCACGCAGCTGACGGCGCTGGCAAACTACATCGACCAGTGCGTCGACACCGCGACGGAGGGCACCCCCTTTGAAGGCAAGGTGACGATCGAACTGCGCTCCATGCAGACCGGCCGCTATGACGCCATCGCACAGGGCCGCATCGAAGCGATCTACTATTCCTTCTCCGGCGAATACAACGACCCGAACGGCATGCTCGCAAACTTCGTCGACCCCGAAGTGCAGACCATCCTCGAATGTGGTTTTGACCCCGAAACGGAGTCCTTCTCCATCACCTACGACTTCAACGGCGACGGCAGCGCAGAGACGCTCACCAAGACGTACACCGAGTGGCAGCGCTCCATCACCGCGAGCGGCGAATATTACGGCGCTTCGACGGACGTCAAACTGACCATCATGGCAGAGCTTGAATACCGGCTGCTCAGCGGCTTCCGCACCCTGCCGCTCGTGGTCGGCACCGACCTGACTCTCCGCTCGATGAAAGTCGAGTACGCGACGAACACCTCGAACATCTTCGCGATGTACGGCGGCGTCCGCCTGATGACTTATAACTATACGGACGGCGAATGGGCCAACTTTATCAAAGATCCGAGCAACCTGACGTATAATTAAGTCTTACCCCGCACAACGGCTTACGGAGAGGAAGGCTTCCCGAAAGCCCTTCCTCTCCCTTTCTTTTTATGAGGAGGCACTATGGCAAAATATGTGATCAAGCGCATCCTGCTGCTCTTTTTCACTCTGTTCGTCATCATGACGATCTGTTTCGTTCTGATCAAACTTCTGGAACCGAACGAGATCCTCGACGTGACGCAGGCAGAGCGCGAGGAGGCGATCCGCGACGCACTCGGCTACAACGAACCCATACTCATCCAATATCTCATCTATTGGAAGAATATTTTGACGCGATTCGATTTCGGCGTATCCTTCCAGATCGACTATCTCGGCTCCGTCAACGGCATCATTCAGGACAGGCTGTTGCCCACGATCCTGATCAACGTCTATGCGCTGATCTTTTCCGTTCCGCTCGGCATCCTGCTCGGCATCGCGGCGGCACTCAAAAAAAATCGCTGGCAAGATCACACCATTTCGACGCTGGTCATGCTCTTCGTATCCGTGCCGAGCTTCGTATATGCCTTCGTCCTGCAATACTTCCTCGGGGCGAAGCTGGGGTGGCTCCCCATCCAGATGGCGCCGGTCTCACAGACGGGCGGCTATTTCACGTGGGCGATGTTCGAAAGCATGATCCTGCCCATCCTGGCGCTCAGCTTCGGCTCGATCGCCTCGCTCGCCCGCTTTACGCGCGCAGAGCTCGCCGAAAGCCTGACGAGCGACTATATGCTGCTCGCCCGCGCGAAGGGGCTCACGAAGGGCCAGGCGACGATGCGCCACGCGCTGAAAAACGCAATGGTCCCCATCCTGCCCAGCATCATCGCCATGTTTGCCAACATCCTCTCCGGTTCGCTGATCATCGAGCGCATCTTTTCCGTGCCCGGCATCGGCGGCCTCTATATCCAATCCATCCAGGAACTGGACTATAATGTCTTTATGGCGGTCACCATATTCTACACCTTCATCGGGCTGGCCGCGAACATCATCGTCGATTTGAGCTACGGCTTCCTCGACCCGCGCATCCGCATGGGGGCAAAGAAATGACCGATTACGAAAAGATCTCCGAGGGGTTGACCGCGGAAGATTTCCGCTTTGCCTCCCGCTCCGCCTCGATCAAAGACAAAAAGCCGGAAACCAAGCCGGTCGGCTATTTCCGCGATGCGTGGCGGCGCTTCAAAAAGAACAAGGCATCTATCGTCGCGCTCTGCATCATCGCGTTTCTCGTACTCTTCGCCATCATCGCCCCCCTCTGCTCGCCCTTCACCATGGCGTTCAGCGACCCGATCTACCGCAACCGCATCCCCAAAAACAGCGTGCTCGCGCACATCGGCATCGCGACGGGCGAATACAGCACAGATCTGAACAGCCGCGCGCTCGAGTACTACGAGGGCATCGGCATCGCCGCTTCGTACGACCGCGCGACGGATACCGAGGACAACACGCAGGGCATCGGCGGGGAATACGCCGCCGTACGCAAAGTTAAAGATGCGTCCGGCTCGACGACGACGGTCACGATGGACGCCTACTTCGAGATCGGCTTCCGCCGCATCTCCGTCACGCAGGAAGAATACGAAGCCATCCTCGACTATGAAGAGGAGACGGGCCTGACCATCCTCTACCCGATGATCGACTCGAGCAAGATCAACACGACCTATGTGATCGACGCAGACGATGCAAACGCATGGTTCGCCATGGACTCGACCGGGCACGTCGTCAAAGATGCCGACGGCAATTACCAGGATATCTACCTGCGCGACGCGGACGGCAACGTTCGTTACTACCAGAACCGCGACGCGAACGGCCTGTATGTGCGCGTGCTGTACCACAACTATTTCATATTCCGCAACGGCACCGAACCGGAATTTCTGTTCGGCTCTAATTCTGTCGGGCAAGACATCCTCACCCGCCTCGCCTCCGGCATCCAGCTTTCGCTGCTGCTGGCCGTCGGCGTATCCGTCATCAACCTGCTCATCGGCGCCATTTACGGCACGATCGAGGGCTATTACGGCGGCCGCGTCGACCTCGTCATGGAGCGCATCGTCGACATCCTGTCCGGCGTCCCCTTCATCATCGTGGCGACGCTCTTCCAGCTGCATCTGGCAAATTCTGTCGGCATCGTGCCATCCCTGCTGTTCGCCTTTGTCCTGACCGGCTGGATCGGCACATCGCGGCGCGTACGCACGCAATTTTATCGCTTTAAGGGGCAGGAATACGTCCTCGCCGCCCGCACGCTGGGCGCGAGCGACGCCCGCCTGATGTTCCGGCACATCTTCCCCAACACGCTCGGCACGATCATCACCTCGTCTGTGCTCGTCATCCCCAGCGTCATCTTCTCCGAATCGATGCTGACCTACCTCGGCATCGTCAATCTGAGCGGATCGTCCATGACCAGCATCGGCGCGATGCTCTCCGACGGGCAAGCCGTGCTCGCCGCATACCCGCACGTCATCTTTTTCCCGGCGATCGTCATCTCTCTGCTGATGATCTCCTTCAACCTGTTCGGCAACGGGCTGCGCGACGCGTTCAATCCTTCGCTGCGAGGTGTCGACGAATGACGAACAAAAAATTAGAAGTCAAAAATCTCCGCATCTCCTTCCGCACGGCGAGCGGCAAAGTACAGGCGGTGCGTGACATTAGCTTCGACCTCTACGAGGGCGAAACGCTGGCCATCGTCGGTGAATCGGGGTCGGGCAAATCGGTCACCACGCGCGCCATCATGGGGATCTCCGCCCTCAATGCGATCGTCGAAAACGGCGAGATCTTCTACGACGGCCGCGACCTCCTCAAATATACCGAAGAAGACTTCCAGGAACTGCGCGGCGACAAGATCGCCATGATCTTCCAGGACCCGATGTCCAGCCTGAACCCCATCGTCAAGGTCGGCAAACAGCTGACCGAAGCGATGCTCCTGAAAAACCGCACCCGCCGTCGCAGCAGCCGACGCGACTTTTACCGGATGCTGAAAGCGCTGCGCACCGCCGTGCGCGACAGCGAAGGCGAAAACGCCGCGTATGCGAAGATGGTGCAGTCTTTTATCCGCGCCGAACGCATCGGCACCAAGTGCGAGAGCCGCTACCGCCTCGCGCGGCAGAATGCCGAGGAAGCGCACGAACGCCTGAAAGAACTGCTCGTTACCTACGCCAAAGAGACGGAAAGCACCATCCGCACGCGCTGCGCGCGCATCCGCCGCTACGCCTCCCGCTGCGGCGACGAATTTCTGCCCGTCTTCCGCTCCGATCGATTTCTCCGCCTGTTGGAGATGCTGCGGCCGAACGGGCTGCGCACAGAACGCGACCTGAACGAGCTGCTGCAGGTGCTGGAAGAGGGCCTTTCCCTTCCCGTCCCGGATTTCTATGCCATCGGTTACTACCGCGCCTTCTCCGGCGATCGGGGAAACGGCGGCAACATCGAAGCGCTCAACGAACGCGCCCGCGCCTTTTGCGCGGAGTTCGACCGCGCCTTTACAAAAGACACGGAGGTAGGCATCGCGCACGCACATGCCGTCTCCCTGCAAAAAAAGAGTGAAGCGCTCACCCCGCTGCGAGAAGGAGCGGCGGCCCTCGGCGGCGAATGGAACAAAGAGACGGTCGTGCCACTGGTCAAAAAGCTCTCCGCACTCGTGCAAGACTGCATCGACCCGACCGAGGTCCGCAAAGAGAGCGTCGAACGCACCTTCGGCCCCTGCATTCTCTCCTATTGCGCCCGCTACTTTGCGGGCATCCGCAAAAATGAAAAGGAACAGGCGCGCTTTGACCGCCAGACGCAGAAGCGAGACGCCCTGGCAGCCCGCGGCAAACAGCCGGATTGGAAAGTCACGCCCCCTTCTCTTACGGATACCGGCGCGCTCAAACAGAGCATGCTGGCCGCCTTTGACGCGCTGATCGCGCTGTACGAAGCGCAGACCGCTGCCGGCGCGCCCTATGACGCCGCCGCCGAAACGAACGGCACCATCGCACACCTGAAAGACCTCGCCTCCCGCACAGCCGTGCGCGTCAACCGTTCCGCCGCAAAACGCCGCGCCATCCGCCTTTTGAACGAAGTCGGCATCCCCGACGCCGAAAAGCGGTACGGGCAGTACCCCTTCGAACTCTCCGGCGGTCAGCGCCAGCGCATCGTCATCGCCATCGCCCTCTCGGCTGATCCCGATATTTTGATCTGCGACGAACCGACGACCGCACTCGACGTGACCATCCAAGCGCAGATCCTGGAGCTGATCAACAAAGTCAAGCGCGAGCGCAACCTCTCCGTCATCTTCATCACGCACGATTTGGGCGTCGTCGCCAATATCGCCGACCGTATCGCCGTGATGTATGCGGGCAAGATCGTCGAATACGGCACGTCGGAGGAGATCTTTTATTCGCCCGCCCACCCCTATACCTGGGCGCTCCTCTCCTCCGTGCCCGACCTTGAAAGCAGCGAGCGGCTCGAGGCCATCCCCGGCACGCCGCCCAACATGATCTACCCGCCGAAGGGTGACGCCTTCGCCGAACGCAACCGCTATGCGCTGGAGATCGATTTCAAGCGCCAGCCGCCCATGTTCCGCATCACAGACACCCACTATGCCGCGACCTGGCTGCTGCACCCGATGGCCCCGAAAGTCGAGATCCCCGCTTCCGTCACCGAGCGCATCCGCCGCATGCGAAAGGAGGCCGACAGTGAATAAATCTGATAACGAAAAGCGCGAAGTCCTCCTGCGCGTCGAAAACCTCTGCCAATATTTCCGCACCGGCAGCACAGAGCTGAAAGCGGTGGACGGAGTCAGCTTCGACATCTATAAAGGCGAAGTGTTCGGCCTCGTCGGCGAAAGCGGCTGCGGCAAGACGACGACCGGTCGTTCGATCATCAAGCTATATAAGATCACGTCCGGAGATATCTACTACCGGAACACGCGCATCGCGGCGGGCACGCGCAGCTTGGAAGAGCAAATGCGTGCACTCCGCAAAGAGGGTCGCCGCACCGCCTCTGCCCTGCAAAAGGAGGGAGACGCGGAAGCCGCCAAGGAGGAGCGCCGCAAAACGGCTGCCCGCCTCAAAGAACTCCGCCATGCGATCAAGCGCGCGAAATACGACGACGAACACTGCAACCACGTCTATGCCGCCGGAAAAGAGGCGGAAGTGCGCGCCGCATACGAGGAAAAGCTCGCCTCCTGCCCCGAAGCGAAGCGCGACGCCCTGCGCAAAGAATATAAAGAGCAGCTGCGCATCGCCTCGCGCGAGCGCATCACCAACAAGATCCAGATGATCTTTCAGGACCCGATCGCCTCGCTCAACCCCCGCATGACCGTACGCGACACCATCGCCGAGGGGCTCATCATCAAGGGGATCCGCGATAAAAAATATATCGACGAGCAGGTCTATAAGATGCTCGATTTGGTCGGCCTCGTTCCCGAACACGCCGGGCGCTATCCGCACGAGTTTTCGGGCGGCCAGCGCCAGCGCATCGGCATCGCGCGCGCCATCATCATGAATCCCGAGCTCATCATCGCAGACGAGCCGATCAGCGCGCTGGACGTATCCATCCAGGCGCAGGTCATCAACCTGCTCAACGACCTGCGCGAAAAGTTCGGCCTGACCGTGCTCTTCATCGCGCACGACCTCTCCGTCGTTAAGTATTTCTCCGACCGCATCGCCGTCATGTACTTCGGCAAGATCGTCGAGCTGGCCGATTCGGATGAGCTGTTCGCCCACCCGATGCACCCGTACACGCGCTCGCTGCTGTCGGCCATTCCCCTGCCCGACCCCGCTTATGAAAAGAAGCGCCGGCGCATCACCTACAATCCGCTCCTCGCGCACGACTACTCGAAGCAGCAGCCTACCCTGCGCGAAGTCAGCGAAGGACACTTCGTCCTGTGCAACGACGAAGAGTTTGAAAGCTATCGCCGCGCCCTGGAGGACGAATGAACAGGGGCTGGCTCAAATACGTCATCGCGGCCCTGCTCGGGGCCGCCTGTATCTGCGCGATCTTGTTCGGAAAAGGCTATTTCGGCCTGGAAACGACGCAGGAACGCCTGCGCCTGCTCAGCGACGCCTTCCTCATCCCCGGGCTCCTGCTCCTGCTCGCGGGCTGCTTTGTCTGGATCATGCGCCAGGGCACCTTTTCAGGCATGGGCTATACCGTCCGGAAGATCTGGAACTCCCTCCACTCGCAGTCTTACCAAGAAAACCACAAAGAGAGCTATGCGGAATACCGCGAGCGCAAGAGCGCCAAAAAGACGCCCTTCCTCTTCCTGATCTTGGTCGGAGGACTCTACCTCCTCCCGGCCGTCGCGCTGACCGTCGCCTATACTTTCGTTTAACGACAAAAAATCATGACAACAAAGACAAAACAATTATTGCGCACAGAGTCCATCCGCTTTGCCGCCATGCTCGTCGGGTGCTGCCTCTATGCGCTGGGCGTCGACTGCTTTCTCGTCCATAACGAGATCATCGGCGGCGGCGCGTCCGGCATCGCCACGCTCGTATATCTTTTAACGGACGGCTGGATCGGCATCGGCGTCGTGACAGTCGCCGTCAACATCCCCATTTTGCTGCTCGGATGGAAACAGATGGGCTGGCAATTCATCCTGCGCAGCCTGCTGACCATCGTCGTGCTCGGCACCTTCAACGAGCTGTTCACCGTCATCCCGAGCCTGACCGAAAACCGCATCCTGGCGGCCGTTTACGGCGGCATCCTGCAGGGGCTCGGCCTCGGCATTTTCATCAAATTCAAGGTCTCCAGCGGCGGCACAGAGCTGCTCGCGCGCGAGATCAACCACTGGTTCAAATTTTTCAGCATCCCCGTCTGGCTCGCCATTCTCGATGCGATCATCGTCATATCCGGCGCCTTCGCCATGCACGATCCGGAAAACATCTTTTATGCACTCATCCTGATCTTTGTCAGCGCAAAGACGAGCGACCTGTTCATCATGGGGCTGAACAAATCCAAACTCTGCTACATCATCACCGAACACGGGCCGGAGATCTCCAAAAGCCTGATCGAACACAGCCCGCGCGGCGTAACGCTGATCGAAGGCGAAGGTATGTATACGGAGACGACCAAAGAAGTGCTGATGACTTGCGTCAAGCCTCACCAGATCGACCAGCTGAAAAACATCGTGCGCCAACTCGATCCGCACGCCTTCATCGTCGTGACCGACGCCAACGAAGTGATCGGCAAGGGCTTCAGCGACAAAAACCTGTTCTGACAGATTCGCGGGCAGGCGCAGCCGAACGCCGAACCGCAGCGCCGCGTAAGCCCCTTCCCATCGAACACACAGAAACAGCCCGCAGGCAATTGCCTGCGGGCTGTTTCTGTGTGCTGGTGGAGTAGGCGAGAGTCGAACTCGCGTCTTACCGGATTGCCAAAAAGCTTTCTACATGCTTATGTCGCAATTATCTTACGAACGTCCCCTCTGCGGCCGAAGGAGACGTACGGCAGAAATCTTAAATCGGCCGTCTTGCCGACTTCACATCAAAACGGCAGTCCCCCGTCTGATTGACGCCCGCGTCCTCCCGACGGGAAAGAGGCGCAGACGAACCGCTTAGTAATTAAGCAGCGTACGCCAACTGAGCGTTAGCGTTGTAGTTTGCATTATCTGCATTTAAATTTGAGCCGAATGTTTTATAGAGGCCACTCGTTCCTCTGCATGCTTACTTTTCCGCGCACCGGCAATCGAAACCGGTGCTACCCCATAGCTCCCGCCATCGCGGGAGAGCTTCATTATACACGATATCTGAGAAAATTGCAACACTTTCGCGCGCCTTTCCTCCCGATCAGAATTGGAAGGGCGTGACCTGATAGACGTAATAATTGAGCCAGTTGGTATAAAACAAGTTCGCCGCGCTCGACCAGGTCAGACGGACGCTCGTACAGGTATCATCGGTAAAGTAGTTATATGGCGGATGCACGGGCAGCCCGCGCGAGACGTCGCGCTCGTATTCCTTTTTCAGCGTGTCGCGGTCGTACTCCATGTGCCCCGTCAAAAAGATCTTTTTGTTGTCCTTCGATTTTGCGATGGAGAGGCCGGTGTACTCAGACTCGCTGAGCACGACGAGATCCTTCACCCTGCGCACGTCCTCCATCCACACCGTCGTATGGCGGGAGTGCGGGATATAGAACACGTCGTCGATGCCCTTGAGCAGCGGGTCGTGCTGCTCGAGACACTTTTTGTGCGGGAACACGCCGAATAACTTGGTCGGCAGCAGATGCTTTTGGATGCCGTAGTGATAATACAGCGCCGCCTGCGCCCCCCAGCAGATATAGATGGTACTCGTGACATTGCGGTCGGCAAAGTCAAAGATGTGCGTCAACTCCTGCCAATACGCGACCTCTTCAAACGGCATCGTCTCGACCGGCGCGCCGGTGATGATCATGCCGTCGAAGTGCTTGTCTTTGATATCCTCGAACTTTTTATAGAAGCGCTCCAGATGCGCAGCCGCGGTGTTCTTGCTCTTATACGATTCGGTATAGACGAGCGTGATGTTGACCTGCAGCGGCGAATTGGAGAGCAGGCGCATGAACTGCGTTTCCGTCTCCACTTTTGTCGGCATCAAATTGAGGATGGCGATCTCCAGCGGGCGGATATCCTGCGTGAACGCGCGTTCGTCGTTCATGACGAAGATGTTTTCCTGCAGCAATGCGGAGTAGGCGGGAATATCTTTGGGTAATACGATCGGCATAGCTTTCTCCTTTCTCTTACGTAACGCGGCCGTTGCGCCAGACAGGCGCAACGCCGCATCTAAATGCTCAAATTTTTGCCAGCGCCTGGTCGAGGTCGGCAATGATGTCGTCCGGATGCTCGATGCCGACCGAAAGGCGGACGAGGTTTTCCGGGACGCCGGCCTGCACCAGCTCCTCTTTGGTCAGCTGGCGGTGCGTCGTCGAAGCGGGATGCAGGACACAGCTGCGCACATCGGCGACGTGCGTCTCCTGCGTGATCAGCTGCAGCGCTTCCATGAATCTGGCCGCCTGGTGCACGTCTCCCTTGATGCCGAAGCTGAGCATGCCGCCCTGGCCCTTCGGCAGGTACTTCTGCGCGAGCGCATGATAACGGTTATTCGGCAGGGACGCATGCAGCACCCAGTCGATCTTCGGATGCTTGTCGAGGTAGGCCGCTACGGCCTTGGCGTTGCTCGAGTGGCGCTCCATGCGCAGCGCGAGCGTATCGCAGCCGATCCAGCTCAAAAAGGCGTTCTGCGGCGCCATGATCGCGCCGGTATCGCGCACGATCTGCGCGCGGCACTTGGTCGCGAACTGCGCGGAGGGAAGGTCTGCATACACGAGGCCGTGGTAGCTCTCGTCCGGCGTATTGAATGCGGGATAGCGCCCGTTGCCTTTGAAGTTAAAATTGCCGCCGTCCACGATCACGCCGCCCAGCGCCGCCGCGTGGCCGTCGAGATACTTCGAGGAAGAATGCACGACGATATGCGCGCCCCACTCGAACGGGCGGCACAGGATGGGCGTCGCGAGGGTGTTGTCCACCACGAACAGGACGCCGTACTTCTTCGAGATCGCCGCGACCTTGTCGAAGTCGAGCACCTTGATGGAAGGGTTGGCGACCGTTTCGGTATAGATGAACTTGGTCTTTTCGTCGATCAGCTTTTCGATCTCCTCGGCGGGCGCGTCCGGATCAAAGAACCGCCCCTCGATGCCGAACTTGGGGAGAGTGACCGAGAAAAGATTGAACGAGCCGCCGTAGATCGCGGAGGAAGTGACGATGTTGTCGCCCGCCTCGCAGAGAGTGAGCGCGAGCAGCGTGATCGCGCTCATGCCGGACGCACAGCCGATGGCGGCGACGCCGCCCTCCAACTCGGCGACCTTCCCTTCAAAAGCCGCGACGGTCGGATTGGCGAGGCGAGAATAGAAGTAGCCGTCCGCCTTCAGGTCAAACAGATCGGCCATTGCCTGCGTGCTCTCATAAAAATAAGTCGTGCTCTGTGCGATGGGCGGGATGCGCGATTCGCCCGATTTCGGGCGATAACCGCCCTGCACACAAATGGTATCCTGTTTGTAAGCCATAACGTTGTCTCCTTTTATGGTAAAATTCTATTGTCCAGACTATTGTTCAGAGCCAAATCACAGATATTCTTTGATCTGGCGGTCTTTATCGCGCGCGATGTCTCTCTCTTTGAGAGACTGCTTTTTATCGTAGGTATGTTTGCCGCGACAGAGAGCGACTTCTACCTTGACGAGCGACCCGGAAAAGTACACCTTCAGCGGCACGAGGGTATAGCCGCGCTCGTTGACTTTGCCGACGATCTTCGAGATCTCCGCCTTGTGCAGCAGCAGACGGCGGTCGCGCCGCGCGTCGCGCGTGTTAAAGGCGCCGCTCTTATCGTAAACTGCGATGTGCATATTCTTGAGGGTGACCTCTCCCTTGCGTACGAAGCAGAAGCTGTCGCTCAGGCTGCAGTTATTTTTGCGGATGGACTTGACCTCGCTCCCTTCCAAGACGATACCCGCCTCAAATTTATCTTCGATAAAATACTCGAAGGAGGCTGATTTATTGACTGCGACGATCTTCATTGCATAGCTCCGTTGTCGGCGGCGCGCAGCCGCGCATAGATGCAGCTGTCGTGGTACTCTCCGCCCTTATAAATGCTCTTGCGGAGTACTCCCTCGAGGGCAAACCCGCATTTTTCCAACACCCGCCGCGATGCGGCGTTATCGGCAAACGGCTCGGCATAGATGCGCTCGACGCCGCAGGCGTCAAATCCTTCGCTGCACAGCATGCGCACCGCCTCCGTCATGATGCCGCGCCCCCAGCAGGCGGGCGAGAGCCAATAGCCGAGCTCGGCGTTTTTTTCGTAGACGTTGCTCATCTTTGTCAGGGAAACGGCGCCGACCGCCCGACCATCGATCACGATCGCGCGAGACAAACTCGCGCGGTCGCGCAGCGTCGCATCAATGAAGCGGCGCGCCTCCCGTTCGGTGTACGGGTACGGGAACCCGTCGCGCAAAAAGCGCCCGATGCGCGCGTCGTTTGCGCTCCGTGCGAGCGAAGGCGCTAAATCCTCGTGCCATTCACACAGCGTAAAACACATATGCTTCCCTCCGCGCGTTAAGCCTATTATAGCACATTTCGCCGATTTCAACCAGCATTTCGGGCACTTTTGCGCCTTTTTCAAGAGAATCGCAAAAAGCAGCGAACTATGCCAGACATAGTACTATGCAAAACGCGAATTACTTACTTTCGGTGAGCACAAAGCGGCAGCGTCTGGCGCCGATATCGCAAGAGACGACCACGATGCGCACTTCGTCTCCCATGCGGTACGAGCACCTCTTGCCGCGCAAGATCATATGCGTCTCGTCAAAGACGTACTCGTCGGAGGGCAGATCCTCCAGCCGGATGATCCCCTCCACCGTATTTTCCAACTCGACGAAGATGCCGAAGGAAGTCACGCCGGAGACGACGCCCTCGTACGTCTCGCCAAGATGCCCGCGCATATACCAGACCTTATACAGCTCGTCGACGTCGCGTTCCGCCTCAATGGCGCGGCGCTCCGTCTGCGAGCAGCTGTCCGCCGCGATGCGCACGAAGTTCGAAAAGCTCTTTTCTGCCTCCGCAGCGCGCCCTTCCCAGACCATCTTGACCAGGCGATGGACGAGCAGGTCCGGATAGCGGCGGATGGGCGAGGTAAAATGACAGTAGCAATCGGACGCGAGGCCGAAGTGCCCGACGTTCTCTGCGCCGTACATCGCCTTCGCCATGCTGCGCAGCATGACGTTTTTGACGACCGTGCCCTTCGCTTCCCCCTCTACGGCACGCAAAATAGCGGCGTAGTCGGTCGGTCGGACGTTTTCAGGCCGGAAGTCGCAGCGCAGGCCGAGGCCCTGCAGATAGGCGCGGAAGGCCGCAGCGCGCTCTTCGGAAGGCTTTTCGTGCACGCGATACAGGCAGGGCACACCCCGCTCCTGCAGATAGGTCGCGATCGCCTCGTTGGCAAGCACCATGAACGCCTCGATCATGCGGTGCGAGACGGAGCGCTCGCGCACCTGCAACGTAACTTCGCCGCCGGTGACGCCGATCTGCGCCTCGGGAATGTCGAGATCCAGCCCGCCCCGCCCTGAGCGGCGGGTCATCAGGATCTCCGCCAGCTCCTTCGCATCCCGCAGCATGGGGATGAGATGCGCATACTGCACACAGAGCGCCGCATCCCCTTCCAAAATACCCGTCACCTTACCGTAGGTCATGCGGTTGCGCGAACAGATGATGCCGGGCGCGACCTCCTTGCCGCAGATGCGGCCTTCGCGATCTACCGTCATCACGCAGGAGAGCGTATAGCGCGGCTCCCCTTCCCGCAGCGAACAGATGTCGTCGGAAAGTTCGGCAGGCAGCATGGGAATGACGCGGTCGGGCAGATAGACGCTCGTCCCGCGGCGGAACGCTTCCTTGTCGAGCGCGCCGCCACGCGCGACGTAATGCGTCACATCGGCGATGTGCACGCCGAGCACGAACTTGTCACCCTCCCTGCGGACGGAGACGGCGTCGTCAAAATCGCGCGAATCGTCGCCGTCGATCGTGATGACGATATCGTCGCGGAAATCGCGCCGCCCCTCCGCCGTGACCGGCTGTTTGGCCGCGCGTGCCGCTTCGGCAAGCGCCTTTTTCGGAAATTCTTCAGGGAGATCATGCGTGCAGAGGATCGCATCCTCCTCCGTCTTCAGGTCGCCGTCGCGGCCGATGATCTTCTCGATCTCCCCTTCGGGAGGGCTGCCCTCCGGATACGCCACGATACGCACGCTCACCTTTTCTCCGGAAGACGCGCGTATACCGCCGACGATACGCACCTCATTGCACAGTCTCCGTTCGTCCGGGTAAACGACTCCGCCCCGGCGTCCATGTTCATAGACGCCGACAAAACGCCGCATCCCGCGGCGGATGATGGAATAGACGGCCGCCTCGTCGCCGCGGCTGCCGCCGACGAGGCGGGCATACACCTCGTCGCCGTGCAGCGCCCCGCCGCGCGAGCGCGCGGGGATAAACAGGTCCCCTTCCGGCCGCAGCAAAAACGCAAAGCCGCGCTCGCTCGCCTGCAGCGTGCCGCGCACAAGCCCCAGCTTTTCGGGCAAAACATACCGCCCGCGCTCGTCCTGCACGATCTGCCCGTCTTTTTCAAGCTCGCGCAACAGGCGATATACCTGCGCCCGTTCACTGCGCGAAGATACGCCGAGCAAGCGGCAGATCTCGTTCGCCTTTTTATATTGCAGCGCGCCTGTATGAAATTGTTCTAAGATCTGATCGACTGCCGCCATGATCCTCCTTTCCTGCTTATACCCGCCGCGATCTTTGCCCGCGGTCTGCCATGATAAAAAAAGGCGGCTATTCGCAAGAATAACCGCCTTATTAGCTCTCCGATTCGATCAGGCCGCGACGCCCCACACTGCACCGAACTGCAGGATGTAGAAGACGATCGCAAAGACGGCGAGAACGATCAGGCTGATCGCCGTCCACTTCTTCATCTTGCTCTCCATCGAGCGGCCCTTGTTTTTACCGAAAAAGGTCTCGCTCGAACCGCCGAGAGCGTCGATACCGGTCGAATTGCCCGGCTGGAAGAGGACGATCACGATCGCGACGATCGCACCGATCGCCATGCAGGCCAACAGAATAAGGCTGACGATCTGATAGACGGTCCACACCGCATCGCTCGTCATCGGAGCCAACAAAGCGCTGATATTCGACATCATCTCGTGCATAAAACACACTCCCTAAACAAAATCAATACTTTATTCAGTATAGCATAAAGGGAAAGATTTTTCAACTGTTTTTGCGCGCAAAACGCACAAATTATCGAAAATTTTCCCCTGCTTTTACCGTACGATCAGGCTCTTGCCAGTCATTTCGGCCGGAACGGGAATGCCCATCATATCCAAAAGCGTGGGCGCGAGGTCTGCAAGGACGCCGCCGTCGCGCAGCTTGACATTTTTAAACGCATCGTTGACGAGCACAACGGGCACGGGGTTGGTCGTATGTGCGGTGAAGGGAGAGCCGTCCTCTGCGATCATCTTGTCCGCATTGCCGTGGTCCGCCGTCAGCAGCGCGCCGCCACCCATCGAAAGGATCTTTTGCAGCACGCGGTCGACGCACTCGTCGACGGTCGCGACCGCCTTTTCTGCCGCCTCCAAAACGCCGGTATGCCCAACCATGTCGCAGTTGGCATAGTTGAGGATCATCACGTCGTATTCGCCCGTCGAGAGCTGTTCAAGGACTTTATCCGTCACCTCGTAGGCGCTCATTTCCGGCTTCAGGTCGTACGTCGCCACCTTCGGAGAAGGAACGAGCACGCGCACCTCGTTGGGATTGGGGGCCTCGACGCCGCCGTTGAAGAAGAAGGTCACGTGCGCGTACTTCTCCGTCTCGGCGATGCGCAGCTGCTTTTTGCCGAGGGAGGCGAGATATTCGCCCAGCGTATTCTTCAAGCTCTGCGGCTTGAAAGCGATCTGCACGTGCGAGAAAGTCGCATCGTACTGCGTGAAGCAGACATAATACGGAGCGAGGTAGCCCGTCTTGCGCTCGAAGCCGTTAAAATCGGGCTCGGTAAAGGCGCGCGTGATCTCGCGGGCGCGGTCGGGGCGGAAGTTGAAGAAGATGATGCTGTCCCCCTTCTCCACCAGCGCGACCGGCTTGCCCCCTTCGACCACGTTGGTCGGCAGAATGAATTCGTCCGTCACGTCCTTCGTATAAGACTCTTCGATGGCAGCCGCCGCATCTTCCGCTGCAATGCCGTTGCCGAGGGTGAGCATCTCATACGCCTTGACGACGCGCTCCCAGCGGTTGTCGCGGTCCATCGCATAATAGCGGCCGCACACAGAAGCGACTTTGCCGACGCCGATCTTGCTCATCTCAGCCTGCAGGTCGCGGACAAAGCCCGCGCCCGACGTCGGCGACACGTCGCGGCCGTCCATAAAGCAGTGGACGAACACGTCCGAAAGCCCCTCGCGCTTGCACATCTCGAGCAGCGCGTACAGGTGGGTGTTGTGGCTGTGCACGCCGCCGTTGGATAGGAGGCCCCAGATGTGCAGCTTCTTGCCGTTCTTCTTCGCGTTTTCCATCGCGCCCAGCAGTGCCTCGTTGCGGAAGAACTCGCCGTCTTGGATCTCCTTCGTGATCTTCGTCAGCTCCTGATAGACGATGCGGCCTGCGCCCATGTTCAGGTGCCCGACCTCCGAGTTGCCCATCTGCCCGTCCGGCAGACCGACGCTCATGCCGCTCGCGCCCAGCTGCGAAGAAGGATACTCCGCCGCATAGCGGCGCACGTTCGGGCTGCCCTCGAGAGCGATCGCGTTGCCGACCGTCTCCTTGCTGAGGCCATAGCCGTCCATAATGATGATCGCATACGGTTTTTTCATAGTTTTTTGTACCTCTCGTACGTTCTTTTTCGTAAACATTATAACGCATTTTGGCGGAATTGGCAAGCGGGCGACACATACAATTCGAGTTTTTTATGCCGCCGTTTGCAGCGCCTTTTACCACAAGGCGAACGATTTTCTTTCATAAAATAAAAAGAGTAACGTTTGGGCGATTTTTCTATTATAATCGACGAAATCCGTATTATTGTATGGAAAAAAAATTCGCACTTTGCGATTTTACTTCGCTTGACAATATAAACAAAAAATGTTAGTATGAAGCAAAAGAATGATGAAACAAATATATCGCGTATAAAAATATGGGGTATGTAGAGTGTGATACTTAGAGCGGGGCGCTGCGGCACGCGGCAAAACGAGCCTTTACCCCCGCCGCGGAAATATCCGCATTCCTCTTCTGCAGATCCCGGTGTATTAAAATGCTCTCGCATCTTAAAATTCAGCGCATCGGAAGGATACAATGGTTATGTTTGCAAAAATCTTAAAAACACTGCGCAAAGAGAATGACACAACTCAATGCGAACTGGCCGAGCGGCTTGGCGTCAAGCAGTCTACGGTCAGCAGCTGGGAGATCGGCCGCTCTCGTCCGACTTTCGAACAGGTCATCGAGATCTCGAATATCTTCAACACCTCGACCGATTATCTGCTCGGAAAAGCCGACAATGACAACAATTATGTCTATACAGACAACAAGACGCTGCAAAACTTCTATGTCGATTTCAGCAAGTTGTCCAAAGCGGAACAGAATTTTATCGTCAAAGCGATCCACTCGTACGTCGACAATAAAAACTGATCCCCTGCAAGACGAGCAACAATGCAAGAAAAACAGCCCGCAACGAACGTTGCGGGCTGTTTGTTTGCTTACTTGTCGAAATGCACGATGACGGAGAAGTCTTCCGCTTTGAGAGAAGCGCCGCCGATCAGGCCGCCGTCGATCTCGGGCATCGCCATCAGTTCCTTGCAATTTTTGGCATTCATGCTGCCGCCATACTGGATGCGCACCTTTTCGGCGCACTTCGGGCAGAACACTTCAGCACACGTCTTACGGATAAAGCCGATGGTCTCGTTCGCCTGCTCGGCCGTCGCCGTCTTACCCGTACCGATCGCCCAGATAGGCTCGTACGCGATGACGATCTTCGACACGTCATCCAGCCCCTTGAGGCCCTCGCGGATCTGCACGTCGAGAACGGCTTCCGTCTTGCCCGTCTCGCGCTCTTCGAGGCTCTCGCCGATGCAGACGATAGGCGTCAGCCCTGCGGCGAGCGCCGCATGCATGCGCTTGTTGACCGTTTCGTCCGTCTCGCCGAAGTACTGGCGGCGCTCGCTGTGCCCGATGATGACATACTCGACGCCGTATTCCTTGAGCATCGCCGCGGAGATCTCGCCGGTATAGGCGCCTTTTTCCGCAAAGTGGACGTTCTGCGCGCCCAGGTGGATGTTGCTCCCCTTCAGCGCTTCCGAAACAGCCGGGATGTCGACGAACGGAACGCAGACGACCACGTCGCACGCCGCGTCGCTGACCAGCGGTTTGAGCGCCTCGACGAGGCGGACGCCTTCGGAGGCGGTGTTGTTCATTTTCCAGTTTCCTGCAATGATCGCTTTACGCATAGTTCTATTTCTCCATTGAAAAAATCGAAAGGATTCCCGCTGCGCAAAAGCGGGCGGGAATCTCGTTGGTCTGTCAGTCTTTATCGTTGAGGCAAGCGATGCCGGGGAGCACCTTGCCTTCCATCAGCTCGAGGGAAGCGCCGCCGCCGGTGGAGATGTGCGTCATCTTGTCCGCGAAGCCGAGCTGCTGGACCGCCGCAGCGCTGTCGCCGCCGCCGATGATCGTGATCGCATCCTTCGCATCCGCCATCGCCTGCGCGATCGCGATCGTGCCTTTGGCAAGGATCGGGTTCTCGAAGACGCCCATCGGACCGTTCCAGACGACCGTCTTGGCGCCCTTGATCGCATCCGCAAACAGCTTGCGGGTCTCTTCGCCGATGTCGAGGCCTTCCATATCGGCGGGGATCTCGCTGACCTTCACCGTCTTGACCTCGATGGGTGCGTCGATCGGGTTGGGGAAATCTGCCGCGACGACGGTATCGATGGGGAGCAACAGCTTCTTGCCCATCTCCTTCGCCTTTTCGATCATATTCTTGCAATATTCGAGCTTATCGTCGTCGACGAGCGACTTGCCGATCTCATAGCCCTGCGACTTCAGGAAGGTGTATGCCATGCCGCCGCCGATGATCAGCGTATCGCACTTGTTGAGCAGGTTGGAGATGACGTTGAGCTTGTCCGCGACCTTCGCACCGCCCAAGACGGCAACGAACGGATGCACGGGGTTCTCCAGCGTATCGCCCATCACTTCCAGCTCCTTCTGGATGAGGAAGCCGCAGACGGCCGTCTTGACCAGGCCGTATTCGACGATCGCCGCGGTAGACGCGTGCGAGCGGTGTGCGGTACCGAAAGCATCGTTGACATAGATATCGCAGAAGGAAGCGAGCTTTTTGCAGAACTCGAGATCTCTGCCCTCTTCGCCGGCGGTGAAGCGGGTATTTTCGAGCAGCACACATTCGCCTTCCTTGAGGGCAGCCACTTTCGCCTGTGCGTCGGGGCCGACCGTATCGGTCGCAAAGGTCACTTTATTGTCGAGCAGCTGATTGAGTCTGTCTGCGACCGGCTTGAGCGAAAACTTGACGGGATCGTTCTTTTTCGCTTTCGCGATATATTCTTCCGTCGCTTTCGCCTGCTCTTCTGCGGGGAGAGCTTCGACAGCTTTCTTTTCCTTCTTGTTGAGCTTCACCTTCTCGTCGAAGATGTTGTGCGGCTTGCCCAAGTGCGAGCAAAGCACGACCTTTGCCTTGTGCTCCATCAAATACTTGATGGTGGGAAGCGCGCCCATGATGCGGTTCTCATCGGTGATCTTGCCGTCCTTCATCGGGACGTTGAAATCACAGCGAACGAGAACGCGCTTGCCGGTGACGTCAACATCGGTGACAGACTTCTTGTTCATAGCGATATCTCCTTATATGGATTTATTTCCATATAATATGATATACTTTTTTCCCTCTTTTGTCAAGAGAAAAGAAAATTTCCTGCGCGCGCAGCCTGATTTTTTCCCTTATTTTTTTGCGGCGCCCTCGCCGCTCGCGCCCGTCAGGCTGCCCGCTCGCTTTGCCTCGGCATAACCGCACTGCCGCCACGCCTCATACACCGCCACGGCGACGGAATTGGAGAGATTGAGCGACCGGATCTCGCCCAACATCGGCAGCCGCACGCAGCTGTCGTAATGCGCGGCGAGAAGCGGTTCCGGCAGTCCCTTCGTCTCTTTGCCGAACACGAGAAAATCCCCCTCCCGGTACTGCACGTCGCTGTGTGTCTTCGCCGCCTTCGTCGAAAAGAAAAAGAAGCGCCCGTCCGGAAAGGCGGCAAATACTTCGTCAACGGAGTCGTAAAAGGAAATATCGACGAAGTGCCAGTAATCGAGCCCGGCACGTTTGAGATACTTGTCCGAAACTTCAAACCCGAGCGGGCGCACAAGATGCAACCTGCAACCCGTCGCCGCACAGGTGCGCACGATATTGCCGGTATTTTGCGGGATCTCCGGCTCGACCAAGACGATATGAAACATACGATCTCCTCCGCCGCTTCACATAGCCACACGATAAAAAGACATATCGCAGGCAGCCAGCGACTTTAATTATTTCAAAAAATGCTTGACTTATCGCAAGAAAAAAAGTATAATAGAGCTACTTTTTTCGGAAAAAGTACCAAACTTTTCCGATTTTCAGCAACGATTACACTCACTACCCATATTTTTTCTCATTTGTTTTAGGAGGACGGCACGCCGTGAGGCGCGCCGTCCTCTTTTTCACGCCTTTTTTGCGAAATTATATGTAAATAAAACATTTCAAAAAAGGGGCGCCCCTGCACCGCAATATGGCAGCGCCGCGCAATAAAAACCGGACGGCCGACGACGACCATCCGGAACACATGCCGTTTCAATACACAAAAACTCCGGCGACCCGAAATCGAAGGAAGCGCGCGAGGCCGCCTCACTCGATCTTGATAATGTCGCCTTCGTCCAGATCGCGCAAAAAATCGGGAAGCTCTTCTTCGTCGCCTTCCGGCTGCGCCGCGGCAACTTTCTCACCTTTGTCGGGCTGCGCTTTTGCGGGCTCCTCCGCCTTTTCTCCCGCATCATCCACATAGACGTTGTCGGCATAGAGGTAAGCATCCGGCTCCTCGCCGTGCAGCTTGGAGATGTTCTCCATCAGCTCGTCGTAATCGGGCAGATCTTCGATGCTGTTGAGGCGGAAGCGCTTGAGGAAGTTGTCCGTCGTCCCGTACAAGATGGGCCGCCCCACCGCATCCTTGCGGCCGACCGGCTCGATCATCTTCAGGTCGAGCAGCGTATGGATCGCATAGTCGCAGTTGAGGCCGCGCAGCTCTTCGAGCTCCCCTTTGGTGATGGGCTGCTTGTAAGCGATGATCGCCGAGCACTCGAGGATGGTCTTGGTGAACTCGCGCTCTTTAATGGGATTGAGCACGGCAGACACATAGTCTTTATAAGCGGGGTTGCTGGAAAGCTGCAGTTTTTTATTGAAGGAGAGAAGGCGCACGCCGCCCTGCTCGCCGTAGCGCTCGCGCAGCTTGTCGGCAGCCGCACGCACCTCCGCCTCGCTCACCCCCAGTTTTTCGGCGATGAGCGCGACGGGAACGGGGTTGCCCGCCGCAAACAGGATGCTCTCCAAAATATCACTCAAATTCTCCAAAGTCTCCAAACGATTCCTCCTCGCTGTGTTCTGGATTATAGCGGATGACGATGCGCCCGAAAGTATCGTCCTGCTCGGCTTTGACGAATTGATGTTTCAAAAGTTCGAGCAGCGCCTGAAAGGTCGTGATGATCTCGCTCTTTCCGGCGTTCGGCGAAAACAATTCGTCGAAGTCGACGTCGCCGCGCTCCTCGACGGCGCGGCAGATGTATGCGGCGCGGTCGGGAATGGTGTACACTTCCTTCGGGATCTCGCGCTGCGCCGTCTCGTCCTTGCGCTGCGCCTCGCGGCGGAGCATGAGGTCGGTAAACGCCTTCAAAAGGCCGTCTAAATTGAAGTCTCGGTATACGATCTTCGCCTCGCCCACGTTTTTATCGGGCGGCTTGAAGTAAAAGCCGACCGTCTCCAGCTCTTTGAGTTTGGCGCTCTCCTCTTTGAGCATCTTATACTCTTCGAGGGCGCGGATGAGCACCGCCTCGCCGTCCTCCTCTTCCGATTCCGGCTCGACCATGGCGGGCACGAGGCTCTTCGACTTGATCTCGAGGATGGTCGAGGCGATGGCGAGGTACTCGCTCGCCTTGTCGATATCGATGTACGGCAGCGCGTTCATGTAATCGAGGAACTGCTCGGTCACCTTGGAGACGAATACGTCTTTAATCTCCACCTTTTCCTGCTTGATGAGAAACAGAAGGAGGTCGAGCGGCCCCTCGAAGTTGTCGAGCACGGTCGTATAGTCGACGACCGATTCAAAATTTTTGGCGGGATCGTTAGGCATGGAAAAAGATCAACTCCCACAAGCGCATGATCGGCCAGCCGATCCAATTGGTCACATACGTCATGATGTAACCGAGGATATCGATCCAGCTGAAAAACATATGCGCATAATAAAGCATCTCGTAACCCGCCGTGATGTTCACGAGGAAATGGATGCCGATGAGGACGAGCAGGATGATATAGCCATACCGCTGAAAGAAGCGGAACACCTTGCCGCGGCGATGGTTGAGCGCCTCTACCAGCCGCCAACCGTCCAGCGGCGGCAGCGGGATGAGGTTGAACACGCAGAAGGAGAGCGAGTAC
>CASEIS010000143.1 GCA_949287895.1 uncultured Bacillota bacterium
CCGCCTGCGCCTCCCCTGCAAGCCGCTTCGCCTCGTGGCGGATGAGGTGCTTGACCAGCGTCTTGGGGACGGAGGCGTTGACGCCGTACATGGACATATGGTCGCCGTTGTACGTCGCCCAGCCGAGGGCGAGCTCGCTCAAATCGCCCGTGCCGACGACCAGGCCGTTTGTATCGTTGGCGAGGTCCATCAGCACCAGCGTGCGCATGCGCGCCTGCGCGTTCTCGTAGGCGGCGTTGCGCACCTGCTCGTCGTGGCCGATGTCGGCAAAGTGGCCGCGCACGGCGTCGGCGACGGGGATGGTGCGGGAGGTGACGCCCAGCGCCTGCATCAGCCGCAGCGAATTTTGAAAGGTGCGGTCGGTGGTGCCGAAGCAGGGCATGGTCACCGCGAGGATGCCCTTGCGATCTCTTTGCAGCGCGTCGAAGGCGCGCACGCACACGAGCAGCGCGAGGGCGCTGTCAAGCCCGCCCGAAATGCCGACCACAGCCGCCTGCGCGCGGGTGTGTTCCAGCCGCTTTTTGAGCCCCGCCGCCTGCATGGAGAGGATGAGCTCGGCGCGGCGGCCGAGGGCGTCCCCTTCCGGAACGAAGGGGAGGCGGGCGACCTTGCGGGCGAGCGCATCCCAATCTGCGCCGGCCGAGAAGTCGATCGTTTCGTACCCGCGCAGATCTGAGGCGTCGTAGAAGGTGTTGATGCGGCGGCGCTCGTAGGCGAGGCGGGAGACGTCGATCTCCGAGCAGACGATGCCGTTTGCGAAGAGGGTGCTTTCGGCGAGCATTTCGCCGTTTTCGCAGATGAGGTCGTGGCCGGAAAAGACCATGTCGGTGGTCGATTCGCCGTCGCCTGCGTCCGCATAGACGTAGCCGGACACCGTTTTGGCAGACTGCGCGCGCACGAGCAGGCGGCGGTACTCCGCCTTGCCCGCCGTCTCGTCGCTGGCGGAGAGGTTGACGATGATGTTCGCCCCCGCGAGCGCATGCGCGACGGAGGGCGGCGCAGGCACCCAGAGATCCTCGCACAGCTCGGCGGCGACGGTAAAGTCGCGCTCTTCGCGGCAGCGGAATACGATCTTGCTGCCGAAGGGCACTTCCTTTTCCCCGAAGGGGACGCGGATATTTTCGCCGGTGTACGGCTGGAAGTTGCGCTTTTCGTAAAACTCGGCGTAGTTGGGGAGGTGGCGCTTGGGGATGAAGGCGAGCACCTCGCCGCCGCAGAGCGCGGCCGCGCAGTTGTACAGCACGCCGTTGACCTGCAGCGGGACGCCGACAAAGACGAGCATGCCCGCATCCTTCGTGGCGGCGGCGACAGTTTGCAGCGCCTCTTGTGCGCCGCGCAGCAGCACGTCCTGCCCGAACAGGTCGCCGCAGGTATAGCCGCACACACACAGCTCGGGGAAGACGAGCAGCTCGACCCCCTGTCCTTTCGCCTGCGCGAGGCTGGACAGGATGCTTTCGGCATTATAGCGGGTGTCGGCGACGCGGATGCGCGGCGTCGCGGCGGCGACCCTGACAAATCCGTGCTTCATCGCTTACTCCGCCTGTTCTTCGGCCGCCGCCTCGTCGCGGGCGGGGCGGTAAGCCGCGCGGATCTTCTCCTCGATCTCGTGCGAGAGTTCGGGGTTGGCGCGCAGCCATTCGCGCATGCGCTCGCGGCCCTGCGCGACCTTTTCCCCTTCATACGAGAACCATGCGCCGCTCTTGTTGATGACGTCGCAGGCGACGCCGAGGTCGATGATGCAGCCCTCCTGCGAGATGCCCTCGCCGTAGAGGATGTCGAACTCCGCCGTCTTGAAGGGGGGCGCGAGCTTGTTTTTGACGATCTTGGCCTTGGTCTTGTTGCCCATGATGCCCTCGCTGTCCTTCAGGGCCTCCCCCTTGCGCACGTCGATGCGGATGCTGGCGTAGAATTTGAGCGCCTTGCCGCCGGGCGTCGTTTCCGGATTGCCGAACAGGACACCCACCTTTTCGCGCAGCTGGTTGATGAAGATGACGCACGTCTTCGACTTGTTGATGAAGCCGGTCAGCTTGCGCAGCGCCTGCGACATGAGGCGGGCCTGCAGGCCGACGTGCGAGTCGCCCATATCCCCCTCGATCTCCGCCTTGGGCGTGAGCGCCGCGACCGAGTCGACGACGATCAGGTCGACCGCGCCGCTGCGCACGAGGGCGTCGACGATGTCAAGCGCCTGCTCGCCGGTATCCGGCTGGGAGACGTACAGGTCCTCGAGGTTGACGCCCAGCTTTTTGGCATAGACGGGGTCGAGCGCGTGCTCGGCGTCGACGAACGCCGCGATGCCGCCCGCCTTCTGCGCCTGCGCGATGGCGTGCAGGGCGACCGTCGTCTTGCCCGAAGACTCGGGGCCGTAGATCTCGACGATGCGCCCGCGCGGGATGCCGCCGATGCCGAGGGCGATATCCAGCGAGAGGCAACCGGTCGGGATGACGTCGATATCGGTGTTGCCGGCGGCGTCGCCCAGCTTCATGATGGCGCCCTTGCCGTAGTGCTTTTCGATCTGGGCGAGGACCTGGTCCAGCGCCTTGAGTTTTTCCTGATCCTGCGGTTTTTTATTCTCCATGTCTGTTCTCCGGTCGATACTGAAATGCGCGGCGCGCAGCGGCGCGCCGCAGTTTTTGATCCATGATCACTTGAGCTGCTTGTACAGCAGATAGAGCGCCTGCGTGATCGCGCGTTCGGTGATCTGTTCGCGGCCGCCCGTGTAGTTGTACTTGTAGACGTACACCGTCTCTTTGGTGCCGACGGCGATGAAGCACAGCCCCACCGGCTTGTTGGTGCCGTCAGACTGCGGGCCGGCGATGCCCGTCGTGGCGATGGAGACGTCGCAGTCGCCCGAGGTGATCAGCCCTGCCGCCATCTCGTAGGCGGTCTCGTCGGACACGGCGCCCTGGTTGTGCAGCGTCGAATCGCGCACGCCCAGGCGCTTCATCTTCGAGCCGTTGTCGTAGGCGACGACCCCTTCGAAGAGCACCTTGCTCGCGCCCGGCACCTCGATGATCCGCTGCGCGATGCCGCCGCCCGTGAAGGACTCAGCGACGCTCAGCTTCATCCCGCGCAGGGCGAGCAGCTCGACGATGCGGCGGTTGAGCGGGGTATCGTCGGCGGCGTAGATGTGGTCGCCCAGCCCGGTCAAAAGCAGGCGGGTCACGTCGTCGACGAGCATCTTGGGGGCGGCGTTGTCGTAGATGACTTCGAAGCGCTGGTCCCCTGCCCGCTCGCTCAAATGCACGCGCAGCTGCCCCGCGCTCCGCTTTTCCGCCTCGCGCAGGAGAGGGTCGACGGTTTCGGCGGGGGCGCCGACGGCGCGCAGCACCACCTTGGCATATTGCACGGCGTAGCGGTTGTCTAAATACGGGATGACCTCGTCGCGCACGATCTGCGCGCCCTTTTCGCCGCCCGCGAGGCAGGCGATCGGCTTTTTCTGTTTTTCCACCACCCAGCCCTGCGGGATGGCGGCGGATAGGATCTCGCACACGCGCAGGCGCAGCGCGGCCGCGGCGTCGCCGGGGGCGATGACGAACAGGTTGTCCGCCGCGTTTTTATAATCTGTCAGCGCCTGCGAGAAGGCGCGCACGTCGTCATCGGCCACAAACAGGATGGGGTCGGGCGCATAGCCGCCGTCGATGAGCGCGCCGACGACGGGTTCAAACTCGCCGCCGACAAAGTGTTGTTCTTTATCCCGGATGACGATACATGCGTTTTTCATACTTTTTCTTCTTGCAGTACTTTTCGATTTTTGACAAGGTAGACGATGCCCGACCATACGGTGAGCACCGTGGCGGCTGCGAGCAGGATGAGCCCGGCCGCACAGACGACTTTGCCGACGAGTTCGTGCAGGGCGAAGATGTCGGCAGCGGCGAGCAGCGCGGCGACGGCGATGTCCTGCACCGTCGTCTTGACCTTGCCGATCATGTCCGCCGCGAGCACGACGCCCTTGCCGGCCGCGACCATGCGCAGGCCGCCGATGATGAGCTCGCGCGCGAGGATGAGCGCGACGCACACCCCCAGCACGGGGGGCAGCCAGCCGCCGAGTTCGAGGAAGTTCCACGAGGCGGGCGTAGCGAGCAGCAGGATGAGCGCCGTCGAGACGAGCACTTTATCCGCGATGGGGTCGAGAAATGTGCCGAGATCGGTGACCAGCCCGCGCGAGCGCGCGATGTAGCCGTCCAAAAAATCGGTACACGCCGCGATGACAAAGACGGCGCAGGCGATCAGCCCGCGGTACGGGATGACTTCCAGCAAAAAGACGAGCGCAAACACCGGGATGAGGCAGATGCGCGTCAGCGTGATCTTATTGGGCAGGTTCATTCATAATCCTCCGTTTGGCCGAACAGGTCGTAGCTGTCCGCCTCGGTGATGAGGACGCGGTAGGTCTGCCCCTGCTCCGCGAAGGGGGCGCGGAAGTAGACCTTGCCGTCGATATCGGGCGCGCTCCAATACGCGCGCCCCACGAAGCGGCCGCCCTCGTAGTCGACGCCGTCGCACAGCACGTCGACGGCGGTGCCCACTTTGGTGCGAAGAAACTCTGCCGAGATCTTCCGCTGCACGGCGTATAGAGCGCGGACGCGGTCGGACTTGACGCGCGCCGACACCTGCCCGGGCAGGCGGTAGGCGGGCGTATCCGGCTCGCGCGAGTAGGCGAAGAAGCCGCAGTTGGTCAGCTTGGCCTCGCGCAGGAAGGAAGCGAGCGCTTCGCTCTCCTCTGCCGTTTCCGAGGGGAAGCCGGCGATGAACGTCGAGCGGATGGCGACGCCCGGGATGCGAGCGCGCAGCTTTTCGACCAGGGCGAGGTAGGAGGCGCGGGTGCCGCGGCGGTTCATCAATTTTAAGATGCGGTCCTCGCTGTGCTGGAGGGGGATATCGAGGTATTTGACGACCTTGTCGTTTTGCGCGACCTCGTCGATGAGGGCATCGGAGATGACCTCAGGGTAGCAATACAGCAGGCGGATGCTGCCCACCGTGTCCAGCGCGGACAGGCGGCGGATGAGCTCGACGAACTTGTTTTCGCCGTACAGGTCCTCGCCGTAGCGGGTGGTGTCCTGCGCGACGAGGATGAGCTCAGACAGCTCGCCCAGAGACTGCGCCTCGGCGACGAGGTCCTCCATCCGCTCGGAGCGGTACTTGCCGCGGATCTTGGGGATGAGGCAGTAGGTGCAGTGGTTGCTGCAGCCGTCCGCAATTTTCAGATAGCCGTAGTGCAGCGGCGTGGTGAGCACGCGCTGCCCCTTCCACTCGCCGCCGCTGCCGACGGCGTTGACCCTGCCCTCGCGGTACGAGCGCTCGAGCGCGTCGAACAGGATGTCGGCGTCGCCGCAGCCGAGGAATACGTCCCCTTCCGTCAGCGACGGGAACAGCTCCGCCGCGAACTTTTCGGGCAGGCAGCCGGTGACGACCAGCTTTTCGAGCTTGCCCGCGCGGCGGTATTCGTCGCACTCGAGGACGGTGTCGATCGCCTCCTTGCGCGCCTCGTTGAGGAAGGCGCAGGTGTTGACGAGCAGGATCTCCGCTTCGGCGATATCGTCGGTGATGGTATAGCCGCGCGCGCGGATCTCGCCGAGCAGCCGCTCGGCGTCCACGCGGTTTTTATCGCAGCCGAGGGAGATCATCCCAAATTTTTTATTGTCGAGTATGCTCATTACACACCGTAGTCGCCGTATTTGCTGTCAAATTCTTCCTGCGTGAGCAGCACCTTGCGCGCCTTGGAACCGTCGAAGGTGGAGATATAGCCCATGTTTTCCATCCACTCGATGATCTTGCCCGCCTTCGGATAGCCGACCGAGCAGCGGCGCTGGATCATGGAGATGGAGGCCTGGCCGATGGACACGACGTACTTGAGCGCCTCGATGTAGACGGCCTCGACGCTGTCGTCGCCGTCGCCGCCGCCCACGCTGCCGCCGTGCTCGTTGTTGATGAAGTCGGCGACGCGGTCGTCAAAGTACGCCTCGTTGTGCTCTTTGATATACGAGACGACGTTGGAGACCTCCTCGTCGTCAAGCCAGGCGCCCTGCAGGCGGCGGGGGAAGGTCATGGTGTCCGTCTTGTACAGCATATCGCCGCGGCCGAGCAATTTTTCGGCGCCGGACGAATCGAGGATGGTGCGCGAATCGACCTCCTGCGTGACCTTGCAGGCGATGCGGGTGGGCAGGTTGGCCTTGATGACGCCCGTGATGACGTCCGTCGACGGGCGCTGCGTCGCGAGAACGAGGTGGATGCCCGCCGCGCGCGACTTCTGCGTCAGGCGCTGGACGCGGTCCTCGACGTCCTTTTTGGCGACCGCCATGAGGTCGGCGACCTCGTCCATGATGATGACGATCTTGGGGAGCTTTTCCTCGTCTTTGCCGAGGGAAGCGTTGTAGCCGTCGATGTCGCGCACCATCGTGCCCTGGCGGGTGCGCTCCTTGAACAGGGTGTAGCGGCGCTCCATCTCGTTGATCGCCCAGTTGAGCACGGAGATGACCTTGGCCGGCTCGCTGATGATCTCGTTGATCATCAGGTGGGGCAGCTTTTCGTAGATGCTGAACTCCGTCTGCTTGGGGTCGATGAGGATGAGGCGGAGCTGCTCGGGGCTGTACTTGTAGAGCAGGCTGACGATGAGCGAGGTGAGGCAGACGCTCTTGCCCGATCCGGTCGCGCCGGCGACGAGCAGGTGCTTCATCTTGTAGATGTCGCCGCACACCGCGCGCCCTTCGATGTCCTTGCCCATGCCGAACATGAGCGAATTGGGCTTGGCGTTGACGAAATCGGGCGAGGTGATGATCTCTTTGAGCCCGACCGTCGCGCGCTGCTTGTTGGGCACCTCGATGCTGATGGAGCCGTTCTCGTAGTTGGTCTGCACGTTGACGCCGTCGCGGGCGCGCAGGCGCATGGCCAGCTCGCGGTCGCAGCCGAGCACGCGGGCCGTCTGCACGTTGGCGGGGATCTCGATGTCGTAGCGGGTGACCGAGGGGCCCTGCGTCACGCGCACCACCTGCGTCTCGATGCGCAGCAGGTTGTACAGCGTCTCGACGATGGTCTCTTTATTGAACTGCACTTCCTCGCTGTCCTCGGCGAGGGTGTTGGGGTAATCTTTGAGCAGAGACAGAGGCGGCGGGTTGTAGCGGGCGTAGATATGGCGCGGGCGCGTCTCCTCTGCCGCCGGCTTGGCGCGGCGGGACCGCGCGGGCGGCTGCGCCGCTTCTGCCGCCTCGAGCGCGTCTACGGCGCCGGGCACGGCGGAAGGCGCGGGCGGCTCGTCGTCAAAGAGGTTGACCGCCGAATCCAGCTCGTCGGTGATGGGGCGGAGCGCCGAGCGCTCTTCCTCGACGGGCGGCGCGGGCGGCGCTTGCTGCTCGGTGCGGGCGCGGTCGCCGATGATGATGCCGTCCTCCTGCTCGAAGCGCGCGAAGCGGTCGTCGCGGGGCGGCTCCGCCGTATTGCCCTCGGTGCGGCCGAGGATGCGGCCGTTTGCGGGCTCGCCGAAGGAGGCGTTCGCGTCCGTTCCGCCGAACAGCCTGCCGTTGTCGGCGGGCGGTTCCTGCGTGCGGCCGAGGATGCGGCCGCTCGCGGGCGCATCGAAGGAGGCGTTCGCGTCGGGCGCGGGCTGCGGGCGCTCGCCGCGCAGGCGGGAGCGGTCGTCCGCAGGGAACACGTCTCTGACAGATTCGTCCGTGCGGCGGGTCATCGGCGGGAAGTTATCGCGCGCGGGCTCGTCGGTGCGCCGCGTCATGGGCGGGAAGTTATCGGGCAGGCGCGTCTCACGGGCGGGCTCCTGCGCGGGGAAGGCGCTCTCGGTGCGGCGGGAGGCCGCGCCGCCCAGCCCGATGCGGCGGGCAAAGTCGCTCGCGTCGAAGCCGGACTCGTCGCCCTGGCTGCTCATCTGCACGTCGTGCGAGGAGATGCCCGCATCCTCTCCCCGCTCGGCCGCAAACGAGCCGTCGAGGAAGGAAGAGATGGGGCTGTGCGTATCAAAGCCGGGCGCGGCGTCGCCGCGGTCGTTCTTGCGGTAGAAGTCGCCGTCTTGCCGATAGGTGGAGACGGGAACGTCCGGCTGGGCGGGCGCGGAGGGACGATCGTCGGAGAGAATCTTTTTGGGAAGCTCCGCCGCGGGCGCGTTCCCCTCGGGGAACATCTGCGAGAAGGTCTCTCCCTGCGGCTGCGTGCCCTGCGGCTGCGCGGCCTGTTCTGCAGCCTGCTGCTGCAAGGACGGGTCGACGGGCTGCGGGATGGGCGAGCGGGGGCTGGAGAGCTCGTGCCCCTCTAAGATGCTGCGCGTGTTGCTGAAGTTCTTCGAATACTGCTCGCGGGAGATGGTGCCGCGCGAGCGGTCGTTGAAATAGGAGCTGTCGTCGTAGATACGGTTGTTGATATAGTTGTTGTACCCGTCCTTTTTGGCGGCGGAAGAAGAAGCGGGCTTTGCGGGCTGCTGCTTCTTTTTGTCGAATTTGGGCATGGGGCGGTTCGGATACAGCAGGCGATGAGCGCGCTCTTCGGGCGAGAGTTTTTCTTCTTCCTCGCGCGCGCGGCGCTCTTCACGCTCGCGGCGAGACTCCTGCCGCAGCTCGCGGCGGGTCTTGAACGCGAAGGTATCATCCCCCACATACATGTGGTTGGACTGCATGGGCTGCTGCGGCGCATACTGCTGCTGCATGGGCTGCTGCGGCGCATACTGCTGCTGCATGGGCTGCTGTGCCTGCGGCTGCCGTGCGGCCTGCGGCTGCGCGGGCTGCGGCTGCGCGGCCTGCGGCGGCTGCGGGTAGTACGGGTCGGCCGTCTGCGGAGGCTGCACGGGTGCGGCCGAGGCCTCGCCCGCATAGATGGACGAAGCGCCCTTAGCCTGCGACGCGCGCGGCTTGCCCGCACGCGCGCGGGGCGCGGCGGCAGAAGAATCGCGCAGGCCGGCGTACAGGAAGTAGGCCGCGCCGAGGATGAGCAGCGAGAAGATGATGTAGCCGCCGATGTCGGTGGTCAGGCGCACGACGGGGTAGACGATCAGGCCGCACAGCGCGCCGCCCGCCATCGAGGTGCCGAAGCCGCCCTCGCCCGCGGCGAAGCAGTCGCCGAGGTAGGCGCCGTAGCCCTCATACGCGAGCCCGCCGACGGCCGCCGTGATGGTGTGCGCGAGGCAGAACGCGAACAGGACGAGCAGTGCCGAAAAGACGACCGCACCTGCGGACGCCTTGACGGTCTTGCCGGAGACGAGCGCGACGCTCGCGTAGGCGAGCAGGCCGAACACGACGAACGTCGCGTAGCCGAACACGCCCAGGAGGAAGGAGCTGACCGCCTCCCCCACTTCGCCGAAGATGGCGCCGCGCGAGACGAACATGACCAGCGCGACGAGCGTGAACAGCGCGAGCACCAGCCCGACCGTCTCTCGCGTGAGTACACGCGCCCCCTCTTTTTTCTTGTTATTTCCCTTTTTTCCCGAATTACTCAAAACAGATACTCCCTTCTGCGGGCAAAAAAGCCGCTTTTCGTTATTGTCTTCATTATACCATTTTTCCGCGTACATTTCAATTAAAATGCGAGAATATTTTTGAAAGTTTGCTCTCCCTGCCCCTTCCCCTATTAAAATGTCGTGCGCGCGCCCGCCCGCGCCCCCGCGCGATCAAAAAGGGCCCCCTCCTGAAAAGGCCCCGCAGCGGCAGAAAGGGAGCCCCTTCACGATAAGAGAGGGCTCCCCGCGCAACAAAAGAGGGCCTCCGCCGAAGCGGGGGCCCTGCGAAGGCTTGCGGCCTTACATAACTTCCATTTCGTTGCTCCAAGAATACATCTTGCGCAGCTCTTTGCCGACTTCTTCCAGCTGGTGAGAAGCCTCCATCGCGCGCTTTGCGTTGAAGTGGGCACGGCCGTTGTTGTTTTCGGCGATCCACTTGCTGGCAAAGGTGCCGTCCTGGATCTCTTCGAGGATCTTCTTCATCTCCTTCTTGGTCTCGTCGGTGATGATGCGCTTGCCCGTCTCGTAGTCGCCGAACTCCGCCGTATCTGAGATGGAGTAGCGCATGAGGGAGAAGCCGCCCTTGTAGATGAGATCGACGATCAGCTTCATCTCGTGGATGCACTCGAAGTAGGCGTTGCGGGGGTCATAGCCCGCCTCGACCAGCGTCTCGAAGCCCGCCTTCATCAGC
>CASEIS010000144.1 GCA_949287895.1 uncultured Bacillota bacterium
GCTCATGCAGGCGGGCGGCGGCTACGCGAAGCTGTTCGAGGCGCAGAAGCGGCTGGAAGAGGGCTACAGAGATATGGCGGGCGCGGCCGGAGCGCCTACCGGGGAGGTGAGGGCATGAAGACAAAACTTCGCAGAAGCGGCGCCAAGATCATGGCCAGCCTCATCCTCCTTTTGGGCAGCCTCGCCTACATCATGGTCCTCGCCGTCATCAACGGCTCGCTCGGCTTCGTCGCCGCGATGGGCGTCACCATCTTCGGCGCGGCGGGCGTCGCCAAGGCGCTCGGCATTTTGGGGCTGTGCGCAGAAGTTCCGCTCGCGTGGGGCTGGATCATCGGGCTCGCCGTCGGCTGCGGCGTCGTCCGCGGCGGGCTGCGCTACCTCGAGCAGTATTCCAACCACTACATCGCCTTCAAGCTGCTCGCCGTGCTGCGCGACAAGATCTTCGGCGCGCTGCGCGTGCTCTGCCCCGCAAAGCTCGAAAGCAAGCAAAAGGGTTCCATCATCGCCATGATCACGTCAGACATCGAGACGCTCGAAGTGTTCTACGCGCACACCATTTCCCCCATCTGCATCGCGGTCTTGGTTTCGCTCGCCGTGTTCCTGTTCGTCGGCTTCGTCGCGAGCTGGTATCTCGCGCTCGTCGCACTCGCGGGCTTCCTCGTCATCGGCATCGCCGTTCCGCTCGTATCCTCGGGCAAGCTCAAGGCGTCCGGCGTCAACTACCGCAGGGAGTTCGCCTCCTTCAACGCCTACTTCCTCGATTCCATCAAGGGCATCAAGGACATCGTCCTCAACAATGCCGAAAAGGACCGCGAAGCGGAGGTCGACCGCCGTTCGGACATCCTCCTGCAAGAGACGAAAAAGATGAAGCGCGGCATCACCAAGGCGTCCGCCGCCACCGAGCTGCTCGTCACGCTGTTCATCGCGGCGGCGCTCGTCGTCGGCATCCTGCTCGTACATCTTCAGCTTCTCGACCTCGGCAGGATGCTCATCGGCGTCGTGACCATCTTCGGCAGCTTCGGGCCGGTGCTGGCGGTGTCTGCCCTGCCCGGCAACCTGACGCAGACCTTCGCCAGCGGCGACCGCGTCCTCGACCTGCTCGAAGAAAAGCCCGCCGTCACGCCGGTGCGGGGCGGCGAGACGTTCGAGTATGAAGACCTGAACGTCCGCGATCTCTCGTTCGCGTATGCGGGGGATGCGCCCGTCCTCAAAGATGTGTGCATGCACGCCGAAAAGGGAGAGATCGTCGGCATCGTCGGCAAGAGCGGCTGCGGCAAGTCTACCTTCCTGAAGCTGCTGCTCCGCTTCTGGGAGAAGGACAAGGGGCGGATCGACTACAACGGCATCGACGTCGACGAGATCGATTCTGACGACCTGTTGGACAACGTGACGATGGTCTCGCAGACAACCTACCTCTTCGACGAGAGCATCGAGGATAATTTGCGCATCGCCAAGCCGGACGCCACGCAGGAGGAGCTCGAACGCGCCTGCAAGATGGCCTCCGTGCACGACTTCATCATGACGCTGCCCGAAGGGTACAAGACGCAGGTCGGCGCGATGGGAGACAACCTCTCGGCGGGCGAAAAGCAGCGCATCGGCCTCGCGCGCGCCTTTTTGAAGGGCAGCCAGCTCATCCTGTTGGACGAGCCGACGAGCAACGTCGATTCCATCAACGAGGGCATGATCTTAAAGTCCCTCGCCGAACAAAAGAGCAAAAAGAGCATCATCCTGGTGTCGCACCGCGAGTCGACCATGGCGATCGCGGACCGGATCTATCGTGTTGACGGTGGGATCATGCGCGAGGCTTAAAACCGCGTATATGCGTCGCAATACGGTGTCACGCTTGCGTTTCGCTTCGGGTCACGTACGTCTGTGTACGCTCCCCTCGCAAAGCCGCGCGTTCCTTGTCTTGCTCGCATCTTCGCGGTTTTAGGGCAGGGGACGTATGCGTCACAATACTTTGGCTTATAAAATTGAGGTAATCTATGAACGAAACAGAAAAAAAGGCGATCGAAGGACAGGCGGCTCCCGCCGCGCGCGAGCAGGACGCTGCGCAGGCGCTCATCTCGAATACGGAAGAGATCGCGGAGAGCAAACCCGCGGAGGCGGCTGCGGAGGCCGCCCGCCCTGCCGCCGGAGAGGCGGACGACGAAAACAAGATCTTCCGCAAGTATAAGATCAAAGACATCGTCTTCCTCGCGATCATGGCGGCGTGCATGCTGGTGACGGGCGCGATCATGCCCCTCGTCGGGCAGATCCCCGTGTTCGGCATCATCCAGGTCTGCCTCGGCCTGCAGTTCTCCATCTTCCCCGTCATCGGCATGATGAAGGTGCGCAAGCCTGGCGCGCTGCTGTTCATGTCGCTCTGCTGCGGCGTGGTGCTCGTGTTCATGAACGCGGTCATGTTCGTGTGCATCCTCATCTGCGCGGTCATCGCCGAAGGGCTGGTCCTGCTCATCTTCCGCGGCTACCGCAAAGACGGCGCCTGCCTGTTCGCGGGCACCGTCTATTTCCCCGTCACGCTCCCCTTCCTGTACCTGTATTACCGCTTCCTGTATTCTTGGACGGGCGAAGAGGGGCAGGCGGTCAACGCGTTTATCGGCTCGTCTGCGGGCATGGCCGTCGGCATGAGCATAGCAGTGCTGGCGATCTGCTTTGTCGGCGCGCTCATCGGCGTGTTCATCGCGCGCGAGCTTAAAAAAGCGGGAGTCATGAAAAAGTAATGACGCTTCGGAACAAAAAGCTCTACCCCCTCGTCGCCATCCTCTCGGGGCTGTTCATCATCATCTTCGGCCTCGTGATCGCGAAAGACCTGCTCGCCTGTTCCCTCTTTTTGGCGGGGTGTTTCGTGTGGCTGGCGCTGTTCGGCTGCGGCAGGTCCTGCCTGCGCGCGCTGCCCCTCTACGTCGTCGTCGCGGGCATCTTCTTCGCCATCTTCTACGGCGCGACGGGCACGCCCGATGCGGGCTGGGCGATGGCAAACCGCTTCGGGGCGGTCTTCCTCGCCATCGTGCCCGGCATGTCTACGGCGCCCGTGCGCATGACGCGCTCCCTCTCGCAGGTACATATGCCCCGCTCGGTCACCCTCGGCATGCTCATCGCCATGTCCTTCGTTCCCATGTTGAAGGGCGAGATCGCGCGCGTGCGCGAGGCGATGAAGACGCGCGGCGCGGGCAGCATCTGGAGCCCGAAGATCTTGTATCGCGCCTTTTTGGTCCCCCTCGTCATGCGGCTGGTGAACATTTCGGATACCCTCGCGCTTTCGGTCGAGACGCGCGGCTTTGCGCTCGGCAAGGCGCGCTATACCATCTATAAAAAGGAGAGCGTCGCGCTGTCGGATGCGGTCTTTATCATAGGGCTGGCCGCGGGCGCGGTGCTTGCGGCAGTGTTATGAGCGCGATCCAATTCAAAGGCGTCAGCTTCTCTTACGACGGCAAGACGAACATCCTCGAAGACACGAACTTTACCGCCGAATACGGGGAAGTGACGCTGCTTTCCGGACACTCGGGGGAGGGGAAAAGCACCCTCCTGTACATCGTCAGCGGCATCATCCCCAACGTCAACTACGGGCAGCTTTCGGGCGAAGTGTACGTCGGCGGCGAGAGCATCAGGGGCAGGAAGATGGGCGACATCTGCCGCAAGGTGGGCGTCGTGCTGCAGAATGCGGACGAGCAGATCATCCAAAAGATCGTCGAGGACGAGATCGCCTTCGGCTGTGAAAACCTCGCATTCCCGCCCGATAAGATCCAAAAACAGATCGAGATCGTCTGCGACCTCATGAAGCTGGACCCGCAGTGGAAGTGCCGTACCCTTTCGGGCGGGCAGAAGCAGCGGCTGATCACGGCAAGCACCCTCGCGATGGGGCAGCGTATCGTCATTTTAGACGAGCCGCTCGCCAACCTCGATAAAGACGGGGCAAAACTTTTGATGGGCACGCTGCGCTCGCTCGCCAAGGCGGGCTACTGCGTCGTCGTCATCGAGCACCGCCTCGACATGGTGCTGCCCTACGTCGATACCGTCTGGCACATCGGCAACAAGGCGGTCAAAAAGGTCGGCGACAAGGCCGCCTACCTGCAGGCGCAGACGGCGAAGATCGAGGACGGCTGCCCCGTCTTTGCGGGCACAGAGCCGCTGTTCGCGCTCGACAAGGTCGCCTTTTCGGTCAAAAAGGAGCGCCGGATCCTCAAAGAGGTCACCCTCGACATCCCGAAGGGGAGCAGAACGGTCCTCCTGGGCGAAAACGGCTGTGGCAAGACGACGCTGCTGCGCCTCATCGCCCGCCTCTATAAGCCGACCAGCGGAAAAATTACACAGTACATCGACGAAAAGTTCAAGCAAAAGCCCAAGGGCAGCCGCGCCTGGTTCAAAAAGGTCGGCGTCGTGTACCAGAATCCCGACTACCAGCTCTTTATGCCCACCGTGCGGCAGGAGGTCTGCTTCGGCGCAAAGAGCGAGGCGTACGCCGCCGAAGTCGCCGAACTGTTCGGCGTCAAACATCTGTGGGAGCGGCACCCGCAGTCCCTCTCGGAGGGGCAGAAGCGCCGCGTGTCCATCGCGGCGGTCGCCGCCTGCGCGCCCGAGGTGCTGCTGCTCGACGAGCCGACGGTCGGGCAGGACTACGACGGGCTGTGCCGGATGGTGGAGGTGCTGAACGAGCTGCATAAGCAGACGGGCAACACGATGGTCACCATCACCCACGACGTGCGCTGCGCCGAGGCGCTGTGCGACGTCGCTTTCCTCATCGAGGGGGGCGTCGCCGCGCGCGCGGGCGGCAAAGAGCTGGTGCGCGACTATTTCTCCGCCTGATCTCTCTGTTTTTTTGAAGGGAAAGCGCAAGTTGTTCCGCGCGGCGGGCCTTTCGGCCCGCCGCGCGGCCGCATTGTCGCCCTTCCCCGGCGCCGCTGTCGCCGAAGGGGCGCAATGCCGCCCGTGCGGGCATGCAAACGAGGGGGAAAGAGCGGTTTTTCTTGACAAATTTCCCCGCCGCCGATATAATGAAGCTATCGATGCAAGTACAGGAGAGAGACAGATGAAGAAGACGTTTTCCGCATTTTCGGCGGCGGTATTGGCGCTGTCCATGTCGGTGCTCGGCTTTTCCGGCTGCGCGCCGCAGCCGCCCGAAGAGCAGCCTGCCGAGGGGCAGGCGGTCATCTTCCACACCAACGATACGCACGGCTACCTGCAGGAGAGCGAGGAGGACGGCATCATCGGCATCGCACGCGTCGCCGCGCTCAAAGAACAGACGGAGGGCGCGCTGCTCGTGGACGCGGGCGACGCGACGCAGGGGCTGCCCGTCGCCTCGCTGACGCAGGGCGCGGACGTCATCGACCTGTTCAACCTCGCCGGCTACGACGCGATGGCGCTCGGCAACCACGAGTTCGACTTCGGCACCGAAAACCTGCTTCAAAACGCGCGCCGCGCAGACTTCCCCATGCTCGCCGCCAACGTCTATGACGGCGACGAGCCGCTGCTCGCGGGCGTGCAGGAGGGGAACGACGGCTGCAGCGTCATCCTCGAGAGCGGCGGGCTGCAGGTCGGCATCTTTGCGCTGACGACGGCGGATACCCGCACCTCCACCAACCCCGCGCTGGTGGGCGACCTCGATTTCCGCGACGAGATCGAGACGGCGAAGGAGCAGATCGACGCCCTCGAGGCGGCGGGCGCGGACGCCGTCGTCGCCCTCTGCCACATGGGCAACAGCGACGCGACCTGCACGAGCGTCGAACTCGCCGAGGCGATGACGGGCGAGTACGAGGGGCGGCTGGACGCCATCATCGACGGGCACAGCCACACCACCGAAAACGGCGAGGTGAACGGCGTGCTCATCGCGCAGACGGGCACCGGCCTGACGCAGGTCGGCAAGATGACGCTGACCGCCGAGGGCGGCGAGGTGACGGTCGAGGAGGAGCTGCTTTCGTATGAAGACGTCGCCTCCGTGCAGCCGGACGCCGCCGTCGCGGCAAAATTGGCCGAGATCGAGGCGTCGCAGGAGGGCCTGCTCGGCGAAAAGGTGGGGGATATCGACTTCACCCTCTGGGCGGGTCAGATCGGCGAGATCGCGATGACGCGCGCGGTGGAGACAAACTTCGGCGACTTCGCCGCGGATGCCGTCCGCAGCGCGGCCGAGCAGTTCGCCGCGGAGACGGGCATCGACGCGCCCGTCGTCGCGGCGGAAAACGGCGGCGGCATCCGCGCCGCCATCCCGTACGGGGAGGTCACCGTCGGCAGCCTCGTCTCCGCATTCCCCTTCTCCAACACCATTTTTATCAAGCAGATCACCCCGAAGATCCTGTACGAGGTGATGGAGGTCTCCGGTTCGCTGCTCGACGGGCAGGATGAAAACGGCATGCTGCTGCAAACGGCGATCTCGGGCGGCTTCTTGCAGGTGTCCGGCTTTACCGTGCGCTTCGATCCCGACGCGGGGGAGGGGGAACACAAGGTCGTGTCCATCACCCTCGACGGCGAGGCGCAGCCGCTCGACCGCGACGACGATACGCGCATTATCCTCATGGCGAGCAACAACTTTATCATGAGCGGCGGCAACAATTACACCATGCTCGCATCCCTGCCCAAGCTGGGCGAGCCGGGCGGCGAGCTGGAGATCATCCGCGCCTACTTCGAGGCCTGCCTCGCGAGCGGCAGCCTTGCAGACTACGCCCGCCCGCAGGGCCGCATCCGCATGGACGGCGGCAGCTATGCGCCCAAAGACTACACCGCGACGCTGTTGGTCGAGCAGGACGGGCAGCCGCTCGCGGACGCAGAGGTCTCCTACATCCTCGACGGCGGTGCGGCGGTCACCGCGCGCACGGACGGGCAGGGATATCTGCACATTACCGTCGCAGACGGCGCGCACGGCGTGCGCCTTGCCGGCAGTGCGCACGAGGTGTACATCGACAACTACCTCGGCATCGGGCTGGTCGAAGACGCGCTGCGCACCTACCCCGTCCTCCGCTGATGCGCGCCTTCCCTTTTATCCCGCAAGATTACGACCAAAAGACGGTGCTGCTCTCGGCGCTGTCTCTGCTCGTCAACGTCGCCTTCGCGGTCTTCAACGCCGTCATGGCCGCCCTCTGGCGCTCGGTATGGTACGCCTCGCTTGCCGGCTACTATATGGCGCTCATCCTGCTGCGCGGCGGCATCGTGCTTGCCGCGCGCAGGTTGCACAGGCGCGGCGGGGGAGACGCGCGCGCCTCCCTCATGTCGCGGTGGAAGGTGCTCGTCGGCTGCGGGGCGCTGCTGCTCGTATTTGAAGTCGCGATGGGCGCCGCCGTCGCCGCGCTCATCATCGGCGGGCGCAGCGCGCAGAGCGGGGAGATCGGCGAGATCTACGCCATTTCGACCGCCGCCTACACCTTTTACAAGGCGATTGGCGCCATCGTACAGCTCGTCCGCTCGCGGCGGCGGGGAGATCCCGTCACGCAGTCGCTGCGGGCGGTCAACATCGCCGATGCCTGCACCTCGGTCGTCTCGCTCACCGTGCTCATGCTCGCGACCTTCGGCGAGGACGGCATGACGGCCGTCAAGGCGTGCGTCGGGTTCGGCGCGGTCGTCGTCACGGCGGCGATGGCCGTCTGGATGATCGTGCGCGGCTGCCTGCGTCTGCGCGACCTGCGCGCCGCGGCCGCGATGCCCGATCGGGCAGGGGAGGAGGATCCGGAATGAAAAAGCGCACCGTTGCCGCAGATTTCGATTACGACTACATCGCGCTGGACGTCAAGCGCGCCAAAGCGGAGCGCTTCCGCCGCTGCTGCGAAGATTTCGGCTGGGAACAGGTCGGGCGGCGCGCCGACCGCCGCTACGCGGACATCGTACACCTGCGCTTTCGCCGCCCGCACGCCGTGCCCGCGAAAGACGCGCTGCAGCTGCTGCAGGTACGGTTAGAGCTGGCGTGGAACGCCGTCGGCCGGGCGGAGAGCGCCCTCTCCGCCCGCACCCTCGCCGCCCTGCTCTGCCTGCTCTTCTTTGCCGCCCTCTCGCTGGCGGCGGGGGCAACGCTGCTCGCCCTGCTGTGGGGCACCCTCTGGGCGCGCGTGCTCGGCTTCGTGTTTGCGGGGCTGGGACTGCTGTGCGGGGCGGAGGGGCTGCACCGGCTGGCCGGCGTCACGGGCGGCGCGCGGAAAAAGCACCGCGATGCCATCGCCGCC
>CASEIS010000145.1 GCA_949287895.1 uncultured Bacillota bacterium
TGACGATGATGACGACGACGATGACGGTTGGTGGCACCGCCCCGGCCGCGACTGAGCGAGCGATGCGCGGGAGCCCTGCAAGCGGGGCTTCCGCCTTTTGTTTTTTGCGCGCAAAGCGCTTTTGCAGCGAAATTTGAGAGAAGCAAAGCGCGGCCGCACGGCGCGCGATCGAGTAAAAGGAGGATGCGCACATGAAGGGACACATAGCCGACCTGCTGGGCAGGCAGGAGCGGGAGGACGGCGCCGCCGCCCGTTCGGACGAGGCGATCGTCGCGGCCGTACGCCGGGAATTTTCCAACGCGGACGAACTGCTGCGCGCGGCGCAAGAGATGCGGCTGCGCCCGTCCGACTTTTTTGCGGCGGAACACTTTCCCGACCTGCCCGTGCTGCCCCGCCGCACCGCCGACCGGTTCGCCATCCGCAAACACACCGCCAGCCAGCGCCCCTACCTGCACGCGCAGGACTTTTACGAGCTGATCTGCGTGCTGCACGGGACGTGCACGCAGAGCTTTGCCGGCGCGCCGCCCCTGCGACTGCGCGCGGGAGAAGCCGTTCTGCTCGCGCCCGGGGCCGTGCATAAGCTGGCGCGCGCGGGCGCGGAAGATCTGATCCTCAAACTGATCCTCCCTCCGCCGCTGTTCGACGCGCTCGCCATTCTCTCCCGCCCGCAAGAAGGAAGCGCGACCCTCTTTTCGCCGTCGGACGAGACCTTCCGCTTCCTGCTGCTTGCACTGCTGCGCGAACAGACGGAGGGGGACGAGCTGTCGGAACGGGCGACGGGCGCGCTCCTTCTGCTCCTCTTTACAGAGCTGCGCCGCTCGCGCGAGGCGGACCCTCCCCGCACGGACGAGGCGCTGGAGCGCTACCTCGCCGCGCACTTCCGCACCGCCTCCCTCGCCGACTTTGCCGCGCGCAGCCATTACAGCGCAGACTACGCCGGGCGGCGCATCCGCCGCGCGACGGGCAAGAGCTTTTCGCAGCTCGCCAACGAATACCGCCTGCGCATGGCCGCCAAACTGCTCGCCGAGACGCCGATGGCCGTCGAAGCGATCGCCGCCGAAGTGGGATACGCGGATCCCTCCGGCCTCTACAAACAGTTTGCCGCCCTGTTCGGCATGACGCCCGGCGAATACCGCCGTTCCTTCACCTGACACCAACGCCGTGGCGCCGAAAAGGACGAAACGGACGGTCGAGCAGCGGCGCGCGCGGCAAAACAGGCCGCGCGCGGACAGAATGCGGTCGGCTGCGGACATTGCAAACGGGACGCAACGGGGGTATAATGGCTGCAGACGACCCAAAAAAGGAGGCCTTGCCGTGAACGTCGGACGCATCCAACCCATCCCCCTCGAACCAAAGCAGGCGGTCGCCTGCGCGCGCATCGCCGCGGAAGAATATGGCGGCTGCGAAGCCGCCAAAGTGCGCTACTTGGGCGGAGGCTCCTTCGGCCGCGCCGTCCTCGCGACGCTGACAGACGGGCAAGTTTTCGTCGTCAAGCTGCTGTGCGCGCCCGGCATGGCGGAAAAGGAGGCGCACGACCTGCGCCTGCTGCGGGCGCACTGCCCAGTGCCCGTGCCGCGCGTCCTCTTCGTGCGCAGGGCAGACGCGCGCATCCCCGCCGACTACTACGGCATGGAACGCATCGAAGGGAAGAGCGGGCTGTTCTCGCTGCGGCTGTTCTTTGCGAGCAAAAGAAAGCGCGAGGCCTTCGCCGACGAGGTGACGGGCGCGCTGCACGCCATCCACACCTGCACGAACGAGCTCTTTGGCGACACGATGCACCCAAGCTGCCGCCACTGGCTCGACCATTACGGCCCCTTTGCCGAGGCGGTGCTGCGCGCCGCCGAGCCGCTGTGCGCGCAGAAAAAATTGGACGAAGGCATCCTCGCGGCG
>CASEIS010000146.1 GCA_949287895.1 uncultured Bacillota bacterium
CTCGCCCTGTTCTACGGGCTTGCCCTCGTTGTTGAGCAGCTGCACGTAATACAGCGGCGAGGGCCTGCCCATCGAGCCCGGCCTGATCTCCATAAATTCGGAAAAGGTGCCGCACACGACGGTCGTCTCCGTCTGGCCGAATCCCTCGTAGATGGGGTGCCCCGTCTTCATGCGGATCTGGCGGTAGATCTCGGGGTTGAGCGCCTCGCCCGCCGTCATCATGTACTTGACGGAGGAGAGGTCGTACTTGCTCATGTCCGACTTGATCATAAAGCGGTACACCGTCGGCGGCGCACAGAAGGTGGTGATCTTGTAGCGCGCGATGTGCTCCATCAGCGCGGCGGGGTCGAACTTGCCGTGGAAGTCGTACACGAAGATGGCCGAGCCGCACAGCCACTGCCCGAACAGCTTGCCCCAGCTCGCCTTTGCCCAGCCCGTCTCGGCGAGGGTGAAGTGCAGGCCGTCGTCCATGCAGTTGAGCCAGTAGCGCGCCGTCACGATGTGCCCGAGCGTGTAGCGCTGGGGCAGGGTGACCATCTTTGGCATGCCCGTCGTGCCCGAAGTGAAGTAGATGAGCAGGTAGTCGTCGGCGGTGCGTTCGGCGCGGTAGGGCACGTCGAGCACCTCGCTCTGCTTTTCCACCTCTTCGGTAAAGTCGATGAACCCTTCGCGCTTGCCGATGGTCGCGGCGCAGCGCACGCAGGGCACCTCTTCCATTGCCTTGCGGATGTTGTCGCACAGCTCGTCCTCGTTGACGGCGACGACCATCTTCGCGCCCGCCTTTTCCATGCGGTAGACGAGGTCCTTTTTCATCAGCATGTGCGTCGCGGGGATGGCGACGGCGCCGATCTTAGAGAGCGCCATCAGCGTGATCCAGTACTCGTAGCGGCGCTGGAGGATGACCAGCACCGTGTCTCCCTTGTTCACGCCGCAGGAGAGGAAAAAGTTTGCGGCCTTGTCCGAGAGGCGCTTGATGTCGCCGAAGGTGAAGGTGCGCTCGTTGTCGGCGTCGTCGCACCACACGAGGGCGCGCTTGCCCGGCTCGAGCCGCGCATATTCGTCAACTACGTCGTAGGCGTAGTTGAAGTTGTCCGGCACATTCAGGCTGAAGTGATTGTAAAAGTCGTTATAATCGCGAAACCGAGTCCCGTTCGTAAAACGGCTGAGAAGATTCATGAGTAAAAATAGCCTCCGCGCATCCCTGCGTACGATATATCTTTCTTATTATAGCATATTTTTTGACAAGAATAAAGCGAATTTTTTAGTAATCTTCAAAAAAAGAGCACAAATCTGTGCTTTTTTTTCATAAAATTTTGGAAGCGTGCGTCTGGGGCGCGGGCGGCATGGCGTCAGCGGTGCAGCCGAAGGCGGCGCTGCACGCGGGAGGGGAGGGCGGCCGCATGGCGGGAGCGAGGCGCCAGAGTGCGCAGAAGTGCGCAAAAGGCGGGGAGGTCGCCCTCCCCGCCGGATATTTTATGATTGAGCTGCCGCTTGCTCGCGCCGGACGATCAGTCGAAGTCCGGCCTGTCGAAGCGGTAGTTGCCGCCGACCGTCTCATAGACGTAGTACGAGTTGCCGTCTGCGCCCGTCTCCACGCGCACGTTGTACGCGTTTCCGCCCTGGCGGTTGCCCACGTAGATGCGGATGCCTCTGCGGCCGTTTTGTTCGAAGAAGAAGCTCTGCGTCTGCCCGTCCTTGGTCAGCAGCAGCTCGATCTCCGTCTCATTCCCTTCCTGTTCGTAGCTGAACACGCTCCGCTCGACGACGCGCCCGTTTTCGCGGATGACGTAGGCGTACTCCTCTTCCGTTTCCCGCCCTTCGCTCTCCTGCTCCTGTGTCACCACCATCGAGCGGGTGCCGCCCATCTGCACGACGAACTGCGTCTCGCTCTCCGATTCGTCCCACTCGCTCTCAGCCTCGGTGCGGCCGTAGATGGCGTATTCCGCGCCGTCCACCAGCATCACGCCGTCAATGTCATAGACGCGCTCCTCTTCGTAGCGGTCGTCCCAATCGTCGTCATAGCGGTCGTCCCAATCGTCCCAATCGTCCCGATCGTAGCGGTCGCCGTAGCCGCCCCGCTCCGTCTCGTTGTAGTAGAGGATGTACGAGAGGGTGTTGCCCTCGATGTCGCGGTAAGAGACCGTCGCCTTCACCGCATACTCCGCGCGGTCGGATGCCTCCGTCGTCATGCCGAACGCCCCGTCGCCGAGCAGCCCTTCCACCAAAAACATATAGTCGTTGAGCGTCGCGATCGTCGCCTCGTCCGTCACCTCTGTGCGTGCGAAGCTGTAGCCCTTCGCCACGGCCAGCTGCTGCGCGCTGCCGCCATTCATCGCCGAGAGGATGGAGCCGGCCGTCGCCGCGCTGAATCCGTATCTGCTCTGCGTCGCGTCCGCCGCGCCGTTTACGTGGGTGTGTCCGTTGCCGTTTTGTTGTCCCGCGGGGCCGCCCGCATTGCAGGCGATCAAACCGACCGAAAGCCCGAGTGCCATCACGATTGCCAACAAGATCATAACGATTTTTTTCATGGTGTTTTCTCCCTTTTGGTTGTTTTTGTGAACGGTTCCGGTTCTCGTTACACCAATACAACAGCGCAAAGGCGCAAATTGTTGGCGCTTTGCAAAATTTTTTGAATTTTTTTCGTCCGATTTTTTGAAGCCCTCTCGCGCGGCCTGTTTTGCGTCTTTGAAGTTGCCCCGCGCCGCCCTTTATCTCTTCGGCGGCTGACGCCGCCGCAAGGGAAAAGAGGGAAAAGTGCGGGCGGCGGAACTATTTCGAACATATATAAAAAGAGGCCCCGCGCGCGGCGGGGCCTCTTTGTGAATTATATTCGGTTTGCCTATGCAACGGGGTTTCTGTTTAGCTTAAAGTGGCACTCGTTTCGATTTTGATACAGTCGACGAGCGGCGTTGTGGCCAACGAAGAACCGCCGCAATAAATTTCGTTGTTGACGATCAGCCGGATCGTATTATTTCCTTCCATAAGAGAAACGCCGGTGACGGCAACATAGTCGCCAAAGGAGATTTGATCGCCCTCATCGGCAGGGTACCAAATGCCGCCATAAGAAAGGGCGCGCCCGTTCACTTCGATGATATATTCTTCATCTGTTAAATTGATTTCTCCGACGGCAGAAGCTATACGCAAAAAGAGTGTTGCGTCGTCGACGGCGCGGTCGCTATTGAATTCGAATGTCAATGTAAACCCCGGAGTATAGCCATAGCCAATATAATAGCCCCCGCTTGCCCCGTAGTTTTCATTGTCTTTGCAGATCAGGTTCGTTCCGTAAGCAGTGCCGCTGAGACCGTTGCCATATAAATTGCTTAAATTTGTATCTTCCGCTTCAAAAATATATTTAGAGGTGGCCGATATTCCGCATTTTGTACATGTGCCATTTACAAATGTATGCCCGGAGGCAGGAATGTAGTCAGAATATTCTTTATATTTATTACATATCGTACATATCCAATAATAATAACCTGCGGTCGTACAAGTCGGTTCCTGTAATATCGGTTCGCTGAACTGATGCCCGTAAGCCGGAACGATATCAACTTGCCAAATTGCGCTGCAATTCAAGCATCCCATTTCCGTATACCCATTTTCTGTACAAGTGGGCGGAACCGTCTTCTTTTCAAACGAATCATGCCCGAGGGGTGGAATTATTTCAAGGATCTCTTTCTCCCCACAGTCCGTACAGACGCGATAAGTATACCCGACTGTAGTGCAGGTCGGATCACTCTGGAGCGTCTCGCCCCACGCATGATCATCGGGTTTTCCGCAATAAATACAGGCGCCGTCTACATATTTATGCCCGCTCACAGGCACACGGTCGATTATTTCTCTATACCCACATCGCGCGCAAGTGCGGTAATAATAGCCTTCTTCCGTACAGGAATCCGGCATAAACAATTGTAATTCACCAAATTCATGGTCGAGTGCAGGCACAATATTTCTCTGTTCCGTATAGTCGCAGCGAGAGCACTTCATCTCCGTATAACCGGGCTCAGTACAGGTCGGCGGGAAGGTATCTCCCTTGCGCAGGTCGTGCCTGAGTGCGGGATAGGTGATCTGCCTCCGCTGATGGCAGTACGTACATTCTTCCGTTTCGAGTCCGGTTGCCAAGCAAGTCGGGGCTACACTCATGGCGGGGACTACTCTGAAATCATGCTCTACCTGTGCGAGAACTTGCTGCGCGACGAGCACTTCTCCGCAGACGGAACAATGCTTGCCCTCGGTCAGCCCGCTGCTCATACAGGTCGGCGGCTGCGCCGGATCGATGACTTCTGTATGTCCGAGCGCCGCGATGCTCTCCGTCTTTGTCTCTTGGCAGCGCGAGCACGTATAAGAACGAGTGCCCTCTTCCGTGCAGGTCGCCTCTTCTGTGACCGTGCCTTCGCCCCAATCGTGCCCGAGCGCGGCGACAACTTCCTGTGCGACCAAAACTTCACCGCAAACTTCGCAATGGCTTCCCTCGGTCAACCCCGTCTCCGTGCAGGTAGGGGCTTTCGCCGCATCGACCACCTCGGTGTGCCCCGTCGCGGCGACAACTTCCTGTGCGACCAAAACTTCATTGCAAGCGGAGCAATGTTTGCCCTCGGTCAACCCTGCCTCCGTGCAGGTAGGAGCTTTCGCCGCGTCGATCACTTCGGTGTGCCCCGTCGCGGCGACAACTTCCTGTGCGACCAAAACTTCATTGCAAACGGAGCAATGTTTGCCCTCGGTCAACCCCGTCTCCGTGCAGGTAGGGGCTTTCGCCGCGTCGATCACTTCGGTGTGTCCTGTCGCGGCGATCTCGCGCGTCTCTACTTCGTCGCAGCCCGAACAGACGCGCTGTTCTGCGCCCGCCTCCGTGCATGTCGCAGGGGTGACGACTTCCCATGCGCCGAAACTGTGTTCGTGCGTACAAGCTGAAATGCTCACGGCAAGCGCCGCTATTGTCAGCAAGCCGAGTACGGTCGCTAAAAGCTTTTTCATGCTCTTCCTCCATTGTAAATTTGCAGGGGGCTTTTTTCAAAAAATAAGAAAAAAGCGTGCCTTCGAACGAAGACACGCCCTGCACCTGCATCTCCGATCGTTGCCACACAATCTCCTTAACGAATAGCAAAAAAGTATAAGGAAAAAGAGATACAAAAATGCCTATTTGTATCCTATACTTTTTGCTATTCGATTGTGTGGCATGCTTAGTATAGCATAGCAAGCCTTAAAATGCAAGGTTTTGCCTGGCTTTTGTTTTGAGATCTTGTGCCTCGTCCGAACGGGCGGCGGAACTATTTCGAACATATATAAAAAGAGGCCCTGCGCGCGGCGGGGCGGTTTGATGGGGCCGGCTTGCGCTTTATGGCGCGGGCGGCTCATGCGGCGGGGCCGGCGTTGAGGTCGGCCTATAATGTTGCAGCCGTTCAACGCGGCGCGGGCGGCTATGCCGCCGCGCGCAAAAAGGCCTCGATCTCGGCAAAGGCGGCGCGGCTTTCGGGCAGGGATGGGAACAGATACATAAAGTCGTGCCACATCCCGGTAAAGGCGTGCAGGCAGGCAGGTACGCCCTTTTTGCGGGCGGAACGCGCGAGCGCATAGGCGTCGTCGGCGGAGGTCTCGTATTCTCCGACCTGCACCAGCATGCGGGGCAGGCCGCACAGGTCGGCGTAGGCGGGGGAGAGGTCGGGCAGGCGCGGGTCGGTCTGGCCGCAGTAGGGCGTTTTGCGCCGGATCTCCCGCTCATGCGCGGCGAAGCTCTGCGACCGCGGCAAGGCATAGAGTGGGTCGCGGTGGCAGTTTCTCCGGTACGAGTCGCCGGAGGCGGCCAGATCGAGGAAGGGGGAGATGCAGACGATCGCCTTCGGCAGCCGCAGCTGCATCTCCCGCGCGCGCAGGCAGGCGGAAAGCAGCAAATTGGCGCCGAAGCTGTCGCCGACGGCCGCGAGCGGCCGCCCTTCCGGCAGGCTGCGCGCGAGCGCGCGATAGGCGCGGAAGCACTCGTCGTGCACGGCGGGGTACACGAGGTCTTTGCCCGCCGTATAGTCGATGCTGTGCACGCGGCAGCCCATCTTCGCATAGCGTTCGGCGGCGCGGCGGTAAAAATCGTTCATGCGCGCCGTGTGTCCGCCGCCGTGGAAGTGGATGAGCTCCCGTTCGTGTGCGGGCGGCTCTAATATTTCGATGCGCACACCGTCCGCGCTCTCGGTATAGAGGCGAACGCCGCGGGGCGGGCGGTATTTTCCGTCGGAAAAATGCACGGAGCGAGACAGCGAGCGGTGCTCTCGGCGCGCGGGGTAGGTGTACAGGCGCAGCAGCGCCCGCACCAGCCGCGCCCGCAGCGAGATCACAGCCCCTCCAGCTGCGCGCGCATATTTTTGACGAGCGGCTTCATGATCAGGTTGACGAGCACGCCCGAGCGGATGGTGCAGTACACCTCGTTCCAAAGCCCGTAAAAGGCGAGCTTCTGCGCGCAGCGCTCGCTCGCGCCGTATTTGCGGATATAGGTATCGCAGAGGAAGAATCGCTTCCCCGTCAGGTTGTTGAATTGGAACAGGTCGTACTCGCGGTCGGCGTACATCGCGTTGAGGGGGTCGATCAGCCCCGTCAGCTTCCCGCCTTTGCCGACCATGATGTTTGCGATGTTCAGGTCGCCGTGGATGAGGGAGGCGGTCTTTACCTCCTCGCAAAAGATGGCGTCGAACTTGC
>CASEIS010000147.1 GCA_949287895.1 uncultured Bacillota bacterium
CCGAAGGGGGCTGGGCGCTCGGCTGCCGCATCGACGGCGGGCAGGCAGAGTATGTGCGCGTCCCCCTCGCCAACCAGGGGCTGACGCCCATCCCGCACGGCGTGAGCGACGAGCAGGCGCTGTTCGTCGGCGACCTGCTCGCGACGGGGTACTGGGCGGCGCGCATCGCGGAGATCGAGCGGGGCGAGACGGTGCTCATCATCGGCGCCGGGCCGACGGGGCTGTGCACGCTGCAGTGCGCCCGCCTGCACGCGCCGGGGCGCATCATCGTCTGCGAAAAGGACGCGGCGCGCCGCACCTTCGTAGAAGCGCACTACCCGGACGTGCTCGCCGTGCCGCCCGAAGGGCTGGCGGAGTTCGTGCGCGACCACAGCGAACACGGCGGCGCCGACCGCGTGTTCGAAGTGGCGGGCACGGCGGAGACCTTCCGCCTGGCGTGGGAGTGCGCGCGGCCCAACGCCGTCGTCGTCATCGTCGCGATGTACGACGCGCCGCAGGTACTTCCCCTCCCCTCCATGTACGGCAAGAACCTCGTCTTCAAGACAGGCGGCGTGGACGGCTGCGACTGCGCCGCCATCCTGCGCCTGATCGCGGAGGGCAAGCTGGACGCGACGCCGCTCATCACGCACACCTATCCCCTGCGCGACATCGATGCGGCGTACGACCTGTTTGAAGGCCGCCGCGACGGCGTCGTCAAAGTGGCGGTGCGCTGCAGCGACTGACGCGCGCAGCGCGCGGGCCGCGGCAAAAGATCGATAAAAAAAGAGCGGCGGGCGGAGCCGAACGGCTCCGCCCGTCGCTTCTATATTTTTACCACATTTTTACCCCTGTAAACGAAATGGCGGGCGCCTGTATGGCGCCCGCCGAAGCTGTGCGGCATTGCTCCGCGCAAATTATTCCATCTTTTCGAGCAATTTGAGGTCGATGCCCTTTTCGCCGATCTTGATGATCTCGACTTTGACGGTATCGCCGATGTTGAGCACGTCCTCGACCTGGCCGATGCGGCGGTCGCCGCCCAGCTTGGAGATGTGGATCATGCCGTCCTTGCCCGGGGCCAGCTCGACGAAGGCGCCGACCTTGGAGAGGATGCGCACGACGGAGCCGATGAACATGTCGCCCACTTCGGGGTCGCGCGCGATGGAGAGGATGATCGCCTTGGCGCGCTCGGCGTTTTCGGTGTTCTCGCCGTAGGTCGCGATGCAGACCTTGCCGTCGTCGTCGATGTCGATCTTGACGTTGGTCTCCTCGATGATCTTGTTAATGACCTTGCCGCCGCTGCCGATGACTTCGCGGATCTTGTCCGGATCGATATTGAAGGAAATGATCTTGGGCGCGTACTTGGAGAGGGATGCGCGGGGCTGGGGCAGAACTTCGAGCATCTTGTGCAGGATGAACTGGCGGCCCTCATTCGCCTGCGAGATGGCGCGGCGGAGGATCTCTTCGGAGATACCCTTGATCTTGATGTCCATCTGGATGGCGGTGATGCCCTTTTCGGTGCCCGCGACCTTGAAGTCCATGTCGCCGAGGAAGTCCTCGAGGCCCTGGATATCGGTCAGGATGGCGATGCGGTCGCTCTCGGTGTCCTTGATCAGACCCATCGCGCAGCCGGCGACGGGGGCCTTGATGGGAACGCCCGCGTCCATCAGCGCCAGCGTGGAGCCGCAGACGCTCGCCTGCGAGGTGGAACCGTTCGAGCTGAGCACATCGGACACCATGCGGATGGCGTACGGGAACTCGTCTGCGCTCGGAACGACCGGCTCGAGGGCGCGCTCTGCGAGGGCGCCGTGGCCGATCTCGCGGCGGCCGGGGCTCTTGAGGCCCTTGGCTTCGCCGGTGGAGTAACCGGGGAAATTATACTGGTGCATGTAGCGCTTGGACACTTCGTCGTCCAAACCGTCCAGCTTCTGCACCTCGCTCAAAGTGCCGAGCGTGCAGGTGGAGAGCACCTGCGTTTGGCCGCGGGTGAACACGGCGGAGCCGTGCACGCGGGGCAGGATGCCCGCTTCGCACCAGATGGGGCGGATCTCTTTGAGGGAGCGGCCGTCGGGGCGGATGCCCTTGTCGAGGATCTTGGCGCGAACCTTCTCCTTCGTGAGGTAATAGAGGCTGTCCTTCATTTCACGCTCTTTGCCGGGATAGACGTCGGCGAAGTGCGCGAGGACGTCCTTTTCGACCTCGTCCTGCTTCTCTTCGCGGGCGGCGCGGTCAAACTCTTCGAGCGCCTTGTCCAGCATATCGGAGGCGTACGAGCGGACCGCCGCGTCGATGTCGGCGGGGACGTGGTACAGCTCCATCTCGCGCTTGGGCTTGCCGATCTCTTTTTGGATCTCTTCGATGAAGGCGCACTGCTTCTTGATCTCTTCGTGGCCGAAGAGGATGGCGCCGACCATCTCCTCGTCGGAGATCTCCTTCGCGCCCGCCTCGACCATCATGATCGCGTCTTTGGTGCCGGAAAGGCTGAGCGCCAGGCGGCTCTTTTCGCGCTGGACGTTGTCGGGGTTGATGACATACTCGCCGTCCACCAGGCCGACCTGCACGGAGCCGGTCGGGCCGCCCCACGGGATGTCGGAGATGCTCAGCGCGATCGAGCTGCCGAGCATGGCGAACGGTTCGGGCGGGATGTTCGTGTCGACGGAGAGCGCGGTCGCGATGACCACGACGTCGTTGAACAGGCCCTTCGGGAAGAGAGGGCGGATGGGGCGGTCGATGAGTCGGGAGGTGAGGATCCCCTTATCGCTCGCGCGCCCCTCGCGCTTTTTGAAGCCGCCCGGGATCTTGCCGACTGCATACATCTTCTCTTCGAAGTCGACCTGCAGCGGGAAAAAGTCCATCCCGTCGCGCGGCTTTTCGGACATGGTCACGTTGACCATGACGACGGTGTCGCCGCAGCGGACGACGCACGAACCGTTGGCCTGTTCGGCGTACTTGCCCGTCTCGACGATGACCTTCTTACCGCCGACCATCGTCTCAAACTGTCTGAAATTTTTTGTCATTCTACACTCCTTGACTCGTTGTTCTTACGGAGGGCACCTGCCCGCCGCAAATATATAATAAGGGCCGAACGACCGTTCCGCCCTTACAATACTTATTTTCTCAAATCGAGGCGGGCAACGATATCCCTGTATTTTTCAATGTCCTTCGATTTGATGTAATCGAGCAACCCGCGGCGCTGGCCGACCATCTTCAAAAGGCCGCGGCGGCTGTGATTGTCGTGCGGATGCTCTTTCAGATGCTCGTTCAGGTGGTTGATGCGCTCGGTGAGAAGTGCGATCTGCACTTCGGAAGAGCCCGTGTCGCCGTCATGGCGCTTGTACTCGTTGATGATCTGTGTCTTCTTTTCCTTTTCCATTGTTTTACTCCTTGGAAATTTGATTCACGAGGACAAAGCTCGGCGAGGAGAACCGCTCGGCTTTGACCACGCATGAGACTATTTTAGCATATTTTGCGCGCGTTGTAAACTGATTCAGCCGTATAATTTTCGTTTGCGCGCAATTATCTCGTCGATTTTGCCGATATACGTCGGGATGTCTTTGGGGGAGCCCAGCCGCTCGATGCGCTCCTCCGCCAAAAACAGCTTTTTGCCCACCGCGTTGGCGCCGCAGGCGATGTTGTCGGTGATCTCCTCCATCACGTCCACGTTGTACACGCACGCGCGGCCGGGCTTGGTCCAGCCGGTGTTTTCGCAGTTGCCCGCCATGTACTTCTGGCGGTACAGGTAGTACGGAACGTACCCCGCGTCTTGCAGCGCCTCGCGCGAGTAGGCGATCATCTCGGGCAGCCCCGCCCCGCACAGGCGAGACTCTTCCTCCTTCAGCCGCGCCCCCTTCTTGAGACAGAGGGTATGCACGGTGATGTTTTCGGGCGCGAGGGCGACGGCAGCGTCCACGCTCGCGCAGAAATCGGCGACCGACTCCCCCGTCAGCCCCGCGATGAGGTCGACGTTGATGTCGAAGGGATAGCGGCGGGCCATCTCGAAGGCGCGGTAGACGTCGGCAGCCGTGTGGCGGCGGCCGATGCGCGCGAGCGTCTCGTCGCAGAAGGTCTGCGGGTTGACGCACACGCGCGTCACGCCGTAGCGCTGCAGCAGCTGCAGCTTCTCGTCGGTGAATACGTCCGGCCGGCCCGCCTCGACGGTGTACTCGACGCCGCGGGCGAAGGGCTCCGCCGCACGCAGGACGCGCTCGAGCTGCGCGGGCTCGAGCACGAGCGGTGTGCCGCCGCCGATATAGACGCTCTTGATGCGCCCGAAGAGGCCGGCGCAGGCGGCGATCTCCCTTTCCAGCGCGTCGAGGTAGGCGTCGACGTACTTGCCCGTCCTGCCGATGTCGGCGGTGATGAACGAGCAGTATTCGCATTTGGAAGGGCAGAACGGGATGCCGATGTACAGGTCGGCCGCCCCCTCCTCGCGCGCGTAGATGCCCTCCTGCGCGCGCAAGACGTCCGCGACGAGCGCGATGTTCGCGGGGGATACGCCGCACTTTTCAAAGAGGACGCGGAAGTCTCTGCCCGCCGCGCGCTCGCTGTAGGCGAGCTTGGTCGGGCGGATGCCCGTCAGCGCGCCCCACGGCATGGAGTGGCCGGTCACGGCGCGCAGCGCGTGATAGACGGCGAGCTTGGAAAAGCGCTTGGCATAGCGGCGGAATTCGAGGTCGTTCGCATAGAGCATATGCTCGGCGAAGTCGAAGCCCCTTCCGCCGACCTCCACATGGTCGTAAAAGGCGTCCCCTTCTAAGCGGAAGGTGTGCGCGACGTCCGGCGCGTCGCCGAACAGGCGGACGACGTCCATCAGCTCGGGGTATAAAAAGTCGGCGTTGGTGGTCAGCATGGCGCCTCCTCAGGCGAAGGGATTGTACTTGCGCTCGTGCTCGAGGGTGGTCGGCTCGTCGTGCCCGGGGTAGACGGTCAGGTCGCCCTCGATGGCGAGCAGGCGGCGGACGCTGTCGCGCAGCTGCGCGCTGCTGCCGCCCGGGAAGTCTGTGCGGCCGACGCTCTCGCGGAAAAGTGTGTCCCCCGTGAACAGGGCGTCACCCGCGCGGAAAGTCACCCCGCCCGGCGTGTGGCCGGGCGTCGCGATCACCGAAAAGCGCATGCCGTACAGGTCGAGCATGTCTCCGCCGCGGAAAGTGAAGTCGGGGCGGAAGGACCGGATGCGGACGCCCATGTCGGAGGCGAGGTTGGCGCTCGAAGCGAGCAGCTGCCGCTCCGCTTCGGCGCAGCCGACCTGCGCGCCCGCCTCCTGCAGGGCGGCGCAGCCGCCGATGTGGTCGAAATGCCCGTGCGTCAGGAGCACATAGCGGGGCGTCAGGCCGCGGCGCTGCGCCTCGTAGAGAGGCTCTGCGCCGCCGCAGTCGATGATGACGGCATCCTTGCCGTTCTCAGTCAGGAGATAGGCGTTGGCCCGAAGCGGCCCCGCGGGTACGGTAAAGATCTGCATAACACGGTCCTCCTCGCCTTTACAGGCCTATTTTGTCACGCATAGTACTATGCAAACAGCTGAAAAATCAAAATTCAAGCACCGCGCCGTGCCGCACGCGATCATTTTGCGACGGTGCGGTACACCTCGCCGATGCGGTCGTCGGCGAGCAGCTTGCGGATGAGCAGGTCGATATCTTCCTTGCCGTTGAGGCGGATATTCGCCTCGATGACAGCGTCTTTGTTCTTGTCGAAGCGAGAATTGACGGCGGTGATCATCAGGCGCATGTCGCTGACCACGCCGGTCAGCACGGAGAGGGCGACGCCCTGGTCCTTCGCCTTGATGATGATGCCGGCGACGAAGTGGCCGCCCCCCTGCGTCTCCGCCCACTCGGCGGGCAGGATGCGCCCCTCCTCCGCCTCGAGGTTCTTGATGTTCGGGCAGTCGGCGCGGTGGATGACCACCCCCCTGCCCCGCGAGACGAAGCCGACGATCTTGTCGCCGGGGACGGGGTTGCAGCAGCCGGCAAAGCGGGTCAACAGGCCACTCATCCCCTTGACGATGACGCCGCTCGAATCGGCCGCGTCGCCGTGGTAGACGGGCTTTTTGGGGATCTCCTTCTTATAGAAGTCGATCAGCTTGAAGAGCACCTGATTGACGGTGATCGCCCCATAGCCGACGGACGCGAACATCTCGTCCTGCGAGAAGAAGGAAAACTTTTCAGAAACTTTTGCGAAGCTCTCCTCGGTGAGGATATCGGAGAGGTTGTAGCCGCGGTGCTTGGCCTCCGCCTCGAGCATGCTGCGGCCGATCTTGACGTTTTCGTCCTTCATCTCCCGCTTGAAGAACTGCTTGATCTTGGCGCGGGCGCTGGAAGATTTGACGATCTTCAGCCAGTCCCACGACGGGCCCTTCGAGTTGGAGGAGGTGATGATCTCCACCACGTCGCCCGTCTGCAGCGTGGAGTTGAGGGGGACGATCTTGGAGTTGACGCGCGCGCCGACGCAGCGGTTGCCGATCTCGCTGTGGATGGCGTAGGCGAAGTCGATGGGCGTCGCGTCCTTGGGCAGGGAGATGACCTTGCCCTTGGGGGTAAAGACGAGCAGCTCGTTGGAGTACAGCTCCGTCTTGAGCGACTGCATGAAGTCCTTCGAGTCCTTCAGCCCCCCCTCCCAGTCGAGCACTTCGCGGATCCAGGAGAGACGCTCTGTGAAGGATGTGTCCTCCGTGCGCTTTTCCTTATACTTCCAGTGCGCCGCGATACCGAACTCGGCGGTGCGGTGCATCTCGAAGGTGCGGATCTGGATCTCGAAGGGCTGACCGAAGTTGGTGACGACGGTCGTGTGCAGCGACTGGTACATGTTCGCCTTCGGCGTGGCGATATAGTCTTTGATGCGGCCGGGGATGGGCTTCCAGCGCTTGTGGATCTTGCCGAACACCTCGTAGCACTCGTCCACCGTGCCGACGATGACGCGCACGGCGGTCAGGTCGTAGATCTGGTCGAGCGTCTTGTTCTGCGTCTTCATCTTTTTGTAGATGGAGTAGAAGTGCTTGGGGCGGCCGAACACCTCCCCTTCGATCTTGCTCTCGTCGAGGATGTTTTTGATCTCCTTGACGACAAAGTCGACGAAGTTGTGCCGCTCGTACAGCTTCTGGTGGATGTTCTCGACCAAAAATTCGTACGCTTCGGGGTCGAGATATTTGAGACAGAGGTCCTCGAGCTCGCACTTGATCTGCGAGATACCCAGCCTGCCCGCGAGCGGGGTGTAGATGTCGAGCGTCTCCTGCGCCATCTTCAGCTGGCGCTCCTTCGAGAGGAAGTTGAGGGAGCGCATATTGTGCAGCCGGTCGGCGAGCTTGATGATGATGACGCGGATGTCCTTCGCCATCGCGACGAAGATCTTGCGGAAATTTTCCGCCTCCTCCTCTTCGCGCGACTTGAAGACGATCTTGTCCAGCTTGGTGACGCCCGAGACGAGGCGGAGGATCTCGTCGCCGAACTCGCGGCGGATATCCTCTTCGGTGACGGGCGTGTCCTCGATGACGTCGTGCAGGAAGGCCGCCGCGACGGTGGCGCAATCCAGCCCCAGCTCCATGAGGATCTTGGCGACGGCGCAGGGGTGGATGAAGTAGGCCTCCCCCGAGGCGCGCTTCTGCCCGCTGTGCGCCTCTTCGGCGTAGTGGTAGGCGCGCACCAGCGTCTCGCGCTCGCTGCCCGTATTGTTGTCATAGATCATCTGCAATACGTCGTTCATACCTTTTCCTTCCATTTGCATACCGCCGTGTACAGCGCGGAGCGGGCGAGATCAGACTTTTTGCCGCGGACGGCGACCAGCCTGCCCCGCTCGAAGCGCAGCAGCCCCAGCTCGGCGAACACTTCGATCGCGAAGATGAGCTCGCGCACGGGCATGCCGGGCGGCGCGGAGAGAGCGGCCGCGACGCTGTCCTCCCCCGTCAGGCCGCTACGCACCGCGCGATAGGCGGCGCTCATCCCTTCGCGGGAGGTATCCAGCGCGGCGACGGAGCCGTAACCCGCGATGTCGCGGTTGAAGATCACCCGCTTGCCCGCCAGCCCCTGCAGGCTGCCCGCCGCCGGCGTATCCAACCAGATCACATCGCGGTAGAGGGAGACCTCGGCATCCGCCGAGGGCGCGATGAGGACGGCGTTGCCGACGTTGTGCGAGCTGAGGCGGAACAGGTCGCGCTCCAGCCCCTCGGCGCAGTCGGCGAGGGCCGCGGGCACCTCCTCCGAACAGAGCATCAGCAGCCCGTAGCTGCAGGCCTTGCGCGCCGCGCGGATGCGGGCGCGGATGCCCTCCGTCGTGTCCCATTCCGCTTCGAACGCGACGGGCGGCTCGACCATGCGCAGCAGCGCGTTGCGGAAGCCGTATAGCGCCGCAACCTCCCCTTCTACACCCGTGCAGACCATGTCGCGGACGATACCGCGCACGCTCTTTTCGCCGCGGAAGCGGGAGACGCCGCACTCGAAGACGATCGTCTTGTGCACGTCGGAGGCGAGCAGCGGCAGGGCCGCCTCCCCGCCGAACCAGACGAGCTCCATCCCGTCCGTGCGGAGGGAGATATGCGGCGACCCGTCTTTGAGGCGGCGCGCCGCCGTGCGGTCGCAGTCGATCGCGAAGAGCGGCTTGCGGTTGCCGACGCCGCAGGGCTCTAACTTTTCCAATTCTTCGGCGAGGGCGAGGTCGAAGGGCCCCTCCCCGTCGCAGACGCCGAGCGTCGGCTCGAAGTCGGCGCGCGCATACGTCTTGCCGATATAATCGTCCAGCGCGGCGCGCAGCGGCGCGAAGTTCTCCTTGCGGATGTTCACGCCCGCCGCCTGCGCGTGCCCGCCGAATTCGGCGATGTGCGCGCTGCACGCCTTGAGTGCCTCGTAGATGTTGACGTTTTCGATGGTACGCGCCGAGCCCTTCAAAAAGTCGCCGTGCGGCACGAAGAGGATGGCCGGGCGGTTGAACTCCTCGACGAGGCGGGCGGCGACGATGCCGACGATGCCCGCGTTCCACGATTCGTCGCTGAGCATGATGATATTGCCGTACGCCCCCTCGGCGGCGATCTTCTCCTTGGCGCTGCGGTACACCTCGTCGCAGATCTGCTGGCGCTCGATGTTGAAGGCGTTGAGCCGACAGGCGAGGTCGTAGATCTCCGCCTTGTCCTCCGAAGTGAACAGGCGGAGCGCGCAACCCGCATCCCCCATCCGCCCCGCCGCATTGATGCGGGGTGCAACGGTAAAGGCGAGCGTCTGCGCGGTGATCGTCTCCTTTTTGGTCGCGAGTAGGCAGCGCAGCGCCTCACGCGGGCGGGTATTGATCAGGCGCAGCCCTTCATAGACGATATCGCGGTTCTCGCCCGTGAGCGGCACGCTGTCCGCCACGGTGGAGACGGCCGCGAGATCGAGCAGAGAGTATGCCTTCTCCCCCAGCAGCGCGCAGGCGACCTTGAAGGCGACGCCCGCGCCGCAGAGGTTGTCATACGGGTAGTCGTCGTCAAGCTTCGGATTGACGACGACGCAATCGGGCAGCACGGCGGGCAGCTCGTGGTGATCGGTGACGACGACGCGCACCCCGCGCGACTTGATGTACTCGACCTCCTCGCGGTTGGAGACGCCGCAGTCGACGGTGACGATGAGGTCGGGCGCGTGCTCGTCGATGATCTTGTCGAGCGCGGCGACAGACATGCCGTAGCCGTCCGCGCGTTCGGGGATGTGCGCCACGCAGCGCACCCCGTAACGGCGCAGCGCCGACGTCAGGATGGATGCAGCGCCGATGCCGTCCGCGTCATAGTCGCCGAACACGGCGACCAACCCGCCCGAACGGCGGACGGACGCGAGCTCGTCCACCAATTCGCGCATCCCGCGCATCAAAAAGGGAGAGAGGAAGTGCCTGCGCGAGGGCGCGAGAAAGCGGCGCGCCTTTTCGGGCGTGTCGATGCCGCGCGCAAACAGGATGCGCGCCGTGACTTCGTGCAGCCCGCAGGCAGCGGCGAGCGCGCGCGCAGAATCCCGCTGCACGGGCGTGAGCGTATATTCAGGTACGATCTTTTTCATGCCGCTGCCTCCTTTTTGATTTTTTCATTCGCGGCGGCGGGCGCTGACGCCGATGCCGCCCGCATGCCGCCCTGCCCTATCCCGCGAAAAATGCAAAAGGGCGGGAGACGAAGTCCCCGCCCTACCTTTCAATTTGCGTGCGAACGCACCAAACAAAGGTGCGCTCAGCCCTTGAGTACGACGTACAGAGACGGCGACAAGAAGAGCGAGGAGCAGGCCGAGACGACGACCGCCAGCAGAGCGGCGAGCATGATCCAAGTCAGATCCAGGCCGATGAAGAGGCCGACCGCGCCGAGAATGACGCAGCACAGCGCCGCAAAGATCGCCGTCATGAGGATGACCATGCGGTTGTCGCGGACCGCGGTGCGGATCATTTCACCCGCGGGCAGGTCGCGCGTAGCCTCCGTCTTGCGCATCTCGCGCACCTTATTGAACACGAAGAGGTTCAGGAACGCGGAGAACAGGAGAGAGAAGGTCGCCACGCCGATGAGGCCGACGCCCGCCGGGATGCGGAAGATCGCGACGAGGGCAAGCGTCAGGAGCACGTCGTGCGCGCCTGCGACCAGCGCAGAGATACCGGCGCTCAGCTTGAAGCGGATGGCCGCATACAAGAACAGGAGCACGAGGCCGGCGCCCAGGCCGATGGCCGTGCGCCAGAGATAGGTGTAGTACGGGGCGTTGACCGAATCGTGATAGGAAACGGTGATCAGCGTCGCATCCACTCCGTCGATGGAGGCGGAGGCGATGGAGCTGCCGAGCGAATCGGCGATGGCCGCAAGCTCGTCCATGCTGTCGGCGGTGACAGAGAACTCGAGCACCGTCGCGCCGGTCGCGGAGGACTCGGACGCCTTGACGCTGACGACAGAGCAGCTGTCGCCGAGCTCGTCCGTGCAGTAATCCTGCAGCGCGTCGCGCGCGTCGTCGGTCAGGCGAAGCATATCGCGCACTTCGATCACATAGGTATCGCTCGTGGTCGAATCGCCGTTGAACCCGACGAAGCCGACCAGGAAGGCGCCCACGACGATGAGCGCGAGGCTAACGATGAGGTTGATCCAAAAGACTGTCTTTTGATTACGCATCTTCCGTTTCCTCCCGTTTGAAATTGCAGAAGGCGATCTTGTTCTTCGGCTGTGCGAGCAGCACATAGAAGAAGAAACGGGTCACGCCCAGCGTGCAGGCCGCGGAGAGGACTGTTCCGAAGAGCAGGATGGTCGCCGCATAGAACACGGCACCGGTCGCCGCGAAGTAAAGGATGAGCGCCGCGACGAAGAGCACGACGTGCACGTCGATGGTCAGCGCGAGACTCTTTTTATAGCCAGCCTTGATAGATGCGGTCAGCGTCTTGCCGGTCGCAAACTCGTCGGCGATATTTTTGAAAGCATACCAGTCGAAGCCGCACACGAGCGCCGCCGTGAGCAGGATCGCGAGCACGCCCGCCATGTTCAGCACCACCGACTCGACGAGCGAGAGGCAGAGGATCATGAGCAGTGCGAAGGTGATAAAGCCGAGCACGTGTGCCAAACCCATCCCCTTATAGCGGATAATGGAGTAAACGGCCATGACCAGCGTGAGCACCCCGAAGACGATCGCGACGATCAGCCCTGCGTTGGCGCCCATCGTGGGCCCGTATTCGTAATACTCGGGAGCCTCGAGCGTGAGGTCGAAGATGTTGTCTTCGCTGAGCGCCGAACTGACGAGGCAGACGACGGTGTCCGCCGCTTCCGGCGTCGCAAAGCCGCCGCCGACGTAGACGGCCGCCTGGTCGAGGACGGAGCTGATGCTCGTCTGCAGGATGGCGGTGTCGCCGACGTACAGATACATCGTCGCCGAAGAGACCGTCGTGTCGCTGCTCGACGTGACCGAGCTCATCAGGTCGGTGGTCACGTCCGCAAATTCTGCCTGGCCCTCCGACGTGAAGTTGAAGATGAGGCCGTAATTGCCGTCCGTGCCGACGCCGACGGCCACGCTGCGCACATATTCGTCGTTCAGTTCCATCAGCTCGTTGCCCGAACTGTCGGCAAAATACGCGACGCCGTCGCTGCCGATCGTATCGAAGAGGGTGGAGACCGTCTCTTCGGTGTACGGGATCTCGACGCGGATGGTGTAGTCATCCTGCAGCTTGACGGAATAACCGGAATAATTCTTCCCCTCGAAGCGCTCCTGCATGACGCGGAATGCGGTGTCGAACTCGGCCTGGAAGCTCTCGCTCACCGTGCCGTCCTCGCCCGCGATCTCGTCCGAAAGATAGACGCCTTTGTGCCTCGTGTACGTTTCGGCAGCATCGCTGTCCGTATCAGAATTGATGAGCAGGTCGTATTCTTCCTGCGAGATCACCCCTTCCGGATAATACACGGTGTAGTACCCGCCGCCAAGATCGGTGCTCAGCTGAATGTGGCTGATCAGCGGCGTAAAATAATTCGGTGAGGAAAGTGCGAACGACGCCACGCTGATGAATGCGAGCCCCGCCAGCACGATGACCATGATCACGATCAACGCCACCGACTTCTTCTTGCCCATTGCCTCCTCCTGCAACTAATTAGTGTTTTCCGGGGAAACGGCTGTGCGCGGCGGATGCCGGCGGCGCGCTCCCCGATAATAAGAAATATACCTAATAATTATAATAAAGTTCGGTTATTTAGTCAAGTGCAAATTATCCGTTTTTCGAAATTTTGCCCTATTTTCACCGATTCGCGCGCCGCCCCCTGCCAAACCGCCCTTTCGGGCGCGGCAAACGGCCATCTCTCCCCGCCTATGCGGGCGAAGCGCGCACTATTCTGCGCTGTTTTCCGCGGCGAACGCCTCCGCGAGGCGCAGGTACGCCTCGGCGTTGCGCACATTCCCCTGCCTGTCCGCCTCCGTCGCCTGCCGCACGATGCGGTACGGGTTGCCGAAGACGACGCTGCCGGCGGGGATCTCTTTGCCGCCCGGGATGAGCGTCGCGGCGCCGATGATGCAGCCCTCGCCGACCTTCGCGCCGTCGAGGATGACCGAACCCATGCCGATGAGTGTGCCGCTGCCGACCGTCGCGCCGTGCACGACGGCGTTGTGGCCGACGGTCACGTTGTCGCCGAGGACGGCGGGCACGCCGAATCCGACGTGGATGGTCGCATTGTCCTGTACGTTGGTGTTTTTGCCGATGACGACGGGGGCGAGGTCGCCGCGGATGCAGGCGCCGCACCAGATATTCGCGCCGTCGCCCAGCGTCACGTCGCCCGCCACATAGGCGAGGCGATGCACGAAGGTATTTTTGCCGCGCGCGACCTTCTTCATCCCCTGTTCTCCATCTTTTTGCGCTCGGCGAGGATGTGCATCGCATTTTCGGTGCGCTTACGCATCATCTCGCAAGTGATCTCGTACGGCTCGTCGATGCTGCCGTTGAAGTGATAGTTATTCGCGCTGCACCCGCCGCTGCAGATATACTTGGCAAAGCAGGAATCGCACTTTTTGCGGGTGAACAGGCAGGAATCGCGGAACTTTTCGCGGATGGCTGCGTCGAGCGTGCCCTCGTACACGCTGCCCATGCGGAACTCGCTGTCGCCGGCGAACTGGTGGCAGGGATAGATGTCGCCGTTGGGGACGACGGAGAAGTACTCGTTGCCCGCGCCGCAGGCGCTGACGCGTTTGGCGAGGCAGGGGCCGCCCTCTAAGTCGACGTTGAAGTGGAAGAAGTTGAAGCCCTTCCCCTCCGCCATGCGCGCGAGATAGGCGTCGCACAGGCGGTCGTACTCCTCCGCGATGGCCGGAAGATGCTCCTTGCCGATGGCGAGGTCTTCGATGTCGGTGACGACCGGCTCGAGGGAGATGCTGTCGAAGCCGCTGTCGGCGAGGAAGAGCACGTCTTTGGAAAAGTCGAGGTTCTTGGCGGTAAAGGTGCCGCGCACATAGTAGCTCTTGTCGCCGCGGATGCTGACAAAGTTTTTCAGATTTTCGATGACGAGGTCGAAGCTCCCCTTCCCGTTGGCCGTCTTGCGCACGGCGTCGTGCACCTCTTTGCGGCCGTCCAGCGAGAGGACGACGTTGTCCATCTCTTCATTGAGGAACTTTGCGACGTCGTCTTTGAGCAGCAGGCCGTTGGTGGTGAGGGTGAAGCGGAACTCCTTGCCCCGCTTGGCCGCCTCCGCCTTGGCATAATAGACCGTCTCTTTGACGACGTCGAAATTCATGAGCGGCTCGCCTCCGAAAAAGTCCGTTTCGAGGACGCGGCGATTGCCCGAATTGGCGATGAGGAAGTCGATCGCCTTCTTTGCCGTTTCCAGGCTCATGAACTCGCGGCGGGAGTGATAGGCACCCTCGTCGGCGAAGCAGTAGCGGCAGCGCAGGTTGCAGTCGTGACAGATGTGCAGGCAGAGCGCCTTGACCTCGTTCGACTTGATGGGCCGCACGGCCGTTTCGGGGGCGAACAGCAGCCCGCCCTTTTCCAGCTCGGCGAAGTCTTCTTCATAGGCTTTTCGCTCTTCGGCGGAGATGTCGGACGTATCGGCATCCTCGCCCATGCGCGCGCGCAAAAGGCGCGCCGCCTTCTCGTCGCACTCGTGCAGCGAAGAGCTGCCCGTATCGAAAATATAATAATGCCCGCGGCATTCAAAAACGTGGACCATAAACTCCTTATCTCTCACAGCACCCCTCTCCGCGCCACGCAGGCCGCGAAAAGGCAGAATTTAAGGAGCAGTAAAACTGCCCCTTCGGAAGATCAGTTATTCTTTTCGGGATCGTTCTCTCTGGAAATCCTCTCGCAGGACTGGTTGCCGACTGTGCAGCTGGTCTTGCAGGCGGACTGACAGGTGCTTCTGCATTCGCCGCAGCCCGTGACCTTCTTCTCCGCGGGGCGGGCGATCGTCTGGATCTTATTCATGATGTGATCTCCTTTGTTCGCTTTTTTACTATTATAATATACACGGCAGAAAAATGCAAGCGTTTTCGGGCGCTTGGCGTCACGATTTGCCCTTGACGGCCGAACAGATGAAGCCGCTGATCATGCCGACGACGGCGCCGAACAGCCAGTCGAGCACATTCTTCCAGCCGAAGGAGATCTCCCCCGCCACGATCGCGAACAAAAAGTAGGTCACGAGGATGACGACGACGCCGCAGACGGCGCCCTTGATGAAGGCGCGGCCGGGGCGCAGGCAGAGAAAACAGCCCGCGAAGATGGAGAGCATCTTGATAAGCTGGTTGACGGGCATGATCACGGACGAGCCGAGCGAAAACAATTTGATACACAGCGCAAACAGCAGCACAGCCGCCAGCGTACAGACGGACGCGACGCACGCGCCCTTGCCGATCTCCGCCGACGCACGCCCCACTTCTCCACGTAACATAAAAAATACCTCCGCACGAGATTACTCTATCTCTATGCGGAGGTCTGTCTGCTTTATGCCTCGGCTCACTCGCCGTCCTTTTTGTCGCCCTCGAAGGGTTCGGCGGGCTGCTGCTCGTCGGATGCGGGCTGCTCGGCGGGCTTTTCCGCGGGCGCTTCATCCTTTTTCTGCTCGGGTTCGGGCTTGGCATCCGTCTGATAGATGGCCTGCTTGTCGAACTTCATGTAGCTGTAGTTGCCGTCGCTGCCGCCGGTGCGGAGCACGAAGGTGTTCTCCTCGTCGTCCACTTCGACCACTTCGCCGACGATGCCGCCGATGGTCTTGACTTTGCTTCCCGGGCGGACCGCATTGATGGTTTCGTTAAAGTTCTTCTGCTTTTTGCGCTGCGAGATGAACGACCAAACAAAAAATGCGACGAGCAGAACGACGATGATGATGATAGGGACCCACTGCGTCCAGCTGCCGGCCGTCGTTTCTGCTTCTTCCGCTAAAAGATTTAACAGATCCATGGTGTTATTCTCCTTCCGAAATATCGCTTTCGCTGCTTCTTATCATACCTTTTTTTCGCAATTTTGGCAACTGTTTTGCGCCCCTCCGCAAAGAAATTCTGCAAAAGAGACGCACTTTTCGCCGTTTCGACACAAAAACGCACGGCTGCTCACATCCCGCCCGTGCGGCGGTAAAACTCTTCGCGGAAATCGCGCAACGTGCCGTCTAAAATGGCGGCGCGCAGGCCGCGCATGAGGCGGTTGAGATAGGTGATGTTGTGCAGCGAGAGGAGCATGGCGCCGAGCATCTCGCCCGCGTTGATCAGGTGGCGCAGGTACGCCTTGGTATAGTTGCGGCAGCAGTAACAGTCGCATTCGGCGTCGAGCGGGGTCAGGTTCTCCTTATAGACGGCGTTGCGCACCACCACCTTGCCCGCCGAAGTGAGCGCGGTGCCGTTGCGGGCGATGCGCGTCGCGAGGACGCAGTCGAACATATCGATGCCGCGCATGACCCCCTCGACCAGGCAGTCGGGGCTGCCCACCCCCATCAGATAGCGCGGAACGTCGTCGGGAAGGGCGGGCTGCAGCAGGTCGAGGAACTCGTACATGAGCGGCTTTGGCTCGCCGACGGAGAGGCCGCCGATGGCGATGCCGTGCTTGGCGTACGGCTTGGCCGCCGCGACGCTCTCGAGGCGCAAGTCCTTATAAAAATTGCCCTGCACGATGGGAAAGAGCGCCTGCTCCTCGTTTTTGTGGGCGGCGGCGCAGCGATCCAGCCAGCGTACGGTGCGCTCGAGCGCAGACTTGGCGTACTTATAGTCGGCTCCGTACTCGCTGCACTCGTCAAACTGCATGATGATGTCCGCCCCCAGCGCGTTTTCGATCTCGATCACCTTTTCGGGGGTGAAGAAGTGCTTGCTGCCGTCGATGTGCGAGCGGAACCAGACCCCCTCCTCCTTGATGTTGTTGAGCTTGGCGAGGGAAAAGACCTGGAAGCCGCCGCTGTCGGTGAGGATGGGGCGATCCCAGTTCATGAACTTGTGCAGCCCGCCCGCCGCCTTGACCAGCTCGTGGCCGGGGCGCATATAGAGGTGGTAGGTGTTTGCGAGGATGATCTGCGAGCCCGCCTCCTTCAGGTCGCGCGGGAGCACGCCCTTGACCGTCGCCTGCGTGCCGACGGACATATAGACGGGCGTCTCGATGTCGCCGTGCGGGGTGTGGAAGATGCCCGCACGCGCGCCCGTCTCCGGGTCGGTCTTGATCACTTCAAAAGAAAATTTATCTGCCAAAATGAACTCCTGCCTGGGTTTAGAATGTGATTATGTCTGGCATAGTACCATGCAAAACGAGATTTTTTCAAAAATATAGGAGAAATACCGCCCGCCAAACGGCTCGTTTAGAACAGAGCCGCAAGGATAGGATGAGGGTCGGAGAAGCGAGCAGCTCGCGGAGCGGACGGAAGCCGCGAGGGAACCTGCAAGCATGCTCGTTTTAGAACCGAGCAAGACGAGGCGCGCTAGGAAAGCCCGCAAAAATGGGATGAGGATCGGAGAAGCGAGCAGCTCGCGGAGCGGGCGGAAGCCGCGAGGGAGTGTACACAGATGTACATGACCGAGCGGACCCGTAACCGCGACAAAGAGATGCGACGCTTATACGATCATCATCGCGTCGCCGAAACTGAAAAACCGATACCCCTTCTCCACCGCCTGCTTATAGAGGGCGAGGCACTGCTCGCGGCCCATGAAGGCGGACACCAGCATGATGAGGGTACTTTCGGGCAGGTGGAAGTTTGTGATGAGGGCGTCGACGCACTTGAAGCGGTACGGGGGGTAGATGAAGATGGATGTGTCGCCGCTGCAGGGGCGGAGGAAGCCGTTTTCGTCGGCGACCGTCTCGAGGGTGCGCACGGAGGTGGTGCCGACGGCGATGACGCGCCTGCCCTCCCGCTTGGCGGCGTTGACGATGTCGGCGGCGCGCTCGTCGACGCGATAAAACTCGGAGTGCATGACGTGGTGGGTCAGATCCTCCTCCTTGACGGGGCGGAAGGTGCCGAGGCCGACGTGCAGCAGCACTTCGGCGACCTGCACGCCCATCGCCTCGATGTCGGCGAGCAGCTGCTTGGTGAAGTGCAGCCCCGCCGTCGGCGCGGCGGCAGAGCCGTCCGTCTTGCAGTACACCGTCTGGTAGCGATCCTTATCCTTGAGCTTTTCGTGGATGTACGGGGGCAGCGGCATGGAGCCGACGCGCGAGAGGATGTCTTCAAACACGCCGTCGAAGTGGAACTCGACGATGCGTTCCCCCGTCTCGGTACGGTCGAGCACGGTCAGCGAGAGCTCTTCGGAGACGGTCAATCGGACGCCCGGCTTCGCCTTTTTACCGGGGCGGACGAGCACTTCCCACTTGTTGAGGTCGTGCCGCTTGAGCAGGAGCACCTCCACCCTGCCGCCGTTTTCTGTGTAGGCGAAGAGGCGGGCGGGCAGCACCTTGGTGTTGTTGATGACGAGCACGTCGCCGGGGCGCAGGTACTCCTTGATGTCGCGAAAGATGCGGTCTTCGCTCTTGCCCGTCGCGCGGTCGTAGACGAGCAGGCGGGATGAGTCGCGCGGCTCGGCGGGCGTCTGCGCGATCAGCTCTTCGGGCAATTCATAAAAATAATCGGACTTTTTCAGCATGGAGTCATTCCTTAAAACGCGCGAAAATGCGGCGCTTATGCGTCGCATAGTACTTCGCATATTCTGTAATTTCTTATTTTCGGGCGCTTATTCGTCTTCAAACATGGAGATCTGCGACTTTTGCTTTTCGCTCATCTTCACCCCCATGTGCTCGTAGGCGCCCTTTAAGCAGATGCGACCGCGCGGCGTGCGCGCGATGAAGCCGATCTGCATGAGGTAGGGCTCGTAGACGTCTTCGATGGTGTTCGCGTCCTCGTTGATGGTCGCGGCGAGCGTCTCGAGGCCGGCGGGACCGCCGCCGAACTTTTCGATGAGGGCGCGCAGCAGGCCGCGGTCGGTGTCGTCCAAGCCCAGCTCGTCGATGTCCATCTTTTGCAGCGCGTAGCGGGCGTCCTCCCGCCCCACCGTTCCGTTGCCGTGCACGGCGGAAAAGTCGCGCACGCGCTTGAGCAGGCGGTTGGCGATGCGGGGCGTCCCGCGCGAGCGGCGGGCGATCGCCCGCGCGGCGTCGGGGTCGATGGAGATGCCCAGCGTCTTTGCCGAGCGGGTCACGATCTGCGCGAGCTCGTCGGGGGTGTACATCTCGAGGCGGCAGAGCACGCCGAATCGGTCGCGCAGCGGCGAGGCGAGCATGCCCGCGCGCGTCGTCGCGCCGACCAACGTAAATTTTTTGAGGGGGAAGCGCAGGTTTTTGGCGGAGGGGCCCTTGCCGACGATGATGTCGAGCGCGTAGTCCTCCATCGCAGAATACAAAATCTCCTCGACCGAGTGGTTGAGGCGGTGGATCTCGTCGATAAAGAGCACGTCGCCCTCGTTGAGGTTGGTGAGGATGGCGGCGAGGTCGCCCCCGCGCTCGATGGCGGGGCCGCTGGTCAGCTTGATCTGCACGCCCAGCTCGTTGGCGATGATGTGGGCGAGCGTCGTCTTGCCCAGCCCGGGCGGGCCGTATAAGAGGACGTGGTCGAGCGGCTCGCCGCGCATCTTGGCGGACGAGATGAAGACGGAGAGGTTATCCTTGACCTTCTTCTGCCCGACGTAGTCGGCCATCGTCTTGGGGCGGAGGGCGTTCTCCTCGACGTCGAACTCCCCTTTCGTGCTCATGACCAGCCGCTCGTCCGAATATTCGTCAAAATCGTCAAAATCGTTCATGTTTTACCCTCGCTTACATGGAGCGCAGCGCCGTCATAATGATCTCCTCGATGGAGCCGGCGCCCTGCTCGACGGCGGCGCGCACCGCGCGCACGCTTTCGGCGCGCGTATAGCCGAGCGACATGAGGCCGACGACGGCGTCCTCCTCACTGTCGGAGACGCGCGCGGGGGCGGCTTCCTGCGCCTTGCCCGCGACGGGCTGCTGCTCGGCCGCGACCTTTTCGCGCAGCTCCAAAATGATGCGCTCGGCCGTCTTTTTTCCAAGCCCCTTGACGGAGGTGAGGCGGCGGACGTCGGAAGAGGCGATCGCGACGGCGATCTCCCCTACGTTCATCGCCGAGAGCACGGCGATGCCCATTTTGGCGCCCACGCCCGAAACGGTGGTCAGCTGCAGGAACATCTTCTTCTCTTCCGGAGAGACGAACCCGAAGAGGGTGACGCCGTCGTCGCGCACCTGCAGGTAGGTGTATGCGGCGCCCTTCCCGTCCGTCAGAAGCTTCGCGTACAGCGCGCCCGAGCAGACGACCTCGTAGCCGACGCCGTTGTTTTCGAGGATGACGACGCCCGCATCCGAATAGATGACTTTGCCTTGGATATAACCGATCATACGATACTCCGCAAGCGCGCTTAAATGGTGTACAGCCCCGAGAGGCGGGAGGTGAAGGAGTGACAGAGGGCGACGGCGAGCGCGTCTGCCGCGTCGTCGGGGCGCGGGATGCCGGGCAGGCGCAGAAGGCTGGCCGTGACCAGCTGGATCTGCTTTTTATCCGCCTTGCCGTAGCCGGTCAGCGCCTGTTTGATCTGCATGGGCGTGTACTCGAACAGCCGCCCGCACCGCTTGACGCAGGTGAGCAGCGCGACGCCGCGCGCGTGCGCGACGGCGATGCCCGTCGTCACGTTCTTCGTAAAGAAGAGCTCTTCGACGGCGACCTCGTCGGGGGTGCATTTGTCGAGCAGGCGCACGACCCCCTCCTCGAGGATCGCCAGCCGCGTGGGCAGCCGCTCCTCCTTCGGGGTGAGGATCACGCCGTAATCGACGGCGCGGACGTCGCCGCGCACATTTTTTTCGAGTACCCCATAGCCGAGCGTCGCCAGGCCGGGGTCGATACCTAAAATAATCAATTTTGCGCTCTTTCCGAACAAATAAGTTGAAATTTTTCGGGAAATATATTACAATAGAAAAGGCGGCACAAGGCGGACAATGGCGGCGGCTCAGCCGCGGCGACGCCGAAAATGCTGCCGCTTTCTATACTATTTTAAGTGTTTTCGCCCGATAAGTCAATCGAAACGGGCTTAAAAACGCATACGGAGAAGGAAATTATGAAATTGTGGGAGGGGCGCTTCGCACAGCCGAGCGCCAAGAGCGCGGACGACTTCAACCAGTCGCTGTCCTTTGACAAGAAGCTGTACTGGCACGACATTTTTGCGAGCATCGCACACGTCAAGATGCTGGGCGAGACCAAGATCCTGCCCGCCGAGGACGCCGATAAGATTTGCGACACGCTGCAGAACATCCTCGCCGACATCGAGAGCGGCAAGCTCGCCATCGAGGGCGCGGAGGACATCCACACCTTTATCGAGGAGGAGCTCGTCAAGCGCATCGGCGTGATGGGCAAGCGCATGCACACCGCGCGCTCGCGCAACGACCAGGTCGCGACCGACTTCCGCCTGTACGTCAAGGACAGCATCTCCGCCGTCTGCGGGCAGCTGCACGCGCTCATCTCCACCCTGCTCGAGATGGCAAGCGAGCACATCGGGCACATCATGCCCGGCTACACCCACCTGCAGCGCGCCCAGCCCATCTCCCTCGCGCAGTACCTCAACGCCTATTCGGAGATGTTTTTGCGCGACCTCGAGCGCTTTACCGACTGCTACAAGCGCACGGACGTGATGCCCCTCGGCAGCTGCGCGCTCGCGGGCACAGACTTCCCCATCGACCGCACCATCACCGCGAAGCTGCTTGGCTTTTCCAAGATCTGCCAAAACTCGCTGGACGGCGTGTCCGACCGCGACTTCGTCGCCGAATACATCTTCTGCTGCTCGACGGTGATGGCGCACCTCTCCCGCTTCTGCGAGGACCTCATCCTCTACTCGACGTGGGAGTTCGGCTTCATCGAGATCTCGGACAACTACTCGACGGGCTCCTCCATCATGCCGCAGAAAAAGAACCCCGACATCCCCGAGCTCATCCGCGGCAAGACAGGCCGCGTGTACGGCAGCCTGATGGCCATTTTGACCGTCATCAAGGGCATCCCCACCGCCTACAACAAGGACCTGCAGGAGGACAAGGAGGCGCTGTTCAACGCCGAGGACACCGTCAAGAGCTGTCTCTCCATCTTCACCGAGCTGCTGCGCAACATCACCTTCCGCACCCGCAAGATGCACAACGCGGCGGCGGGCGGCTTTTCGACGGCGACGGACATCGCCGACTACCTCGTGATGAAGGGCATGGCCTTCCGCGACGCGCACGGCGTGACCGGGCGCATCGTCCGCTACTGCATCGAGAACGACAAGTCGCTCGACAAGCTCGACCTCGCCACCTACCGCACCTTCTGCGACCTGTTCGACGAGGACATCCTGCGCAAGGTGCGCGTGACCGAATCGGTCGAGGCGCGCAAGGCGATCGGCGGCAGCGCCAAGAGCGCGGTGCGCGAAAACATCCGCTCCCTCACCAAGCGCCTCAACAAGCTGTGCAAAGAATAACATTTTCAGCGACGCAAAAGGCGCCCCTTGCAAGCTGCAAGGGGCGCCTTTTTTTATGTTTTTGCGGCGAAGTATGCCAGGCAGAGTACTATGCAAAAGGCAGATTTTTTAAGTTTACGCTGAATTATTCACCCAAAGGCGCACAAGCGGCCCCGCCGCGGCGATTTAATGGCGCAGGCCCTTCGGGTAGTGATTTTTCAACTTGCCGCCCGCGAGCTTGCCGAGCCCGACGGGATAGCCGCGCCAGCAGACGGCGCACCAGCCCTTCCCTTCCGCCTCCAATTCCTCGCCGCGCAGATAGCGGGCGATCTCCTCGTCCGAGCAGTCGTAGGCGCGGGCGAAGGCGGCGCGCGGCAGCGCGAGGGCGAGGGCGTGGGCGGGTTCGAATCTGCCGCCGCGGAAGGCGCCGAGGGCGAGCCCCGCGCGCAGTACCTTCAAACCGTCCAGCGTAAAGAGGCCGGGCGGGAGCAGGCAGAGCGACTCGCCGAAGGAGGCGAGCTGCCCCTGCGGGAGGGCGTCGGGATGCGCGAAAAAGTCATCCGCGAAGGCGCTCCACGCCGCGGCGGCCCTGCGGTCGGCCGTAAACTTTGCGGGGCGGAATGTGCGGCGCTCCCCTTCCGCGCGGGCGAAGCGGGCGGCATAGTGCCCCTCGCCGCGCACGCGGTGCGGGTACAGCTTGACCTCGCTTTGCAGGGCAAAGTCCGGGTGGGCGGCCGCAAAGCGGGCGGCGTTGTCCTCGTCTTCCTCGCGCGAAAAGGTGCACGTCGAATAGACGAGCGCGCCGCCCGGGGCGAGCATGCGCGCCGCGCTCTCCAAAATTTTCGCCTGGCGGTCGGCGCACATCAGCACCTTCTGTTCGCTCCACTCGGCGGCGGCGGACTCCTCCTTGCGCAGCATCCCCTCCCCCGAGCAGGGGGCGTCGACGAGGATCTTGTCGAAGTACCCCCCGAAGCGCGCCGCGAGGGCGGCGGGGTCGGCGCAGGTGACGACGGCGTTCGTGACGCCCATCCGCTCGACGTTCTGCAGCAGGATGCGGGCGCGATCGGGCATCTTTTCGTTGAGGACGAGGATGCCCTGCCCGCGCATGGCCTGCGCGAGCTGCGTGCCCTTGCCGCCCGGCGCGCTGCACAGGTCGAGCACCCGCTCTCCGGGCATGGCTGCGAGCAGGGGCGCCGCGCACATGGCGCTCGGCTCCTGCACATAAAAGAGCCCCGCGTCGTGGTACGGGCTCTTGCCGGGCTTTTCCTCTTCGATATAAAAACCGCTCGCTTCCCACGGAACGGGCTCGAGCGGAAAGGGCGCGGCAGCGCAAAATTCTTGCGGGGATAGTTTCAGCGTGTTGACGCGGACGCCGCGGGCGGGCGCGCCGCCCAGGCAGGCCGCATACGCCGCAAATTCATCCCCGAGCTGCGCGCGCATGCGTTCAAAATAGCGTTCGTTCATTCTTGTTCGGGCATAAAGCGGGCGCGAAAATCGGACAGCGTATAGATCTCCGCGATCTTGCCCTCCTCCTGCAGTTTGTGCGCGGCCGCACAGCGGACGCTGTCGTCCCCCTCCCCCTCGACGAAGGTGTTGCAGCCGGAGAGCTTGAGCGAATACCGCCCGCCCCGCCGCACGATCTCCTTGACCAGGCTCTTGGCGAGGGGCAGGTCCTCCTCGATGCCGCGGGAAAAGCTGAACCGCTTGCCCCGCCACTCGTCCGTCTGCGGGCGGACGCGGTAGCCGTAGACGAAGTCGTTGAAGCGGGCACGCTTTTCGCCGCGCTCGCGCTTGATGCGGCTCTTTTCGCGCAGGTATTCTGCGCGGCGATTGGAGGAGCAGTTGCTGTACTGGTAGCCCCCGATCTTACCGAAGCGGATGCTGTACTTTTCGAGAAGTTCGGGGAGGGTGCAGTTCTCCTTGGCGCACATCTCCTGCGCGATGCGCATGGTCGCGTAGGCGTCGTCCGCCGCGCAGTGCGGCGTATAGTCGATCTCGAAAATCTGCGTCAGCGACTCGAGCCCCGCCTGGCGGTCGAAGGTCTCCGTCATCGCCATATACAGCACCTGCGTATCCGCGAAGCGGAAGGAAAAGGACGGAAGCTTGTAGCGCTTGGTTTCGAGGTTGAGATACTTGACGTCGTTGACGGCGGCGTGGCCGAACACGAGGCGGTCTCCCCCCTCGAGCAGCTCCTTGATGCGGGGGTAAAACTTCTTGAAATCGGGATATTTTTTGAAATCGTTGTAGTCGTACGGGAGGACGATGCCGTCGCCGCCGTGGTCGGTCAGGTGAAATTTCCCGTTCGGATTGATGAGGATATCCTGCTTCTCTAAAATATTGAACTGTTCGTCTGCGACGCAATAGCCGAATACGCAGATCTTCGCAACGTTTTTATACACGCATGCACATTCGATATCGAAAAAAACGTACTTCATAGTTCCGCCAAAATTAGAATTGCTTCACACAAATTATAACATACATGGGCGGTATTGTAAAGTCAAATTCCATATTTTATGGGCAAAATACGCCCTGCGCCTTTCGCCTGCCCGCAGGCGCCGGCAAGCAGGCAGGGCCGGCGGCCGCGCGCGGCCGCAAAAAGGCGGAGGCCCGCGCGCAATGCTGCGCGCGGGCCTCTTGGGCCTCTTCCCTCTCCTCTCTCGTTACGCGCCCTTGACGCGGGCGATGTCGGCGTTGACCGTCTTGGGGTCGTTGAGGGCGCGGATGGGGTGCGCCCTGTCCTCGACGCGGTAGTCCTGGCCGAATTTTTGGATCGCCTTTTCGATGACGACGTGGCTGGCGAGGCTCTTCACGTTCCCCTGCACGGCCCGATTATAGGAGAAGAAGCGGAAGTTGTCGGGCAGGTCGTCCACCTCCGCGTAGCTCTCGGCGCGGCCGGTCAGGCGCACGCTGCGCAGCACCTCGCGGACGTAGCTCTTCTGTTCGGAAAAGGCCAAAAGCTCCGGGAAATCTCCCCCTTCGGGGAAGAGCTGCTGCCAGACCTTGCCGCTGTATTTTTCAAGCATCGCGGCGGCAAAATGCAGGTGGGAGAGCTCCTCCTCGAAGTGCATCAGCCAGATCTGCTTGATGCGCTCGTCCGTCTCGTCGTTGTAGCAGCTCCAATACAGGTAGCACTCGGTGTATTCGTGCATGACCATGCACTCGAACATATCCGTCGACGGATCGGAGAGGCAGCCGTAGCCGGTGACGTGCTGCTCCTCGATCATGGCGATCTCGGAGTACAGCTTGCGGCCGAGCTCGGTGTCGTGCAGGTTGGCGACGTTGAGGTAGTAGTTCATCGTCTGCTGCTCGGCGGCAGTGATGATGGCGATGTTGAGGCGGGTGATCGGGTCGTTGAGGTAGTTGTTGATATAGAAGCGCACGTCGTCCTGCGGGGCGCGCGCCTCGGCCACGGTCGGGCGGCCGGGCATGATCTCAGTATATTTGCCGACCAGCTTTTCGGCATGGATGCCCCGCTCGAAGTCGAGCAGGTCGGCGTACCGGTAGAGATGATCGAAGTCCTCGAGCAGGGCGAAGTCCATCTGCTTTTTGACGTACTCGTTCTTTTCGCGCCGGGCGAGGATGGCAGTGAGGTCGACGGCGAGCTGTTCATAGCCGATGGTGTGCTCTAAGATGCTCTCGTCGATGGGTTTGAGGGAGGCGATGCGCTTTTGCTGCTGCTGTTCGCCGCGGCGGATGAGCGCCATGCCGCGGCGCACGTCGTTGTTGGTGCAGTGCCGCGTGAAGCGCGCCGTGTTCCAGATCGCCTCAAACTCCGTTCCGTTCATCAGGATGATGCGGACGCGGGTGTACGGGTCGACCGTCTCCTTGTCGTACGGGCGCACGTTGATGCTCTTCCAATTTTTATACGTCTTTTCGATGTCTTTGGCTTGTTCCTGAAATGGGTTCATAGGGGTGTCCTCCTTTTTTGGAAATATTATGCACATCACGCCCTTTTCCTATTCCGATAATTTGCAAAAGGGATGGAATTTGTGGTAAAATATAGGGAGAAATTTCGGGAGGGATGGCCATGCTGTATGCCGTCGTCGCCATGCAAAAGGAAGCGGACACGCTGCTCGCGTCCGCACACATCGAAAGAGAACGCGCCCTGTATGGGAAGCGCGTCTTTGAGGGCAACGCCTTCGGCAGCCCCTTCGGGCTGGTGCTGTGCGGCGTAGGCAAGACAAACGCTGCCGCGGGCACCATGCTCGCCCTGACGCTGGGCGCGGACAGGCTGCTCAACTTCGGCGTGGCGGGCAGCGTATCGCCGCAGGCGCGCGTCGGCACGCTGTGGCAGATCGACCGCGCCGTGCAGTTCGACTTCGACCTGCACACCGTCAACGGCACGCCCGTCGGCACGCTGGACGAGTACCAGACCCCCTACTTCCCCCTCCGCTGCCGCGAAAACGCCTTCCCCAAGGCGACGCTGGCCTCCGGCGACCGCTTTACCGACGGCAGGGCGGAGGCGGCGCTGTTCGCGCAGTTGGGCGTACAGATACACGAGATGGAGGGCGCGGCCGTCGCGCACATCGCGTACGCGGCGGGGGCACCCTGCACCATCTTCAAATCTATCTCCGACGGCATGGGCGACGACGCGCGCGTCTATACCGAAAAATTGCGGGACGCGCTCGCCGCCCTGCAAGACAATATGCAAGCAATCTTCGAGGAGGCGCTCCGTGGATAAGATCCCTTCTTTTGAAAAAGACCACGACCTGCTGCAGCCGGGGCTGCACTTTTCTACCCTGCAAAAAAGCGTGATGACGCTGGATATGCGCTGTAAAAAGCCGAACGCCGGCGACTTCATCTCTCCCGCCGCGCTGCACAGCACCGAGCATATGCTCGCCACGGCGCTGCGCAACGGGCCGCAGAAGGAGCACATCATTTATTTCGGCCCCATGGGCTGCCGCACCGGCTTTTACCTGCTGACGGAGGGGCTGACCTTCCGCGAGGCGGCCGCCGCGCTGCGCGGCGCGCTCGGCGCGTGCATGCAGATGACCGAAGTGCCCGGCGCACTGCGCCGCGAGTGCGGCAACTACCTCGAGCACGACCTCGCGGGCGCGAAGAAAGAGATCGCCGCCTACCTCGCCCTGCTCGACGAGCTGCCCGCCGCAACGTGGAAAGAGGAGGACGCGCGGGCGGAAGCAGCCTTTGCGGCCGCAAGGCGGGAGGCAAAGGTATGATCAAGCTGGGCGGCGGCTGGGACGAGGCGCTCGCGCCGCTGTTTGCGAGCGAGCAGTACCACAAGATCCGCGAATTTCTCAAACAGGAATATTCGCACCATATCGTCTACCCCGATATGTACGACATCTTCAACTGCTTCAAGCTGACGCCTTTGGAAAAGGTGAAGGCGGTCATCCTCGGGCAGGACCCCTACCACAACGAGGGGCAGGCGCACGGGCTTTGCTTTTCAGTGCAGGACGGCGTACAGCCGCCCCCTTCTCTCGTCAACATCTACAAGGAGCTGCACGACGACGTCGGCTGTACCATCCCCCGCTCGGGCAACCTGACCAAGTGGGCGCAGGAGGGCGTGCTGCTGCTGAACACGGCGCTGACCGTGCGCGCGCACCGCGCCAACTCGCACCGCGACTGCGGCTGGACGTGGTTCACCGACAGCGTCATCAAGCTGATCAGCGACCGCCGCGAGCACGTCGTGTTCATCCTCTGGGGGGCGAACGCGCGCTCGAAAAAGCCGCTCATCGACCAAAGCAAGCACCTCGTGCTCGAATGTGCGCACCCCTCTCCCCTCTCCGCCTACAACGGATTTTTCGGATGCAGGCACTTTTCTAAGACGAACGCATATCTGCAGGCGCACGGCATCGCCCCCATCGACTGGCAGCTGTGACCTGAAAGGAGCTTTATCATGAAATACATCGTAGTGCTCGGCGACGGCATGGCCGACTACAAGCTGAGCGAACTGGGCGGCAAGACGCCGCTGCAGGCGGCGCGCAAGCCGCACATCGACGCGCTGGCGAAGAAGGCGGAGGTGGGGCTGTGCCGCACCGTTCCGAGCGGCTTTAAGCCGGGCAGCGACGTGGCGAACCTCTCCGTGCTCGGGTACGACCCGCACGACTGCTACACCGGCCGCTCGCCGCTCGAGGCGCTCTCCATCGGCATCGACCTCGCCGACACCGACGTGACGCTGCGCTGCAACCTCGTGACCCTCTCGGATGAGGAAAACTACGAGGACAAGACCATGCTCGATTACAGCGCGGGAGAGATCTCGACCGCGGAGGCGAAGGAGCTGATCGAATATCTGAAGGAGAAGCTGGACGACGAGCGCCTCACCCTCTACCCCGGCGTCAGCTACCGCCACTGCCTGGTCGTGGGGAACGGAAAGACGGGGCACGAGCTGACCCCGCCGCACGACATCACGAACAAGCCGGTGCGCGGCCACCTGCCGCAGGGCCCGGAGGGAGAACTGTACCGCGCGCTGATGGAACGCTCGAGCGCGCTGCTGCGCGACCACCCGATCAACAGGGCGCGCGTCGCTGCGGGCAAGAACCCCGCAAACTCCATCTGGCTGTGGGGAGAAGGCACCCGCCCCGCCCTCGAAAACTTTGAAGAGAAGTTCGGCAAAAAGGGCGGCGTCATCTCGGCGGTCGACCTCGTCAAGGGCATCGGCATCGGCGCGGGCATGCGCGTCATCGAAGTGCCGGGCGCGACGGGCAACTACGACACCAACTTTGCCGGCAAGGCGGAGGCGGCGCTCGATGCGCTGCTGGGCGGGCTCGACCTCGTGTACATCCACATGGAGGCCCCCGACGAGTGCGGGCACCAGGGGGATATCGCGCACGAGGTGTACTCCATCGAACAGATCGACGAAAAGGTGGTGGCGCGGCTGATCGAAGGGCTGCGCGCGGCCGGCGAACCCTTCCGCATGCTCGTCTGCCCCGATCACCCCACCCCCATCGCGGTGCGCACGCACGTCTCCGACCCCATCCCCTATCTGCTGTACGACAGCGAGACGGAGCGCGGCTGCGGCGCGGCAGCATACGACGAGGACAGCGCCGCAAGTACGGGCATCTTCGTCGAGCGCGGCTGCGACCTGATGAAGAAGCTGCTCGGCGAATAACTTTTTGAAAATTGCGAAGCCTTCCGCCGCGGCGGAGGGCCTCATTTTCGTCGGCGCGCTTTCTGACCGATTATTTTCAATTTTTACCGCCGTTTTGATTGCAAATTTTTGAAAAATACGCTATAATAGGAGATACTTGTGAAGGAAATGCGAGAGTCGCCTAATGGTATGGCGTCAGCTTCCCAAGCTGATTCCCGCGGGTTCGATTCCCGTCTCTCGCTCCATAAAACAGGCAAGGGCCTTACGGCCCTTGCCGCTTTTTTGCGTGGCGCGAGAGACGGGAGAGAACGACAAGCGCCGTAAATACGGGAAGAACGCAAACTTCACCCCGCTTGTCGTTCGTGCCCGCCAGGGCTTTGCGCCCAACGGGCGCAAATAACCGTCTCTCGCTCCTCGCCGCATCGCGGCGATTTCATTTTTGGAATTTTTTCCAAAAGCCCTTGCCGCTTTTTTGCGTGGCGCGAGAGACGGAAGAGAACGACAAGCGCCGTAAATACGGGAAGAACGCAAACTACACCCCGCTGGTCGTTCGTGCTCGAAGAGCTTTGCGCCCAACGGGCACAAGTAACCGTCTCTCGCTCCTCGCCGCATCGCGGCGATTTCATTTTTGGAATTTTTTTCCAAAAGCCCTTGCCGCTTTTTTGCGTGGCGCGAGAGACGGGAGAGAACGACAAGCGCCGCAAAGGCGGCCGTGCGGCACGCTCCCGGACCTGCCGCAAAGCGAGCGCACAGAGGACAAATGCCCCTGACGGCCGCGCGGTACACCTTCCGAAACGATATATGCGCGGCATACAAAAAGCCCGCAGCAGATGCTGCGGGCTTTGCTTATTTATGTTTGTCGATCACTCAGCGTCCAAATTCATCAGGTCGGCGTAGCGGCTCTCGTAGCGGGTGACGGAGCTGTCGTTGTTGAGGAGGATGTCGTACTCGCTCTGGCGATCGGACGCATAATCCTCGGCGAGCGACTGCTTGTTCGCCTGATAGAAGTAGTAGGAGAAAGTCCCCTCGACGTTGCGGTCGACATAGACGAATCCGTCTTCATACGTCAGGCCGCCGTCAAAGACGAAGGTGACGTAGATGATGTGCCAGCCGTAATCGGTCGCGACGACGGCGTAGGAGCCGGCGCCCGCGTTGGTGATCAGATCCTGCGCGGCAAATTCAAACTCCGCGACGTAGGAGGTCGCCGTATCGATGGACTCGATAGAGTAGCCGTAATAGGTCTCGAGGCAGGCGGTGTCCGTCGTGTAGGCGAACATGAGCTCGTTGACGGCGGAGAGCGCCTTGTAAGAGATCTCGTCCTCGACCATGTAGTTGGCGGCGCTCACGCCGGAGACGCCCGCGACGGCGCCCTTGTAATAGATGTTCGCGCTCTGGTCGATGGTGCGGCCGTCAGACTTGAGGAAGTCGGCAGCGGTGACGTTGTAGAAGGCGTCGCCCGTCGAAGCCGTCCACGAAGCGTTGCCGCTCGCGTCCTTGCCCGCGTAGTAGCCGCCCGCAGCCGCATCGGTGCCCGTCACATAGTTGATGTATGCCTGCATCTCGGTGATGAACGAATCGATGTCCAGCTTTTCGGGGGTGAGCTTGTAGGTGTCGTCTTCGAGCTTTTCGACCGCGCCGTTGTACGGGTATTTGCCCGCATAGCGCGCGATGCCGTCGTCGCTCGTGACGTAGCTGTCTTCGAAGAAGAGGTAGTTATCGCGACCGGCATTGGCGGCGTTGACGTAGTAATCGCCCTCGGCGAGGTAGCTGTAGTCCGTCTCGCCGTTGAACCATGCCGCGCGCTGATCGGTGCCCTTGACCGCCTTGAGCAGTTCGGGGTTTGAGTTGCGGGCCGCATAGTACTCCTTGGTGCCGGCGGTGTAGACGATCTCGCTCAGGGTGAGGTTCTGGTCTGCATCGAAGGGCAGCAGGATGTTGTAGACGTAGCCGTACTTATGGTCTTCGGGGGAATACAGCACGAAGGAGGTATCGGAGATGCCGTCCATCGTGGAGGTGAAGCCGCTCTGCGCGCCGACCGTCTGATCGGTGACCAGCTGGCTGTAGATGTTCTGCAGCGTCTGCTCTTCAAGCGTCTCGGTCATGCCCAGGTTGATGGTCGCCACGAACTTGTTGATGACCATCGCCTGCATCTGGTTCTTCAGCTCCATCTGGAAGTAATTGAGGGAGGCGATGTCGTAGGCGTTGGCCTCATCGTCGGAGACGAGGTTGTTCTGGCGCAGCGCGTTGAGGAAGCGGGCATACGCGCGGGTACGGGTGTAGGCGGTGGAGCCTTCGACCTTTTCGTACTTGCCGCAGTCGGAAACGTTGTTGAAGCCGGTGTAGATGCCGTAATCGATCACCTTGGAGCCGTTCTCCGTTCTGGACGGATAGTAGGTGCCGGCCAGCTCGTTCGCGCCTTCGGGGATGGTGCGCGAGTCGGTACTCGTCGTACTCTCCTCTTCCTCGGCGATGATCTCTTCCTCGTAGGTGTCGATGGTGTTGTTGATGGAGTGCATCACGACGTAGGTCGCGTAGTTGACTTCGTCTTCGGTGAGGAAGTACTCATAGCCGGCGACCGCCTTCGCGTCCCCTTCCAGCCCGTTCATGGCGGAGAGGTAGCCGTCGACGGAGATGTCGCCGTTCATGCGCAGCGCGTCCGTGCCCTCGATGGCGGTGTAGCCGTCGTGCGAATCGGTATTGTCGCGGTCGACGAGCACTTCGCCCTCGCTCAGGTAGTACAGCACCGCGACCTGCGCGTTGATCTTGCTGTCGATCAGCGCGTCGAGCAGGAGCTCGAAGGTCTCGGCGTAAGTATAGCTGCCCGAGGAGACATAGCTGTAGCCGTAGGTGAGGAAGTAGGCGATGAGGTCGCGCTTGTAGATCTCGTCCGTCGAGAGGATCTCGTCCGTACGGGAGGCGACGCCTTCGTCCAGGTCTGCGCCCAGCGCGTCGAACGCGGAGGAGAGCGCTTCCTTGTCGCTGCCGACGTTCACTTCGGCAATGACCTGCTGCATGTCCTTCGTGCTGTCGACGCCGATGAACAGGTCACAGCCGGCCATCAGGCCGACCGAGAACGCGAGCGCCAGCACGATACTGATGATCTTGACAAGTTTTTTCTTCATAATCGAATCTGTTTTGGAGTTCCTTGTATAGAATCGCAATATGCTTTATTATACCTTATTTCGGAGAGAAAAGCAATCGCTTTTTTATGAAAAACGCGTTAAATTCTTGAAAAAATCAAACACGCTCACGCGGCCTGCGAATTTTCGGCAAATTTAAGGAATTTTGTCATCGCCAGCATGACGTCTCGCGCATCTTTGCCGCCCGCAAACTCGATGGCGGGCGTCTTGGACATCTCCAGCCGCACGCCGCTGCCGAAGCGGTCGAGCGCGGCGGCGAGGCGGGGATCGGCGAGGCTGTTGACCGAAGGGAGCTCGGCGCGCCCCCCTTTCGCGCTGACGGCCAGCTTGCGGATGTTGAACTTGGCCGCATACGCCTTGAGCACGGCGATGACGAGCAGGTTGAGCACTTCGGGCGGCATCTTGCCGTAATTTTCTTCCATCGACAGGCAGACGCGCCTGTAGTCGTCCAGCGTGCGGATCTCGGCGATCTGTTTGTAGCAGTCCAGCCGGGAGGCGCTCGCCTCGATGTACTTTTCGGGGATGAAGGCGTCCGCCTTGATGTCCAGCTCGGCGACCGTCTGCTCCTCCCCCGTCATCTCCTCCTTGAGCAGCTTGGCGTACAGCTCGTAGCCGACTTTGCCCATGTGGCCGTGCTGCTCGCGGCCGAGCACGCTGCCCGCGCCGCGGATCTCCATGTCGCGCATGGCGATCTTGAAGCCGGAGCCAAGCTCTGTAAACTCCATGATCGCCTGCAGCCGCTTACTCGCCGTCTCCGTCATGACCTTTTCGGGCTTGAAGGTGAAGTAGGCGTGCGCGAGCACGGAGCCGCGCCCCACCCGCCCGCGCAGCTGGTACAGCTGCGAGATGCCGAGGCGGTCGGCGTCGATGACGATGAGCGTGTTTGCGCGCGGGAGGTCGATGCCGTTCTCGATGATGGTCGTCGAGACGAGGATGTCGCTCTCGCCGCGGTAGAAGCCGAGGATGTTGTTTTCCAGCGCAGACTTTTCCATCTGCCCGTGCGCGACGCAGAAGCGCCCTTCGGGCACGATCTGTTTGAGCTTTTCGGCGAAGGAGCGGATGCTCTCGACGCGGTTGTACAGCACGAACACCTGCCCGCCGCGGGCGAGTTCGCGCACGCAGGCGTCGCGGATGAGCGATTCCGTCTCCTCCACCACATACGTCTGCACGGGCAAGCGGTTGGAGGGCGGGGTGTCGATGGTGCTGATGTCGCGGATGCCGCTCAGCGACATATGCAGGGTGCGCGGGATGGGCGTCGCCGTCATGGTCAGGCAGTCGACGTCCCGCTTCATGTTCTTGATCTTTTCCTTGTGCTCGACGCCGAAGCGCTGCTCCTCGTCGAGGATGAGCAGGCCGAGGTCCTTGAAGCGGACGTCGGAAGAGAGCAGGCGGTGGGTGCCGATGACGAGATCCACCTCCCCGCGGGCGAGGCGGGCGAGGATCTTGTCCTGCTCGCGCGCGCTCTTGAAGCGGTTGAGCACCTCGACGTTGACGCCGAAGTCGGAAAAGCGCCTCTGCGCCGTCTCGTAGTGCTGCTGGCAGAGCACGGTGTTGGGGCACATGAGCGCCGCCTGCTTGCCGTTGAGGATGCACAAATAGGCCGCGCGGAAGGCGACCTCCGTCTTGCCGTAGCCGACGTCGCCGCACAGCAGGCGGTCCATCACCTTTTTCGAGCACATATCCGCCTTGATCTCGGCGATGGAAGAGAGCTGGTCGGGCGTCTCCTCGTACTCGAAAGCGGCCTCGAACTCCGCCATCCCCTCCTCGCACGGAGAAAATTCGTAGCCGTGCTTTTGGGCGCGCTCGGCGTACAGCTGCTTCAGGTCGAAGGCCATCTTTTTGAGGGAGGCCTTGACCCGCTGCTTGACCTTTTCAAACTCCGCCCCGCCGATCTTGGAGAGGGCGGGCGTGTCCTCACCCATGTAGCGGGAGAGGATATCCATCTGCTCGACGGGGACGTACAGCACGTCGCCGCCTCGGTATTCGAGGGCGATGTATTCCTTGGTGCCGTCCGTCGTCTCGATCTTCTTCGTGCCCGTGATGCGGCCGATGCCGTGTGTCTCGTGCACGGCGTAGTCGCCCACCTCGGGGGAGGTGAACATATCGTTGCGGCGGCGGCGGATGCGCTTTTTGGCGGCGGGCTTGGTGTAGATGTCCCCCGTGCCGATGACGGCGATCTTCTGCTCGTGCAGCACGAGGCCGTGATCCAACTCGTCGGGCAGGATGGTGACGCCCTTGAGCAGATCGAGGGCGGGCGGGCAGGCGGAGACGGAGATGCCCTCGTCGTAGAAGAGGTCGCCCAGCTTGTCGGCGCGCGCCTGCGTGCCGCACCAGATCATGACGCGGTAGCCGCCCGAGCGCCAGCGCCTGACGTCGGAGACGAGCATCTCCATGCCGTTGAGGTATCTTCCAACCGGCGAAGAGTGCAGATTGTAGACGCGCAGCGGCTCGAAAAAGTAAGTGCGCGAGGCGAAGGTCTGCAGCGCCGCGGCGCGCACCGAGCCGAGCAGTGCGAAAAATTCTTCCTTCCCTAAAAGCTGATCGCGGCCGAAAGAGAACACTTCGCCCCCGCGATGCAGGGAGGTGAAGCGCTCTTCATGCTCCTTGTACAGCGCCTCGGCGCGGTCGCGGATGAGCTTGCACTCGTCGAAGATGTAGAGCGCGTCGCCGAAAAAGGTCTTGAAGTCTGTCGCGCAGGCGAGCAGCGGAAAGAGGTAGGAGGCCCCCGCGAAGGGCGCGCCCCCCTCTAACTTGGCGGCGATATCCCCCGCGATGGACTGCGCCCGCTCGTAGGCGGCGGCGTCGCGGAAGGAGGAGAGCTCGCCGAACAGGGCGTCCTTGAGGTGGCGCGCCTCCCCCTCTCCGATGGTGACGTCCGTCGCCGCGACGATGTCGAGGGAGGCGCGCTGGGCGAGGCGCTCGCCCGTGACGAAGTTGTACGGCTTGATCTTTTCCACCGTGTCGCCGAAGAAGTCGACGCGCACGGGGTTCTCCTCGTTGACGGGGAAGATGTCGAGAATGTCGCCGCGCAGGGCGAAGTTGCCCTTCCCCTCCACCGTCGCGGCGCGGACGTAGCCGAGCGAGACGAGGCGGGAAGACAGGGAGTCGAAATCTTGCTCTTCCCCCTCCTTCAGCGTGAGGGAGAGGACGCGGCGCGGAAAGAGCTGCATGAGGCTCTCCGCGTCGCACACGACGATGCGCGCCCCCTGCTGCGCGCGATACAGCGCGTTCAGGCGGCGGAAGAGGGCGTCGCGCGAGACCGCCTCTTTATATAATAGGACTTCGTCTTTGGCACACAGCAGAGCAGGCTGCTCCCCCGCGAAGCCGCCGATCTCCGCCGCCGCCCGCGCGGCCGACTGCGCGTTGTCGGCGACGTAGACGACGCGGCCGGGCGTACACGCCGCGGCGATGAGCGCCTTGTGCGGCGCGGACACGCCGAAAACCGCCGTCGGCGTGCCGAGGCGGAAGTCTTGTTCCAGGTCGAGATACTCCCCGCCCAGATTTTGTGCATGGAAAAAATTTCGGGGCATGGCGATCTCCCGCGCGCGTGCTGCGCGCGAAAATGTGCGGCGGCCCCGCGCCGCGGGGCCGGCAGGCGGCCTGCCGGGCCGGCTCGCAATATGCCGGCCGCGGGGCGAAGCCGTCAGTTTTTGTTGTGCTCGTTCATCACCTTTTCGATGCCCTCGCCACGGGCGAAGGCGATGGCAGCCTCCGCCGCCTCGCCGCAGGCGTCGGCGAACAGCGGGTAGTCTTCCTTGCGCACTTCTGCGAGGACGTAGTTGATGATGGGGATGTTGACCTCCGGGTCGCGGATGCCGATGCGGATGCGCGGGAACTCGGAGGAGCCGATCTCGCCGATGATGCTGCGCATGCCGTTGTGCGTGCCGGCGCTGCCCGACGCGCGGATGCGCAGTTTGCCCTTCGGCAGATCGAAGTCGTCATAGATGACGAGAAGTTCGGCGGGCGAGACCTTATACTTGGCCATCAGCTGCTTGACCGCGCGCCCGCTCGCGTTCATATAGGTGACGGGGCGGGCGAGGATGACCTTTTCTCCGCCGAGGAAGGCCTCGGCGACGGACGCCTCGCACTCCTTCTTTTTGAACTTGACGCCCAGGCGCTCGGCCGCCTCGCCCACGGCGAGGAAGCCCATGTTGTGGAAGGTCTTTTCGTACTTTTTTTCGGGATTTCCAAGCCCGACGATGAGATACATAGTCTACCTGTCAAAATACAAAAAACGTGCGAACGCCGCGTTCCGAAAAAAACGCGGCATCGGTGCTTTGATGTCGGGGCCACGGCCCGCGCGGGGCGCGGCGACTCCTTGTTGTACGCGGCTTCTCCGTTTTGGCAGGAACGCGTCAGTCGTAGATCTTCGACATGGGTTTGTCGAGATAGACGTTTTCGATGGCTGCAGCAAAGATGTCGGCGACGGAGATGACGCTGATCTTGTCCAGCTTCTTTTCGGGCGGGAGGGCGATGGTGTCGAGCACGGCCAGCTCCTTGATGGGCGCCTTTTCGAGGCGCTCGATGGCGGGGCCGCTGAACACGGCGTGCGTGCAGCCGGCGTACACTTCCTTCGCACCGTGCTCCATGAGCGCGACGGCGCCCTGGCAGATGGTGCCGGCGGTGTCGATCATGTCGTCCACCATCAGGCACTTTTTGCCCTCGATGTCGCCGATGATGTTCATCACTTCCATCACGTTTGCCTTCGGGCGGCGCTTGTCGATGATCGCCATCTGGCAGTTGAGCTTCATGGCGACGTTGCGGGCGCGGGTGACGGAACCGATGTCCGGCGAGACGACGACGAAGTTTTCGTCGATGATCTTCTTATTCTTGAAATAGTTATAGATGGTCGGCCCGCCGAGCAGGTGGTCGAGCGGGATATTGAAAAAGCCCTGGATCTGCGCCGCGTGCAGGTCCATCGTGAGGACGCGGTCTGCGCCTGCGGCGGTGATGAGGTCGGCAACGAGTTTTGCGGTGATGGGGTCGCGCGAACGTGCCTTGCGGTCCTGGCGGGCGTAACCGAAATACGGGATGACCGCCGTGATGCGGCCCGCGCTTGCGCGGCGCGCCGCGTCGATGAGGATGAGCAGCTCCATCAGGTTGTCGTTGACGGGCGCGGACGTGGACTGGATGATGAACAGGTCCCTGCCGCGGACGGTCTCGTCGATGTGGACGGCCGTCTCCCCGTCTGAAAAGCGGCCTACTTCCGCGCCGCCCAGCTCGGTGTTGAGCTTTTTGGCGATCGCTTCCGCCAGGGGGCGGTTGGAATTGCCCGCGAAGATCTTGATCTCGTTGCCGTGCGTTATCATGTGTACCTCCGATACAAATCTATGCAGCCGCGATTTCCCGCGGCGTAAGCCCGAACGAAAGCCGGCCCCCTTGGCGGGGAAGGCCGGGCGGAACATCCGTTCCGCACACCCCCTTGTGCGCGCGGCGCTGTTGCCGGCGCGTTCAAAAACGCGAAGCGCGGCGGTTTTCCCCGCGGCGCCCTGCAGACGCTAATATTGTACGGTTTTTGGCCGCATTAGTCAAATGTTTTGCGGCACATTCGCGCAGAAATCTTCTCTTTTCGCGGGGCGGAAGGGCGGCGCCTCAGCCCGCGCCCGTCCCTTCGCCCGCGCCCGCGGAAAGCCCTTCTTCGCTGCCGGCAGACGGCCCGAGCTCCCCCTCCTGCGCGGGAGAAGGCGCCTCCTGCGCGGCAGCAGCCTTGGCTTTGGCGCGCATGGCGCGGAAAAACCCGGAGAGGATGGCCGAACACTCCTCCTCGAGCACGCCCCCCTCCACCTCCACCGTGTGGTTGAGCAGGTTGCTCGCCGCCAGCTCTCTGGTCATCGAGCGGCCCTTCTGCTCGTAGGCGCCGAAGTAGATCTTGCGGATGCGGGCGTTGAGCGCCGCGCCCATGCACATCGGGCAGGGCTCGAGGGTGACGTACAGGTCGCAATCCGGGAGCCGCCAGCTCTTCAGCTTTTTGCAGGCGCGGTCGATGGCGTACATCTCCGCGTGCGAGCTCGCCATCTGCGTGCGGGTGCGGCGGTTGTAGCCGGAACCGACGATCTTGCCCTCGCACACGACGACCGCCCCCACCGGCACTTCGCCCTGGGCGAGGCCCTTTTTGGCGCGGGCGAGCGCGGCGCGCATGAAGCGGATCTTATCTTCCATAGTATCCTCCGACGTGTCTCGTTTTATGACGCCGCGCGTACGCCGCGCGGCATAGATAAGGAGCGCCCGCATACGCTCCCTCTTCAAGATCAAAAATTCTATTTATGATATGTGCTGCCCGCGTTGATCATAAAGGCGCGGTACAGCTGCTCGCACAAAATGACGCGCATGAGCTGGTGCGGGAAGGTCATGTCCGAAAAGGAGAGCAGCACGTCCGCCCGCCGCTTGACGGCGTCGTCAAGCCCGCAGGAGGAGCCGATGACGAAGGTCATCTCGTGCCCCGCGCTGCACTGCGCCTGGACAGCGGCGGCCAGCTGCTCGCTGGACATCTTTTTGCCCTCGACGGCGAGCACGAACACGCTGCCGCGCAGCTCGCGCAGGATGTGCGCCGCCTCTTCGGCAAGGGTGCGGCGCTCGGGCAGCTCGCAGATGCGCACCGCAGCGAAGCGGGCCAGCCGCTTTATGTATTCCGCGACGGCGTCTGCAAAAAATTTTTCTTTGAGTTTGCCGACGCAGACGATGTTGAGCTTCTGCATCGCTCAGCCTCCGAAGCCGGCCGCGAAGTTGAAGATCCACATCACGGCACAGAGGATGAGGCCGACGAGCGCGGGGAGGAGGAAGGGCTTGATCTTCCCCTCCTTTCTGCGGCCGCCCTTGCGGTCAAAAAAGATGAGGTAGGCGAGCGACGCGGCCAGGCAAACTGCGGAGACGACGTAGACGGCGACGGCGCCGCCCTCGGAAATTTTTGAGAGAAAATCGAACTTGTAGTCGAAGATGATGACGGCGTTGTTCAAAAAGTGCACGAGCACCGTCGGCCAGACGGAGCCTGCGCGGATGGCAAGCAGCGTGAACGCCGCGCCGCAGATGAATTGATAGACGGTCTGCGTCGGGTTCATGTGGAATACCGAGAAGAGCAGGCCGCCCAAGAGGCAGGCCGCGACGGTACCGACGTCTTTGATGCCCTCCAAAATGATGCCGCGGAAGATGGTCTCCTCGCACAGCGCGGGGAGCACCGCCACGACGAGCAGGACGCCGAAAAAGCCCGCCCCCGCGAGCGAGGGGAGCTGGTAGATGAGGGCGTATTCGCGGTCTGAAAGCTCCGGCAGCTGCGAGCCCGGCGCGCGATAGCCCATCCACTCCAAAAGCTGCACGAACCAGCCGTTGACCCAGTTGAGGCTGAACAGCAGGCCGAAAGCGAGCAGCAGCGCGACAAACAGATAGCGCAGGCGCACCTTGCGGAAGCCAAAGGCGCGCGGCTTCTGCTTATAGATGGCCGCGAAGGCGAAGATGACGGCGAGAAAGAGCACCTGATTGAGCAGGTAAGAAAGATATTTGTAGGCATCCGTCGTCTGCAGGTCGGAGACGGGCGTATCCGTCGCCCCCGAAATGAGGGCGAGGGTGACCGAAAAGACAAAGGAAACGAGGACCATCCCGACGACGGCGCCCGAATAGACGAGGCCGCTGACGACTTTGCGCGGCTGGTCGAGCAGGCCGCCCCTGCCCGCAGGCTGCGGCGTGTTTTGCGTATTCATGCCCTCATTATAAAGAAATTCGGGAGGGATGTAAATAAAATTTTCCGCCCGCATTGAAAATTTTTGCGATTTTCATAATTTTTTGCTATACTGATAACATCGGCGCGGACAAAACGGGCGCGCCGGACGGAGCATAACGAAATGAGGATCATTCACACGGATACAATCGAACGGGCGATCTACGAGCTGTGCGGGCAGGCATGCCTGCACCTGACGGGCGCCTGTACGCGCGCGCTGCAGGATGCGGCGGCGAAGGAAGAGAGCGGAAGCGCCGCGCGCTTCGCGCTGGACACCCTGCTGCAAAACGCCGAGACGGCGGCGGACGAGCGGATGGCCGTCTGCCAGGACACCGGCTACGCCGTCATCCTCGCCGAGATCGGCCAGGACGTACATATCGAGGGCAAGCCGCTCGCCGAGGCGGTCGACTGCGCCGTCGCGAAGGCGTATGAGGACTTCCGCTTCCGCAAGAGCGTGTGCGACCCGCTCACCCGCGAAAACACGGCGGACAACACCCCCGCCGCGCTGCACACGGACATCGTGCCCGGCGACAAGATCCGCCTGACCTTTTTGCCCAAGGGGTTCGGCAGCGAAAATATGTCTCGCCTGTACATGCTCACCCCCGCCAAGGGCGTCGCGGGGGTGGTCGACGCCATCGTCGAGACGGTGCGCCTTGCCGGCAGCAAGCCCTGCCCGCCCGTCATCTGCGGCGTCGGCATCGGCGGCACATTCGACACCTGCGCCTTCCTCGCCAAAAAGGCGCTCACGCGCGAGCTCGGCTCGCACAACGCGCGCGCGGACGTCGCCGCCATCGAGGCGGAAGCGCTGGAAAAGATCAACGCGCTGGGCATCGGCGCGCAGGGATTCGGCGGGAAAGTGACCGCCCTCGGCGTGCTGTGCGAAGTCGCCCCCACCCACATCGCGGGCCTGCCCGTCGCCGTCAACATCCAGTGCCACTGCATGCGCTGCGCAAAGACGGAGATCTGACCCGCCGCGAAAGCAGGAAACGGCACCGTTTGCGGCGATTTATGCCGCGCATAGTACTATGCAAAACTTGAAAAACCGGGAGAACGGAAAATGAAGAAGATCACATTGCCGCTGACGGATGCGGATATCGAGGCGCTGCGGGCGGGCGAGAGCGTGCTGCTTTCGGGAAGCCTGCTGACCGGGCGCGACTGCGCGCACAAGCGCATCTGCGCCATGCTGGACGCGGGCGAGGAGCTGCCCTTTTCGCTGCGCGGCGAGACCATCTATTACGCGGGGCCCTGCCCCGCGCCCGAAGGGAAGGCGTGCGGCAGCTGCGGCCCCACGACGAGCGCGCGCATGGACGCCTTTGCGCCCCGCCTGCTCGACCTCGGCCTGAAAGGGATGGTCGGCAAGGGCGAGCGCAGCGAGGAGGTGTGCGAGGCGATCGTGCGCGACCACGCCGTGTACTTCGCCGCCATCGGCGGGGCGGGCGCGCTGTACGGCAACGCCGTCAAAAAGAGCGAGATCGTCGCCTTCCCCGACCTGCTCAGCGAGGCGGTGTACCGCTTCACCGTGCAAGACTTCCCCTGCATCGTCGCCATCGACTGCAAGGGCGGCAACGTCTACCGCAGGTAACGGGCGGCCGCTTCCGGCCGCAAGCACGCCGCGACAGCCGCACTTTGTGCGATCTATGCCGCGCACAGTACTCTGCAAACGTTCAAAAATCAAAATTCAGGCCCGCGCATCGCTGATGCGCGGGCCGTTTTGCTATTTTTTGAGTCGACCTCATTTTTGCCCGAATGGCGCGTTCTTTTTTGCCGAGAGGGGCGATCAGGGATGCGGGATGCCCTTGGGCGGCTCGGCGAGGGTGTCGCTCGGCATCCCCTTGCGGGCGCGGATCTCGGCGACCGTCTTTTCATACCCCCTTCCCTGCGGATGATAGAAGACTGCGTCCTTCAGAGAGTCGGGCAGGTACTGCTGGCGCACCCAGCCGCCGTAGTTGTGCGGGTACAAATAGCGCGCGCTCTGCGCCTTGTCCTGCCGGCTGCCGTACGAATTGTCCTTGAGGTAGGGCGGCACGGCGTCGTCGCGCACCTCGCGCGCGGCGCGCTTGGCGGCGTCCATCGCGAGGATGACGGAATTGGACTTTTCCGCCTCGCACACATAGATGATCGCGTTGCTGAGCGGGATGAGCCCCTCGGGCGCGCCGAGGTGCTCGAAGGCGACCAGGGCGGAGGTCGCGACGACCAGCGCGTTCGGGTCGGCCATGCCGACGTCTTCGCTCGCGTGTACGACGAGGCGGCGCAGGATGAGCATGGGGTCGCACCCGCCCTCGATCAGGCGGAAGGCGTAGTAGAGGGCGGCGTTCGAGTCGCTGCCGCGCAGGCTCTTGCAGAAGGCGGAGAGGAAGTCGTAGTAGACGTCCTCGTTGTAGGAGAGCGCCTTGCGCTGGATAGACTGCTCGGCATCGGCGAGGGTGACTTCGATCGTGCCGTCCGCCTTGGGCGGGGTGGTCAGCACGGCGAGCTCGAGGGCGTTGTACGCCATGCGCAGGTCTCCCGCCGCCGTGCGCGCGATGTGCGCGATGGCCGCCTCCTCCACCGAGGCATGGTAGGCCGCCAGCCCCTTGGGCGAGGTGAGCGCGGCGCGCAGCGCGCCCGCGATCTCCCCTTCCGTCAACCGCTTGAACTCGAAGACGCGGCAGCGGGAGACGATGGCGGGCGTCATGGATGCATACGGGTTTTCCGTCGTCGAACCGATGAAGATGATCGTCCCCTGCTCGATGGCGGGCAGGAGGGAGTCTGACTGCGTCTTGTTGAAGCGGTGGCACTCGTCCAGCAGCAGGTAGGTGCGCTTTCCGTACAGTTTGAGGGCGTTGCGCGCGTCCTCCACCGCCTTTTTGACGTCGGCGACGCCGCTCTGCACGGCATTGAGCTTGACGAAGTTGCCGTGCGTCGTCTTGGCGATGATGTTGGCGAGCGTCGTCTTGCCGCAGCCGGGCGGGCCCCAGAAGATGCAGCTGCCCAGCCTGTCTAAACGGATGGCGCGGCGCAGAAGGCTGCCCTCCGCGACGATGTGTTTTTGGCCGATGAACTCGTCGAGCGTCTCCGCGCGCATCTTTTCTGCGAGCGGCTTGGCGCCCTCCTCGTTGTTGTTGAAATCGAACAGGTCCATAACTCTCCCGTGGGCGCGTTCTCGAACGCGCCGCAAGTACGCCCTGCCGCGAGCAGGGCGACGTACAGCCGGCGGGGCGGCGGAGAAACTTCCCTCCCGCCTATTCGCCGACCAGCGCGCGGATCTCGGGCGCGTACTGTTTTCCCATCGCGTAGCCCGCCTCTAAGGCGCGATCCAAATTTTTGAAGGTGAATTGCTGCATGTCGCCCAGGTCCGGCTCCAGCCAGAGGTCGACGAAACGGCGGCAGCGGCGGTGCTCGGAGGCGGTGAGGGCGGAATCCATGATCTCGTACACGCGCGAGATGAGGGCGATCATGTTGGGGATCTTTTCGGCGTGGGCGCAGCCGCCCAGCACGTCCACCGCGACGACTACCTGCGCGCCCATATCCCGCACCTGGCGCACGGGAACGCGGCAGAGGATGCTGCCGTCGATAAACAGCTTGCCGTCCTTTTCGACGGGGCGGAAGATGGTGGGCGCCGAGCTGGATGCGAGCACCGCATCGACGACGCTGCCCTCCGAAAAGGTGTGCAGCTTGGCCGAGCGCAGGTCTACGGAGACGCAGCGGAAGGGTATCTGCAGGTGCTCGAACTGCGCGTCGTCGAGCAGCCCCGCGATCATGCGGCGCGCCTTGTTCCACTTCATCAACCCCAGCGTATTGAGGGGCAGGATGGCGAGGTCGAGGATGTCGCCCGCGCGCAGCTTTTTGGCGACCTCCTCCATCTCTGCGGGCGTCATGCCCTTGGCGTAGCAGGCGCCGACGATGCTGCCCATCGACGAGCCGGCGATCATGTCCGGGCGGATGCCCTCCTCCTCCATCGCCTTCAGAAAGCCGATGTGCGCGATGCCGCGCGAGCCGCCCGCGCCGAGCGCGAAGCCGAGTGTCTTACGCATATTCTCTCCCTCTCGTTCATAAATTTGGATGATATGAATACCAGGACATGCCCGGCCGTTTTCTGTCTATGGTGGCGGCGCGCCCTCTGCTATGGGGCGGCCGCGCTGCTGCTTCTCTACCTCGCGCTGCGTCCGCAGCGCTGCGCCGCCGCCTGCGCGGAGGGCATCGCCCTGTGGGCAAAGGCGGTGCTGCCCGCGCTCTTCCCCTTTCTCGTGCTGACCGGCCTGATCGCAGGCCTGCGCGGCGCGGGGCGCAGAAACGCGGAGAGCGGCGGCCGCATAAGACGGGGCGGCAAATGGTCCGCGCCGCTGCGCGCGCTCGGACTGTCTGCGGCGGGCGCGGGCGCATTTTTGATGAGCGCGCTCTCCGGCTACCCCGTCGGCAGCCGCACCGTCGCCGGCCTGCGGGAGAGCGGCGCGATCGGCCAAAGGGAGGCGGAGCGGCTGAGTACCCTCTGCTCGACGTCCGGCCCGATGTTCATCCTCGGCACCGTGGGGAGCGTGATGTTCGGCGGGGGCGGCGCGGGGGCGGCGCTGCTCGCCGCGCACCTGCTCGGCGTGCTGTCCGTCTTTTTTGTGCTTCGCTTTTTTGAGTGGAGAAGGTCGGCGCGCGGCCGACATGCCGCCCCTGCCCGCCCGCCCGCGGGCGGGCAAACGAAGGGAAGCGAGCCGCGCACGGCGGCCGCATCAAACGAAATGAGCGCGCGCACGGCGGCCATGCAAAACAGGACGAATGTGCCTTCGCTCGGCGAAACCATGCAGAGCGCCGTCCTCTCCGTGCTGTGCGCGGGCGGCTTCATCGCCGCCGCGAGCGTGCTTCTGTGCGTATTGGAAGACCTGTACCTGCTGCGCCCGCTGCAAAACCTTCTCTCCCTCTGCCTGCGCCCCTTCGGGCTGGAGAACTGCGCGGCGGGGACGGCGAGCGGCCTCATAGAGGCGACGCGCGGCTGCGCGGCGCTCGCGGGCGGGGGCAGGGCCGCCCTGCCCTTTGCCGCCTTTCTCATCACCTTCGGCGGGGCGAGCATCCTCACCCAACAGCTCGCCTACCTGACAAAAGTCGGCGTGCGCGCGGGGCGGTTTATCGCCGTCAAAGCGGCGCAGGGGGCGGCGGCCTTCGCCTTCTGCCTGCTGCTGTATTTCCTCTGAATTGTACCCCGTTTTTCAGCGATCTATGTCACGCAGAGTACTCTGCAAACCGCTCAATAACAGCCGATGAGCTTGAATCCGCTCGTATATTCTTCTAAACGGTCGAGCGCGGCGCGCACATGGCGGTCGGCGACGTCCCCCTTGAATTCGATGAAGAAGCAGTACGTTCCCGGCGAATTTTTGATGGGGCGAGACTCGATCTTGGTCATGTTCAGGTCGTACACAGAAAGGATCTGCAGCATTTTGAGCAGTGCGCCCGGCTCGTGCGGGCAGGTCGCCGCGAAGTAGACGTGGCTGCTCGAGGCGGGCAGATGTTCCCGCCCCTTTTTGACGAGCAAAAAGTGGGTGAAGTTCTTCTTTTCGTCGGCGATATTTTCGCCGATGAAGGCAAAGCCCGCCGCCCGCACGTGCGAGCCGACGATGCCCGCGTCGCCCGGCTCGCGGATATGCGTGAGGCTCTCCGCCGTGGACGACGTCTCGACGGTGACGGCGTGCGAGAGGACGCCGGAGAGAAATTTGCCGCACTGCAGGATGGCCTGCGGGTGGGAGTAGACGCGGCGCACGTCCTCGAGGCGGGTGCCTTCGCGCGCGATGAGGCGGTGCTCGATGGGCAGCACGTACTCGCGCACCGCCCACAGGTCGGGCGAGGCGTACAGCAGGTCGAGGTTCTGCGTGACCGCCCCCTGCAGCGTATTTTCGACGGGCAGCACGGCGCTGTCCACCTCGCCGCAGCGCAGCTTATCGGCGGCGGAGAAGAAGCTCTTGCACGGCACGCCCTGCGCCTGCGGGCACAGCCTTTGCGCGGCGAGCATCGAATAGCTACCCTCCGGGCCGAGGTAGGCGACCTTTTCGGCAGCGGGTGCGGTCTGCATCTGACTCATGGCGTGCTCCTTATACTTTGTTCGCGATGTCGAGGACGAGGCGCTCGGTGTCTTCCCAGCCGAGGCAGGGATCGGTGATGGACTTGCCGTAGATGATGTCCTCCTTCTGGTTCCCCTCCTCGATGAAGCTCTCGATCATGAAGCCCTTGACGTACTTTTTGAAGTCGCGGTCGTAGAGGCGGTTGTTGAGCACTTCCTCGACGATGCGGATCTGCTGTTTGAACTGCTTGCCCGAGTTGGAGTGGTTGGTGTCGATGATGATCGCGGGGTTCTTCAGCCCCGTCTGCGAGTAGCCCTCGATGACCTTCATGACCGTCTCGTAGTGGAAGTTGGGGATGTCGTTGCCGTAGCCGTCGACGGCGCCGCGCAGCACGGCGTGGGCGAGCTCGTTGCCCGTCGTGCGGACCTGGTAATTCTGGTATTTGAACACCTGCCCGCCGCTCTGCGCCGCGTAGATGGAGTTGAGCAGCACGGGCACCGAGCCGCTCATCGGATTTTTGATGCCGACGGGCAGGTCGATGCCGCTGGCGACGAGGCGGTGCATCTGGTTCTCGCTCGAGCGCGCGCCGACGGCGATGTAGGTGAGCAGGTCCTCGAGGTAGGCGTAGTTTTCGGGATAGAGCATCTCGTCCGCCGCCGAAAGCCCGCTCGCACCGATGGCGTCGATGTGCAGGTGGCGGATGGTGAGGATACCTTTCAGGATGTCCTCCTTGCTGCGCGGGTCGGGCTGGGTGAACATCCCCTTGTACCCGACGCCCTTGGTGCGCGGCTTGTTCGTGTAGATGCGCGGGACGATGACGATCTTGTCCTGCACCTTTTCGTTGAGTTTGCCGAGGCGCTCGACGTAGTCGAGCACCGGCTTGCTCTCGTGCGCCGAGCACGGGCCGATGATGAGCAGCAGTTTGTCCGTTTCGCCGCGGATGACCTGCGAGGCGAGCGCGTCGCGCTCTGCCTTGATCTTCTGCAGCGATTTGGGCAGCGGTACCCGCGCGAGGATCTCCTCTGCGGCGGGGATCAGTTCTTCTCTCTTAAACATGTCCTTCTTCCTCTTGCAAGTATTTCTTCAGATCCCCCCCGATCTCTTCCGGAACGTAGCGGTCGACGCTCTTTTTGAAGCGAAGGGCGTCTTTGACCAAGCTGGAGCTGATGTGCAGGTACTCCTGCTTGGTCGGCAAAAAGACCGTGATCATTTCCGGGTACATATCTTTATTGATATAGTCGAGCTGCGCCTCGTAGTCGTAGTCGGTACCGTTGCGGATGCCGCGCACATAAAACTGCGCCCCCTCCCGCCGCAGCAGATCGACGAGCAGCCCGTCATAAGAAAGGACGCGCACGTCCGGATAGGACGCGAACACCTTTTGCAGCATGGAGCGGCGCGCCTCTACCGAAAAGAGCGGCTTTTTGTTCGGGTTGATGAGGATGGCGACGATGACCTCGTCGAACAGCGCGCGGCATTTGAGGACGATGTCTTTGTGCCCGAGCGTGGGCGGGTCGAAGGTGCCGGCGAACACACACTTTTTCATAAAACGTTCCCCCTTTCACTTAATCGGGTGTAAAAAAGGTCAGATAGGCGATGCCGTACTTGCGCTCGTCGTAGCGGACGAGGCCGTCGATCTCCCCTTCGAAGGGCTTGTCGCTCTCGAGCACGGCGACGCCGCCCGTGTTGAGCAGCTTGCGCGCCGCCACGCGGCGCAGGGCGTCCTCGCCGAAGCCGCTCTTGTACGGCGGGTCGATGTAGATGACGTCGAAGGTGACGTCCAGCCTGTCCAGCAGCGCGGCGTAGTCGAGGTTATAGATCTTGGCGTCCGTGCGCAGCAGCGCCAGATTTTTGCGCAGGATGGCGAGGCTGTCCGCCGAGACGTCGTTGAACACGACGAGGTCCGCCCCGCGCGAGATGGCCTCCAGCCCGATGCCGCCCGTCCCGCAGAACAGGTCGAGCACGTTCGCCCCGGAAATTTCCGGCGCGAGGATATTGAACAGCGCCTCTTTGGCGCGATCGGATGTGGGGCGCACGTCCTTGCCCTTGAACGAGGCGAGCACGCGGCCGCGGAACTTTCCGCCGACGATCCTCACAGTTTTCTCCTCCGGCCGCTGCGGCCGCACGTTATGATCTTGTTTGTTTGACAGGAAAAGCCCGCACACGGCGGCCGGCCCCTATTGCTTGCGAAAGAGGACGCGCTCGTCGGTGACGACGGCATCGGCGGGGACGTCGTGCGCCTCGGCGGGCAGGCTTTCGACCACCTGAAAGGCGTAGCCGATGCCCACCTTGTAGGCGGCCTGCCCCGCGCCCGCGAGGTAGCGGTCATAAAACCCGCCGCCGTAGCCGAGGCGGCGGCACTGCCCGTCCGCCGCGAGCAGGGGCAGCACGACGACGTCGGGGCGGGCGTCCTCCCCCTCCCCGACCGGCTCTTCGATGCCGAAGGGCCCGCGCGCGAAGGGCTGGCCGACCCAGCGCACGACTTCCATCTCCTGCCCGCGCACGCGCGGGTACCAAATGACCTTGCCCCGCCGCTCCAGCTCGCGCGCGATGCGCGCGGTGTCTGCCTCCGCGCCGAAGGAGCGGTACAAAAAGAAGCTGTCTGCAGCCGCGACGCGCGGCAATGCGAAAAAGTTTTCAAAAATTTTTGCGTCGCGCGCGGCGCGGTCGGGCGCGTTTTGGCGCGCGGCCTTCATGGCGCGGCGAAGCTGCGTTTTATCCGTCCACATAGTCTCTGACTGCCCTCCCGCCCATGCGGGCGAGCACCTCGTACGAGATGGTATGGTTGGCGGCGGCGACGGCGTCTGCATCCGAAAAGACGCACACCTCGCCGTATTTTTGCAGGCGGCCCTCCGCCACGCAGGCGTCCATGCACAGATCCCCCTCCCGAAACAGGCCGTCGGCATAGCCGCAGCGCAGCACGGAGAGATCATCCCCCGCGGGGACGCGCGCTCCATACCCCATGCCGCCGCCCCGATAGCGGCGGACGGCCGCGACGCTCGCATAAGCGCGCATCGCGCGGCGCAGGCCGAGAGAGGCGGGCGTCGCCGCGGGTGCAAAGCCGCGCGGCAGGTAGCCGTACAGCCCGATGCCGACGCGCGCCATGTCCATGGCGTAGGCGGGGTCCGCGAGCAGGCCGCCCGTCGCCGCGATGTGCTTTTGCAGCGGGCCGAAGGCGTCTTCGGCGCGGGCGCAGGCGGCTGAAAAGAGGGCGAACTGCCGCGCCGCCGTCGCTGCGTCCTCCGGGCGGTAGAAGTGCGAGGCGATCCCCTCGACGCGCAGCCGCCCGCGCGGGCGGCGCAAAAAGGCGGAGAGCTCCTCCTCGTCCATGCCGAAGCGGTTCATGCCCGTGTTGACCTTGATGTGGCAGCGGGCGAAAAGGCCGTACTTTTCGCACGTCGCCTCCAAGAGAGCGGCGTCGGCGAGGTCTGTGACGAAAAAGATGAGTCCGCAGGCGATGCCGCGCAGCGCCTCCTCCTCCGCAAGGGGCGGCGAGAGCACGAGGATATCCTCGGCGACGCCCGCATGGCGGAGCGCCGCGCCCTCCTCGACGAGGGCGACCGCAAACGAGTGAGCGACGCCGCGCAGCGCGTGCGCGACCATCGCCGCGCCGTGGCCGTAGGCGTCCGCCTTGACGACGGCGCACAATGCCGCCCCGCCCGCGAGCGCCGCAAAGCGGCGCGCGTTGGAG
>CASEIS010000148.1 GCA_949287895.1 uncultured Bacillota bacterium
GCCGCCGCGGCCGACCGCGACGCCGTAGAGCGGCTGGAGCGCGAGCGGGTCGAGCTGACCGCGCGCATCGAGGCGGCAAAAGAGAACGCGCAAAACCTCGCCGCCGCCGTCGCCGAGCTCGAGGTGCAGGCCGAGCAGGCCGCGCTCACCCCCGCACAGCGGGAGGAGCTCGCCGATTTGCGCGCCCGCCGCGACGAGGAGACCCGCTTCAAGGAGACGCTCAACGCCGAGCTCGAAACGGTGCTGGGCGAGACGCGCGCGCACAGCGAGCGCGCCGAGGCGCTCGCCGAGGAGCGGCATAAGCAGGAGATCGAGCGCACCAAGCTCGATTCTGAGCTGGAAAATCTGCAGGCGCGCATCTCGGAGGAGTACAACGAGACGTACGAGAGCTGCCTCGCGTATAAAGACGAGACCTTCGACGTGAAGGCGGGGCAGACGGCGGTCAACCGCCTCCGCCGCGAAATTTCCTCCCTCGGCGCCATCAACCACAACGCCATTGAGGAGTACGAGGCGCTGCACGCGCAGTACGAGGAGATGTGCGCCCAGCGAGACGACGTGCAGCGGGGCATCGACGACACGAGCGCCGCGCTCGAGGAGCTCAAGGGGGAGATGCAGAAGCAGTTCGACGAGGGCTTCAACCGCATCAACGAAAACTTCCAAAAGCTCTTCCGCGAGCTGTTCGGCGGCGGCCGCGCCGAGCTGCAGATGGACTATGCCGACACCGACGACCCCCTCTCCGCGGGCGTCGAGATCGTCGCCTGCCCGCCCGGCAAAAAGCTGACCAAGATCTCGCTGCTCTCGGGCGGCGAGCGGGCGCTCACCGCCATCGCCATCCTCTTCGCCATCCTCATGCTCCGCCCCATGCCCTTCTGCGTGCTCGACGAGATCGAGGCGGCGCTCGACGAGGCCAACGTCGACAAGTTCGCCCGCTTCCTCAAAAAATTCGCCAAAGACACGCAGTTCATCGTCATCACCCACCGCAAGCCGACCATGGAGCAGGCAGACAGCCTGTTCGGCGTCACGATGGAGGAGAAGGGCGTCTCCAAGATCGTATCCGTCCGCCTCTCCGAAGTGGAGAGCCGCCTGGGCGGCGACACGGTCGCCTGAAAAGCCATTCAAACCCCGAAAAACAAACGAACGGAGGAGATTGCCGCGCAATGAGTTCGACGCGCCGCTTTTTTGTTGAAAATATCCGCCGCGAGACGGAGCTGACCGGCGACGCCTTTGCCCACGCGCGCAGCGTGCTGCGCCTCAAGGAGGGGGACGAGGTCGTCCTCTTCGACGGTAGCGGCAAGGAGTACACCGCCATCGTCGCCCGCGCGGCCAAGGGGAGCCTCTTGTGCAGCGTGCTCGGCGAGCGCGCCTGCGATAAGGACAGCCGCATTCCCCTCTGCCTGTGCGTCGGCGCGCTCAAGGGGGACAAGACGGAGCTGGTCGTGCAGAAGGCGACCGAGCTCGGCGTCTCCGCCGTCGACGTCTTTTCCTCCCGCTACTGCGCCGCGTACATGAACGAAAAGAAGCTCGAGCGGCTCAACAAGGTCGCGCGGGAGGCGGCCGAGCAGTGCGGCCGCGCGACGGTGCCCCCCGTGCGGTATTTCGATTCGCTGGGCGGCGCCCTCGCCGACTGCGCGGGGTATCAAAATAAACTGTTCGCCTGCGAGTTCGCCCAAAGCAGCGAGGCGGACCTCGCAAACCTTGCGGGCAGCTGTGCGCTGGTCGTGGGCAGCGAGGGGGGCTTCGCGCCGGACGAGTTCGAGGCGGCGCGGGCGGCGGGCTTTGCGGGCATCACCCTCGGCCGCCGCATCCTGCGCGCGGAGACGGCGGCCATCGCCTTCACCGCCGTGGTCACCTATCTTTTGGGAGAATTGGGATGAAGGCTGTCATCTTCACCTTGGGCTGCAAGGTCAACGACTGCGAGAGCGCCTCTCTCGCGCACGCCCTGCGCGAGAGAGGGTGGGAGGTGTCCGAGACGCTGGAGGACGCCGACCTCTTCATCCTCAACACCTGCGCCGTCACGGCGGAGGCGGAAAAAAAGTCGCGCCAGGCGGTCGCGCGCATCCGCGCCGTGTCGCCGCATGCCCGCATCGCCGTGTGCGGCTGCGCCGCCGAGCGCGCCCCCGCCGCCTTTGCCGAAAAGGAGGGGGTGTTTCTCGTCACGGGCGCGCAGGGCAAGGGAGACCTCATCGACCTGCTCGCCTCGCACGCGCGCGGCGTGTGCATCCGCGGCGAGTCCGCCTACGGCGAGCTGCCCGCCCCGCAGTCTGTAAAGAGCCGTGCCTTCGTCAAGATCCAGGACGGCTGCAACAACTTCTGCTCCTACTGCATCATCCCGTACCTGCGCGGCCGCACCCGCTCGCGCTCGCTCGAGAGCGCCGCGGCGGAGATTTTGTCCTCCCCCGCCGAGGAGGTCGTCATCACCGGCATCGACGTCTCCTCGTACAACGATAGGGGAAGGGACCTCGCCGATCTGCTGCTCGCCGTCAAGGATGCGCCCGCGCGCATCCGCCTCGGCTCGCTCGAGGCGGGCGTCGTCACCGAGCGCCTGCTCGCGGCGGCAAAGCAGGTGCGCGACTTCGCGCCCCACTTCCACCTCTCGCTGCAGAGCGGGTCGGACGCCGTTCTGCGCCGCATGAACCGCCACTACACGGGCGAGCAGTTCCTCTCCCGCGCCGAGCTCGCGCGCGCGTACTTCCCGGACGCCGCCATCACCACCGACATCATCGCCGGCTTCCCCGGCGAAACGGAGGAGGACTTCGCCGCCACCTGCGCGCTCGCCGAGCGCGCCGCCTTTGCGGGCATCCACGCCTTCCCGTACAGCCGCCGCACCGGCACCGCCGCCGCCAAGATGGAGGAGGTGCCAGCCGCCGTCAAAAAGCAGCGGCTGCACCGCCTGCTCGAGCTCGCGGCGCGCTTGCGCGCCGCGTACGAAGGGCAGTTTGTCGGCCGCACCCTCTCCCTCGTCCCCGAGGAGCAGAAGGCGGGCTTCACCGTCGGCTATTCGGAAAACTACATCCGCCTCTACGTCGAAGGAACGCTCGCCCGCAAGGCGGCGGTGCGCGCATTGCGCCCCTTCCGCGACGGGCTGCTCGCCGCGCCGCTCGGCCCCGCGGCGCAGTAGAAGCCGCGGCGCAGAGGCGCCCCTCTATCTATAATATATAATAAGGAAAAGAAAAAGCCCGCGCTCCGCGCGGAGCATATCGCGCGCAGCCGCGCGCAAGGAGGAAATATCATGACCGATCCGAACTGCTTGTTCTGCAAGATCTGCGCCGGGGAGATCCCCTCGCAGAAGGTGTACGAAGACGAGCACATGCTCGCCTTCCGCGACATCAATCCCCAGGCGCCCGTGCACGTGCTCGTCGTGCCCAAGTCGCACTTTGCCACCCTCGCCGAGATGAACGAGGAGCAGGCAGAGCTCGTCAAAGAGTGCCTCGTGCGCATCCCGCACATCGCCGCCTCGCTCGGCCTTGAAAGCGGCTACCGCCTCATCGTCAACCAGGGCAAGGACGCGGGCCAGACCGTCTTCCACCTGCACATCCACCTGCTCGGCGGCAAGCCGCTGGGCGAAAAGATGGTGTAACGCAACCAAAAAACCGAGCGGGCGGGGCATATGCCCCGCCCGCTTTTGCAAAAAAAAGAGAGGGCGGTGCGCCCTCTCTCTCTTTATCGGTTACTTTGCGCTGCGGCGCATCTTGCGGCGGCAGATGAGGATGGCAGCCGCTGCCGCGAGCAGGGCGGCGCCGCCGGCTGCGCTCGTCGCCGCGACGGCAGAGCCGCAGCCGCCCTCGGCGGGGGTCTCCGTATCCGTCGGCTCATCGCCTTCGCCTTCCGTGCCGCTGCCGCCTTCCGTGCCGGCAGAGCCCGTGTCTTCGCCCTCCACGTAGATGGTGAAGCTCGCCTGCTTGTCGCCGAAGGAAACGGTCACCGTCTTCGCGCCGGCCGTGCTCATATCTACATCCGAGACGTCGTAGTGGGCGAGCAGGCGGGTGTAATCGGGCGCGAGTGCGGTCACCGTCATGCCGCTCAGGTCGAGCTCTTCGCCGACGCGGTACACCGTCTTTTCCGGTTCGCCGACGGAGATGGAGCTGAACGCAAAGCTGAAGCGGTCGGCAAAGTCAAAGTCGTACATGCGCTCGTTGCCCGTGCCCGTCATAAAGTTGAGGTCGAAGTAGCCCGTCTTCTCTTCCTCCGTGCGGGAGGCCTCGTACGGCGAGAAGGTGGAAAAATGTATCTTGTTTTCCCCTTCGTCCATCTCCACGAACCTGTACCAGGCATTGCCGCCGTTATAGCTGAACTGATAGTCGACCAGCATGCCGATGACGGGGTTACCGTAGTCGTTGGTCAGGTCGATGAAGCCGGAGCCGTGGTTGTGCCCCGCGGTGATCATGAACACGTTGTCGTGCGCCTTCGCCACGCCCCAGATGCGCTCGCCCTGCTCGTTCAGGTCACATTCGTCCGGCTTGGACGCGCTGCAGGAGAAGATGTTGTGCGAGGTGATGATGGCGGGGTATTCGGGGAAGGCCGTCAGCACGCGGTCGAGCCACGCGAGCTCGGCGTCGTTGGGTTCGTACATCATCTGGATGAGCAGGTAGCGGTAGCTGCCCGCATCGACGAAGGTATAGCTGCCCGCCCCGCGCGCCTCTTCGCTGTCAGAAGTTTCGAAGTACAGGCTGTTGCCGTATGCGTTCATCGCGTCCGCATAGGCAGAATCTTTCCCGAAATACGTCTTATAATTGTCGAGGTTGCTCCCGCTGAAGTCGTGGTTGCCGGGAACAAAGGTGACGGGGATGCCCGCCTGCGCGAGGGGGAGGAAAGCCTGCTGCGCGCTCTGCCACTGCTCGGCGCTGTCCCAGTTTTCGACGAGGTCGCCCACGTGCATCAGCCCCTTCAGGTTGATCTCGCCGCGGTTGTCGATCAGCCACTGCGTGGCCGCGTCCGATACCTCGGGCGTAAATTTGATGGTGTTCTGCGTGTCGGGGATGAAGGCGAATGTGTAGTTGTCTTCATTGCGCAGCGCGTAGGGGTCGTTGTTGCCGAAGGAGCCGACGTACGGCTTCGGGTCGAACAGCCACTGTGCGGGCTCGAGCGCGCCCTCGCTGATGCGGATCTCCTGGATGTTGCCGCGCAGCAGCTTGGTCAAGAGGTCGTTTTCCTGCGAGTCTGCCCATTGGTAGAGGTGGTTGGAGATGACCGCGCCGATGCGGAAGTTGCCTCCGTCTTCGGCGGCGTACATGCCGTCCATCCCGCCGCCCGTGTAATTGCGGAAAGATTCGCCCGAGTTGGTAAAGGCCTTGAGCGCGTCGCCGTTGCCGTCGCAGGTGATGGCGATGTGGTACCACGCGCCGCCGTTGTCCATCGAAAGCCCCCAAAGCGTGCTGTTGAACTTCGTGTTCGTCCCGTTCTGGGTCATGTACTGGATCTCCTTGCAGTTGGAGATGTTGACCTGCATGGTGCCGTGGTGCCCCTCGTAGTCCCACTGGCCGCTGCCCAGCTGCGCGCCGCTGCCCTCGCGTGCGAGGATGTTCATCCACGCGTCAGAGGCGTCGTAGTCTTCCGGCATCATGAAGACGATCTCGATGGTGTACCCGTTCATGAACGTCTCGCTGTTGATGGGGGCGTCTTCTGTCGTGCGCAGATAGGCGTATTCCATGTCGTTGAGGATGAAAGCCTCCCGTTCTGCGCCGGAAAGGGCGTTCATCTGCTGCTGATCTTCCTCCGTCAGCCCCATAAATTTCATGCTGCCCGCATCTCCCGTCATGGAGATATCTTCAAACGCGAGGAAGTCTGCGGCGCTCGCGCCGTTGTCCGATACGACCAGCTCGAGGTCGTTGCCGTTGCCGCTCTCGTCGCGCAAGACGAGGTCGTTGTTTTCCAAAGATCCCTCCGCCGAGCTCTGTTCGAATTTCCAGTCGGCATAGACGTGTACGTCTGCTTCCGCCGCATCTGCGCGCGGAGCGGTCCCCGCGACGGCGGGCGCCGCGGCGAGCAGGAAAGCCGCCGCGAGCACGCAGGCGGACGCGCGGCGCTTTTGCAAAGTGTTCATTGCTTCTGTTCTCCTTTTTTGTTCATTGGTGCCATTGTAGCATGCGCTTGTAATAAATTTTCGGCTCAGTTGTCTGCCGGTTGTAAAAAATTGTAACAAAAAAACAGCTGCGTGCAGGGGGACTTATAAAAAGATAGCAGTCGTGTAATAAGCGCGGCCGCCCCCGCATCCGCCTCGCCCTTCTCCGCCGCAAAAAGACAAAAAAAATCGGAAAATCGCAGTCATTTCGTTTGACATATCTTGACGCGTGTGGTATAGTATTTAGGCTGTGTAATAGGGTTGAGGCGTAAAGTTACTTAAACGCCCGGGAGTGCGAGGATCCAAACAGCACAATCGCGCCCGTGCGAAGATAATTTATGCCGACAAATGTGGGGGCCAGACCCCTGCGACTAACCGGAGTGCAGCCATTCAATTGAATTTGGATGGCCTTTCTTTTTCTGAGACACCCCGACACACACGGCTCAGTTGACACAAAGTTAGTATAAAAAACGGAGGAATCAATCAGAAATGGCAGGACAGAAGATCAGGATCAAACTGGCGGCGTACGACCACGAACTCGTAGACCTGGCGGCGCAGCGCATCGTCGATGCGATGCAGAAGGCTGGCGCGAAGATCGGCGGGCCCATCCCGCTGCCCACCGAGAAGGAGATCGTTACCATCCTTCGCTCGCCCCATAAGTACAAGGACAGCCGCGAGCAGTTCGAGATCCGGACCCATAAGCGCATCATCGACATCTACAGCCCCAACGCAAAGCTGCTCGACGGCGTGCGTCTCCCCGCGGGCGTCGACATCAAGATCAAGCTGTAAAACATCGCAAGGAAATACTTTGTTTCAGTCAAGGTATTCACTATAAAAAATCACAGGAGTGAACTTTATCTATGAATAAAGCAATCATCGGCCGCAAAGTCGGCATGACGCAGATCTTTACTCCGGACGGGAAGGTCATCCCGGTCACGGTGGTGGAAGCGGGGCCCTGCCCCGTGGTGCAGATCAAGACGGTAGAGAAGGACGGCTACGCCGCGCTCAAACTCGGCTTCGACGAAGTGAGCGAAAAGCGCGTCAACAAGCCCGACCTCGGCCAGTTCAAGAAGGCGGGCGTCAAGCCGCAGAAGGTGCTCAAAGAGTTCCGCCTGGCAGACCTTTCCTCCTACGAAGTGGGCAAAGAGGTCACGGCAGATATCTTTAAGGAAGGCGAGCACGTCGACGTCGTCGGCACCAGCAAGGGCCACGGCTTCTCGGGCGTCATCAAGCGCTGGAACCAGCACCGCCTCAAAGAGACGCACGGCGTCGGCCCCGTACACCGCGAGGTCGGTTCCATGAGCGCGAACTCCACGCCCAGCCGCGTCTTCAAGCAGAAGCGCATGCC
>CASEIS010000149.1 GCA_949287895.1 uncultured Bacillota bacterium
ACCTGCGGCCGGGCGCGGAGATCGGCGCGCGCTGCCGCGTGGGCAGCTTTGTCGAGGTCAAGGCGGCGCGGCTGGGCGAGGGGGTGCGGGCGGGGCACCTCGCGTATCTGGGCGACTGCATCGTCGGCCGCGGCACCAACGTCGGCTGCGGGGCGGTCTTCTGCAACTTCGACGGCGCGCAAAAGCGCCGCGCGTCGGTGGGGGAGGGCTGCTTTTTGGGCAGCAACGTCAACGTCGTCGCGCCCGCGTCGCTGGGGGCGGGCTGTTACGTCGCGGCGGGCACCACCGTCACGGGCGCGCTGCCCGCGCACTCCTTCGCCGTCGGGCGCGCCAAAACGAGCGTCCGCCCCGACGCAAAGGGGCGCTACCGCCCCGCTTTGGGGAAAGAAGGTGCGCTGCCGCCCGCAGCGCCCTGCGCGCCCCCGCCGAGCTTTGCTTCCGCCTGCGGCAACGGGGCGGAAGGCAATATTTCTCGCCCCGCTGCGCAAAAGGAACGAATGCCCTCGGGCGGGGAGAGCGAACGCAGGCGTGATGCAGGCTGCGGGCGCGGCGGCCACGCTGCCGCTGCGGCCGCCGCGCCTTCTTCTAAAAACGACAAAAGCGGCGGCTGTGCCGAAGCGGACGGCGGCAAGTGCTGCGAGTGCTGCAAGTGCGATCATCGCAACGGCTGCGGTGGTTGCGGGCATCGAAACAGCAAAAATGACGGCGGCTGCAAATGTGCGGGCGGCGCGCCGCCGCGCCGCCCGGAGGGGGAATGCCGGGGCTGCGGCGCGCCTTCTTCCAAACAAAACGCGCAGGGCCCCGATGGCGGGGCGGGAGGGGCGCATGGCTGAACTGTTCGGTACCGACGGCATCCGCGGCGTGGCGGGCAAAGAACTGACGGCACGCACCGCCTTTGCGCTGGGCAACGCGCTGTGCCGGCTGCGCCGCGCGCCGCGCGTGGTGCTGGGGCGGGATACGCGCACCTCGTCGGATACGCTCGCGCTCGCGCTGGCGGCGGGGGTCACGGCGGGCGGCGGGCAGGTGTTGGACGGCGGGGTGCTGCCCACGGCGGCCGTCTCCTTTTTCGTGCTGCGCGAGGGGGCAGATTTCGGCGCCGTCGTGTCCGCCTCGCACAACCCGCCCGAGTACAACGGCCTCAAGCTGTTCGGCGCGGACGGCTGCAAGCCGGGCGAGGAGGTGGAGGCGCGCGCCGAGCGGTGGCTGGACGCCTACGCCTTCGCTCCCGCCCTCGCCTGCGGGTCGTGCAGGCCGCTGCCAAATCGCAGGGCGTATCTTGCGCACCTCGTGGGGGCGGGCGCGCCGCTTGCCGGCAAAACGGTCGTGCTCGACTGCGCCTACGGGGCGGCCTCCGCCTTTGCGCCGCGCGCCTTCCGCAAGCTGGGCGCGCGCGTCGTCGCCCTCTGCTGCGGGCAAAACGGGCGGCGCATCAACGTCGGGTGCGGGGCGCTGCACCCCGCGCGGCTTTGCCGCGCCGTGCGCGCGGCGGGTGCGGACGCGGGCTTTAGCTACGACGGCGACGCCGACCGCGTCATCGCCTGCGACGAGCAGGGGAAGATCGTCGACGGCGACAAGGTGCTGTGCATCCTCGCGCGGGCGCTGCAGGCGCGCGGCCGCCTGCCCGGGGGCGTCGCCGTCGGCACGGCGCACACCAACCCGGGGGTGGAACGCGCCCTCGCCAAAAGCGGCATCCGCCTGGTGCGCGCGGACATCGGCGACAAGTACGTCGCCGCCGCAATGCGCCGCACGGGCGCGGCGGTTGGGGGCGAGCAGTCGGGGCACGTCATCCTGTCCGCATACGCCGCCACGGGAGACGGCATCCTCACCTCCGTCGTGCTGGCGGGGCTGCTGGCGGGGGCAAAACTGTCGAAACTTGCCGCCATCCCTCTGTTGCCGCAGGTCAACCGCAGCGTGCGCGTGCGCGACAAGGTGCGCGTGCTGGGCGGCGAGCGGGTGCGCGCGGCCATCGCGCGCGAGAGCGCGGGGGTGCAGCGCCTCGTCGTGCGCGCGAGCGGCACCGAGCCTGTCGTGCGCATCTTCGCCGAGGCAGACAGCCGCCGCGCCGCGGCGGCGGCCGCGGCGCGCATCGAGGCGGAGATCCGCGCGGGGGAGGTGT
>CASEIS010000150.1 GCA_949287895.1 uncultured Bacillota bacterium
GGGGGGGGCCCCGGGGCGGGGGGGCCTCCCCCGGGCCGCGGCGCCTTTTGTCTGCATAAAAACCCGCAAAAAGGGCAAAAACGGTAGGGGAGGGGCGGTTTTATTACAACTTTGTTACAACTTTTGCCAAAATTTTATACATGTGCTCTGTATAATGAAGATACAAATTTCGAAGGAGATAGTAAGAAATGAAAAAGATCTTTATGGCGATCGGTTCCCTGGCTATGGCCTGCGGGCTGGCATTCGGCGTCGCGGCGTGTGACAACGGCGGCGTGACGGAGTACTCGATCAACGTCGCGGGCGGCGGCTCCAGCGTGGGTATTTCCCAGGCGCAGGACGGCACGGTCGAACTGGGCATGGCTTCCAGCAAGGTCGAGGGCGAAGATGCGGAAGGCATCGAAGTGTACGCCATCTGCCAGGACGGCATCGCGGTCATCGTACACAACGACAACGCTTTGGATAACCTGACCATCGCGCAGCTCAAAGATATCTACACCGGTGCGGTCACCGATTGGAGCGGCGTCGAGGGCGCGACCGCGACGGGCGAGATCGCCGTCGCACAGCGCGAAGACGGCTCGGGCACGCGCAGCGCCTTCCTCGAACTCATCGGCGTCGAGGACGCGACGACCCTCGTCAATGCGGCGAACACCTCCAACTCCACCGGCGCGCTGATGGAATACGTCGCGGGCAACCCGCAGGCGATCGGCTACATCTCGCTCGGCTCTCTAGACGATTCCGTCAGCGCCGTCAAGATCGCCGGCGTCGAGGCGACGACCGACAACGTGCTCGCGGGTTCCTACACCCTTGCCCGTCCCTTCAACGTGATGTATCAGCAGGCGACGATGGACTCCAACGACCTGCTCGCCGACTTCTTCACCTTCCTCAAGAGCTCCCAGGCGCACGACATCATCGTCGAAGAGGGCTATGTCAGCGGCCTCGCTTCCGCTCCTGAGTACAAGGTCCCCGAGACCCTGCCTACGACGGGTGAGATCGACGTCGCCGGCTCCACCTCCGTGCAGCCGCTTATGACGAAGCTCGCCGAGGCGTACACCGAGCTCCTCAATGCGGCGCTCGCGGAAACGACGGAAGAAGCCGAGTAATTCGGCGCACAGCCAACAAAAAACAGAGATCGGCGGGTTGACGAGTGCAGCCCGCTTCTGCGTGTGCGAGGTGCAAAATGAAAAACAATCAAGTGCAGGCGGGGACGGGCGGCGCGGCCGCGGCGGCGATCCCGTCCGTGAACAGGGCGGCGGCCGCCCGCGAGATTTTGATGCGCATCCTGTTCGCCGTCGCGGCGGCCGTCTTTATCGTCGTGGTGCTGGTCATCTGCGTCTATCTGTTCGTCACCGCCGTGCCCACCATCTCCGAGATCGGCTGGATCGACTTTCTGTTCGGCGACCGCTGGCTGCCAAGCGCCGGCTATTACGGCGTCGGCACGCTGGTCGTCGGCACGGCGTGCGCCACGGCGGGCGCGCTGGTCGTCGGCGTCCCCCTCGGGCTTCTGGTCGCCGTATTCATGGCGTTCTATTGCCCGAAGCCCTTATACAGCTTTTTGAAGCCGCTCACCAATATCTTAGCGGGCATCCCTTCCATCGTCTACGGCTATTTCGGCCTGCAGCTGATCGTCCCGATGGTCCAGCAGATGTTCCATGCCGCCAGCGGCACGACGCTGCTGACGACGGCGATCGTGCTCGGCATCATGATCATGCCGACCATCATCTCCATCACGGAGAACTCGCTGCGCGCCGTGCCCAAGAGCTATTACGAGGGCACCATCGCCCTCGGCGCGACGAAGGAGCGCGCCATCTTCCGCACCATGTTCCCCGCGGCCAAGTCGGGCGTCATGACGTCCATCATTTTGGGCCTCGGCCGCGCCTTCGGCGAGACGGCCGCCGTCGTGTTCATCTGCGGCAACTCCGCACAGTTCCCGACCAGCCTGCTCGACCCCATCCGCACCCTCTCTTCCAACATCGCGCTGGAAATGGGGTATGCGCGCCACCTGCACCGCGAGGCGCTCATCGCCTGCGCCGTCGTGCTGTTCGTGTTCATCCTCCTGATCACGCTGCTGGTCATGCTGCTTCGCAGGAAGGAGAAATAAGCCATGGCGAAAGAACTCGTATTAAAAGAAGGAGAAGTCGATGCGCGCGGCATCGTCCCCATCAACCGGCAGCGCTTTGCGGATAAGCTGCAAGCCTATCTGAAAAAGCCCTTTTCGTTCGCGCTGTTCCTGTTGATCTGCCTCGCCACGCTGATCACGGCGGCGATCGTCGTGTGGATCCTCGCGTATGTGCTCATCCGGGGCATCCCCAACCTCAAGCCCGAGCTGTTTGCGTGGCGCTGGACGTCGGAAAATATGTCCATGATGCCCTCGCTGATCAACACGCTGTCCATTGCGGGCTTGTCGCTGCTCGTCGCGGGCGTCATCGGCATCTTCGCCGCCATCTTCATGGTGGAGTACGCCAAGTCCACCAACGTCTTTGTCAAAGTCATCCGCGTCGCGGCGGAAACGCTGGCAAGCATCCCGTCCATC
>CASEIS010000151.1 GCA_949287895.1 uncultured Bacillota bacterium
GCAAGCGTCGAGGTGCGGCCGGAGGAGGGCGTATGCGATTGAAGGGGCGGGCGCGTGAGAAGGGTGCGCGTAGAAAAGGGGGCGCGCGGGTGCGGGCGAGGGAGAAGGCGGCGCGGGTGCGCCTGCTGCTGCTCGGCAGCCCCAACTGTGGCAAATCGACGCTGTTCAACGCGCTGACGGGCGGCCACGCCAAGACGGGCAACTGGCACGGCGTCACCGTCGGCGCGCAGGCGGGTGCGGCCGACCTCGCCGGGCTGCCCGCCGAGGTCGTCGACCTGCCCGGCCTGTACTCGCTGCGCACATACAGCATGGAGGAGGGGGCGGCGCGCCGCGCCGTGCAGGCGGGAGGGTACGACCTCGCCGTCTGCGTCGCCGATGCGCTCACCCTGCCCCGCGCCCTCGCGCTCGTGCGGCAGGTGCGGGCGTCGGGGCGGCCGGCCGCACTCGTCGTTACCATGCGCGACCTGCTCGCCCGCCGCGACGGCTATTTGGATGCGGAAGGGCTTTCCGCACGGCTGGGCATCCCCGTGTGCGCCCTCTCCGCCCACCGCCGCGCAGACGTCGCCCGCCTGCGCATTTTTCTGCGCGACGCCTGCCAAAGGAGGGCGTCCGCTCCCGCTGCCCTTCCGCCTGCCCCCGCCCGCGCCGCTTCGGCGGCGATGGGGGAAGGGGAGAGGGGCGAGCAGTCGGCCTCCGTCTTCCCCGCCCGCCCGCGCGCGGCGCGGGCGGGCGGGAAAGGGCAAAACGTTCCGCCCGCTATGGAGGGGGAGGACGTGCCGTTTGGCGAGGATGCGGCGCTGCTTGACGGCGTGTACGCGCCCGGGCGGCCGCCCTCCGCCCTCGCCGACAGGCTGCTTTTAGACCCCAAGTGCGCGCTGCCGCTGTTTGCCGCCATCCTGCTGTCCGTCTTTTTCCTCGCCTTCGCGCGCGGGATGCCGGGCATGCTCGCCAAAGACGCGCTCGAGGGGCTGTTCGCGCGGCTGGGTGAGCGGCTCGCCGCCGTTGCGGAGGGGGCAGGCGCGCCCGTCGCGGGGGAGTTTTTGCGCTCGCTGTGCGGCTCGGCGGGCATGCTGCTCTCCTTTCTCCCGCAGATCGTGCTGCTCGAGCTGGCGCTCGCCCTGCTCGAGGAGAGCGGCCTGCTCTCGGCGCTCGCCTTCCTCACCGACGGGCTCTTCCGCCGCGTGGGGCTGACCGGCCGCGCCGTCTTTTCGCTGCTGATGGGCTTCGGCTGCACCGCCGCCGCCATTTTGACGACGCGCGGGCTGGAAAACAAGCCGCTGCAGCGGCGGGTGATCGCCATCCTCGGCTACGTCAGCTGCGGGGCGAAGATGCCCGTCTACCTGACCGTCGCCTCCGCCTTCTTCGCCCGCCCCTTCCTCGCCGTCGTCGCGCTGTACGCGGCGGGCGTGCTGCTCGCCTTCGCGGCGGCGCTGCTGCTCCGCCGCCTCATCCCCGGAGAGGAGACCTTCGTGCTCGAACTCGCGCACCCGCAGATCCCGCGCCTGCGCCCCGTGCTCCGTTCCTTGCTTTTTTCGGCAAAACAGTTTATAATAAAGGTCGCAACGGTGGTCACCGCCTTCCTCATCCTGCTGTGGGTGCTGCTCTCCTTCGACTTTTCGTTTGGCTATGTGGGGGTGGGCAGCGGCGAGAGCATCCTCGCCCGCATCAGCCGCGTCCTCGCGCTGCTCTTTTGGCCGATGGGCGCGGGCAAGTGGCAGGTCGCGCTGGCGGCGCTTTCGGGGCTCGTCGCCAAAGAGAGCGTCGCGGGCACCCTCGCCCTCTTCTACGACGATCTCGCCGCCGCCTTTACGCCCGCCTCTGCCGTCGCCTTTTTGGTCTTTATTTTGACCTGCTCCCCCTGCGTCTCCGCCATCGCGGCCGCGGCGCGGGAGATGGGCACCCGCCGCGCGCTGACCTTGGCCGCCGCGCAGACGGGCATCGCCTTTGTGCTCTCTTACCTCGTGTACGGGCTGCTCTGCTGCGGCGCGCTCGCCGCCTGCGTCTTTGCGTTCGCCCTGCCGCCCCTGCTCATCGCCTATCGGAAATGCGACCATGAAAAAATTCATCGCCCAAAAAAGCCAAAGCCTCAGAGATTTCACCGACGAAGTGTACGCCCAGGGCTCCTTCGCCCTCGCCCGCCTGCTGCGCGACCGCGACGTGCGGGTCAACGGCGCGCGCGTCGGCAAAAATGTCGCGCTGTCCGCGGGCGACGAGGTCGCCTACTACACGACCGCGCGCGAGGAGCAAAAGCCCTTTTACGACGTCGTCTATCTCGACGAAAATATCCTCATCGCCGATAAGTACGCGGGCGTGTCCTCCGAGGCGCTCTTCTGCGCGCTGGAAGAGCAGTACGCCGCCCGCTTCATCCACCGTCTCGACCGCAACACGAGCGGGCTGATCGCCTTTGCGCGCACGGCCGCGGCGGAGGCGGAGCTGCTCTCCGCCTTCCGCGAGCGGCGGGCGGAAAAGCTCTACGAGGCGGTGTGCTTTCATCCCTTCCAAAAGCAATGCGCCCTGCTCACCGCCTACCTGCGCAAGGACGCGCGCGCGGCGCGTGTGCGCATCTTCCCCACCCCCGTGCCCGGCGCGGAGCAGATCGTCACCGAGTACGCCGTCCGCGCGGCGGAGGGGGACCACGCGCTGGTCGAGGTGCGGCTGCACAGCGGCAAGACGCACCAGATCCGCGCGCACATGGCGTTTATCGGGCACCCCGTGGCGGGGGATGAAAAGTACGGCGACGAGGCGCTCAACAAAAAGTACGGGGTGCGGCGGCAGTTGCTCGTCGCAAAAAAGCTCACCTTTTCGTGCGGCGGCAGGCTCGCCTATCTGAACGGGCGCACGTTCGAATCCGCCTTCACGCCCCGCCTTCCGCAGCCAAAAAATTGCGGGGATGCGCCCGCAAACGGTTGACAAACGGCGCGGGAAAGTGTCTATAATAAAGAAAGGCCGCCGCGCGGCGCGCGGCGGGCGAGGAGGGCGCATGGCCGAAGAGAGAGAATGGGATATCATCGCGCGGGTGCGCGCGCAGCTGCCGGACGACACCGTCGCGCAGAACTTGGCGGACGTGTTCAAGGTGTTCGGCGACCGCACGCGCACCAAAATTTTGAGCTGCCTGCGCGTGCGCGACCTGTACGTGGGGGAGATCGCCGAAGTGCTCGGCATGAGCGTCTCCGCCGTATCACACCAGCTGCGCATCCTGCGCGGGGCAAAGCTGGTCAAGGGCGTCAAACAGGGCAAAGAGGTGCTCTATTCGCTGGACGACGACCACGTCACGCAGATCATGGAGTGCGGCCTCACGCACATCAACGAGCGCGACTGAGCCGCGCCGATAACAGAAAATACGCGCAGAGCCCGCACCGAACGGTGCGGGCTCTTTTGCTGCCGCGCGCAGGCCGCACGCACGGCTGTGGATAAAGGTGTGCCGCGCGGGCGGCGGCGGCGCCGCCCGCACTATGCCGAATTATCGTATTGCAGCATAAAATATTTCTTTTTGCCGCGTAAATAAAAAATATGCGGGGGGGGGGGGGGGTAAAATATTAGATTTTTTTT
>CASEIS010000152.1 GCA_949287895.1 uncultured Bacillota bacterium
GCCGCTTCTGCGAAGTTTTGTCTTCATGCCCTCACCTCCCCGGTAGGCGCTCCGGCCGCGCCCGCCATATCTCTGTAGCCCTCTTCCAGCCGCTTCTGCGCCTCGAACAGCTTCGCGTAGCCGCCGCCCGCCTGCATGAGCTGCGCGTGGCTGCCGCTCTCTTTGACCTGCCCTTCCTCCATATAATAGATATTGTCGGCGGGGACGACGTTGGCGAGGCGGTGCGAGATGACGATGACGCTCTTTTCTCTGCTCATCTCCTTGACGTTTTCCATGATGACCGCCTCGCTCTCGATGTCGATGTTGCTGGTCGCCTCGTCGAACACATAGATATCTTTATCGGCGACGAGGTTGACGGCGAGCGCGAGGCGCTGCTTCTGCCCGCCCGACACGTTGGCGGCGTCTTCGGTGATGACCTTATCCAGCCCGCCGTTCTCGCGGATGAAGCCGGCGAGGTTGACCTTTTCGAGCGCCGCCCAAATCTCCCCGTCGCTCACATTCTTTTTGGCGAGCTCGAAGTTGGCGCGCACGGTGTCGTTGAAGATGTAGGTGTTGTAGGAGACGGAGGCGAGGTGCGAATAGTACGACTCCCGCGTGACGCTTTCCAGCGGCAGCCCGCCGACCGTCACGCTGCCCGCCTTGGGGCGGTACGCCCCGACGAGCATATTGACGACGGTGCTCTTTCCGCAGCCGCTCTCGCCGACGATGGCCGTCATCCCACGCGCGGGGAAGGTCATCGACACGTCTTTAAGGACGTCGCGCCTGCCGTCGTACGAGAAGGTGACGCCGTCCAGTTTGAGCTCTGTGCCCTGCACCTGCTTCTCCCCCCAGACGGGGTCGGGTACGTTGAGCAGGGAGATGATCTTCTTGCCCGCGCTCGCGCCGTTCATGGCGACGTGGAAGGCAGAACCGAGAGAGCGCAGCGGCAGGAAGAACTCGACCGCGACGAGGATGAGGAAGAGCGCCGACGCGGACGCCAGCCAGCCGTTCATCAGCCCGACGACGGAGAGCGCGATGCCCGCGCCCGCGCCACCGTAGGCGACGAGGTCCATGATGGTGGTGCTGGCGAGCTGCATGACGAGCACCTTCATCGTGATCTTGCGGAACTCCTCCGCGCTTTGGTTCATCTTTTTGTGGCGCGCGGCGTCCGCCTTGAAGATCTTCAGCTCCTTGAGGCCCTGCACGCTGTCCAAAAAGGCGTCGCCCATCGAGGTGTACTTGCCCCAATATTTGGCGAAGATCTTTTTGGCGTACTTGCTGACCGCGACGATGGACACGGGGATGAGCGGCACGCAGGCCAAAGCACCAGCGAGGTGCGCCAGTCGATGCCCACGCAGATGCAGAACAGGATGACGGGCGCGAGCATGGAAAAGAAGAACTGCGGCAGGTAGGTCGAGTAGTATAAGTCGAGCTGCTCGATGCCCTCCATCGACACCTGCGTCAGCCCCGCCATGCTCATACCGTCCGTGCTGCGCACGCCCAGCTTCAGGATCTTGTCGTAGGTGCGCTCGCGCAGGTCCTTTTTGACCTTGCGGCCAAGCCTGTCTTTGAGGCTGCCCGTACAGCGGGAGGCGACGTAGCGCACGACGATCGCCGCGGCCAGCGCGGCCGCCGGCCAAATATACGCGGTCGGCCCCGCGCCCTCGATGAGCAGCGCGACCGCCCGGCAGATGCTCGCCGTGATGCCGATGTTGGCGAGCATGCCCAGCACCATCAGCAGCACGGTATAGACGACGTACTTGCGGTTGGGGCCGATCAGCTTCAACAATTCTCTGTCAAACATTCTTTTTCGCCTTTTCTTCCTTTTTCAACGTTTTTTTATGGCGGATCATCTGCACGACGTGCGAGATCGCGAATACGGGATGGGTGAAGAGCATGCGCGGCCCGGACCACTTCATCACGTCCTTGATCTTTGCGCGCATCTCCGGCTTGTAGCAGTGGATCTTGCAGAAGGAACAAAACTGTTTGTTGACCTTGAAGGGGCACTTTTCCAGGCGGAAGAGAGCGTATTCGGTGAGCGCCCTGCACTCCTCGCATACCTTCCCGCGCTTGGTCTTGTGCCTGCCATGGCAGTACTTTGCGATCATCACGGGGATGAGCTTCTTTTCCTTCTCCCACGCGCGCAGCTCTTTGGGCACCTTGCGCGGCGCGTTTTCGCTTGCCGCCGGCGCCTTCTGCGCGGCCTCGCCCGCCTGTGCTTCGGAACCTTTTCCGTTCTCCATGTGACCTCCCTTCCGCCTCGCGTTCCCCTATGCGAACGGCTGGGCGCAGGTGCGCATTTGCGAACCTGCGTGTACACGCGGGCACCCGGCCCGCACGCGCGGCGGCTCAAAAAAGTTTTCCTCGGTGAACCACGATATAGTATACCCCCTTTGCCGCCCGTTGTCAAATAAATTCACTTCGGTTAATTATTTTTTGCGCGCAAAAAGAGGGGCGGCCGTGCGCCCCTCCCCTGCATATTCCGTTTGCCCCGCGGGCGGCATGGCGGCGCGCCCCTCCTTCTGCGGGCGCGCCGCGCGCCGTGCGGCCGGCAGACGCGGCGGACCTTCCGCCGCAAAAGATCATGCGCAGCAAATATCCTTTGCCGCAAAATATCATTCGCCGCCCTGCAGCGCGAGCATATGCGCGTAGATGCCGCCGCTTTCCTTGAGCTGCGCGGGCGTGCCCTGCTCGGCGACGCGGCCGCCCTGCAGCACGACGATCTTTTCCGCGCCCTCCACCGTGCGCATGCGGTGGGCGATGATGAGCACCGTCTTATCCTGCACGAGGGCGGACAGCGCCGTCTGCACCTGCGTCTCGTTTTCGGCATCGAGGGAGGCGGTCGCCTCGTCCATGATAACGATGGGCGCGTCCTTTAAGATGGCGCGGGCGATGGAGATGCGCTGCCGCTCGCCGCCCGAGAGCATGCTGCCGTTTTCGCCGATGACTGTGTCGTAGCCGGCGGGCAGCTTTTGCACGAACTCGTCGCACTGCGCCGCGCGGGCGGCGGCGAGCACCTCTGCGTCCGTCGCGCCCCGCCTGCCGATGCGGATGTTCTCCTTGACGGTGTTGTTGAAGAGGGTGACGTCTTGGAAGACGATGGAGTACACCTTGAGCAGCTCTTCGGGGTCGACCGACTTTACGTCTACCCCGCCGACGGTGATGGTGCCGCTGTCCGCATCCCAAAAGCGGGCGGCGAGCTTGGCGGCCGTGCTCTTGCCGCCGCCGCTCTCGCCGATGAGGGCGGTCACCTCCCCCTGCTTGGCGGTGAAGGTGACGCCGCGCAGCACGCTCTCGCCCGCGTTGTAGGCGAAGCCGACGTCGGTAAAGGCGATGTCGTAGCCGTTCGGAGCAAACGCTTTGCTGCCGCCCTGCTCGGCATAGCCCTCGATCTCGTTCATCCGGTCGATATGGATCTGCAAGCTGTTCATCGCGGCGAGGTTCTGCATCGCCGAGGCGAGCGGCTCGTACACGCGCGAGACGACGAGCATGAACAGGAAGAAGGTGAGCAGGTCGATCGCATTCTGCGCGAGCAGCGCGCCGCCGACCAGCGCGACGGTGGCGATTCCCAGCTTCAAGACCATCTGCGCGGGGACAACGAACAGCGCCGTGCCCAGCTCGCTCTTGATGTGCCGCCCCTCGGCGCGGTCGATCTTGGCGAACAGCCCCTCGAGGTACCGCCCCTCGGCGTTGTTGCTCTTGAGGTCGCGCACCGCCTCGAGGTCCTCCTGGATGCCGTCCATCACGGCGACGTCCGCCTCGTTCTGGCGGCGGGTGAAGTAGTTTTGCACCTTTTTGGAAGCGCCCACGATGAGCAGGGCGACGGGCAGCACCCACAGCGCCGCGAGCGCCATCCGCCAGTCGAAGGCGAACATTCCGACGGCGACGATGCAGGCGGAGATGATGGAGCCGTAGAACTGCGGCACATAGTGCGACATCATCTGCTCGGTGACCTGCACGTCTCCCATGATGGTGTTGGTCAGGTCGGCGAGGTCCTTTTTGCCGAAGAAGGCGAGGGGGAGCTTGCGCAGCTTTTCCGCCAGGGCGATGCGCTTGATGCCCGACTCGCGATAGGTCGTGAAGTAGGTCGCGTTGTACTTCCAGAAGGCGGCGAGCAGGATGAGCGCGGCGGCGACGGCGATCCCGCAGGCGTACAGCCAGACGTGCGCGGCGGGCACCGCGCCCGCGAGCAGGTCGGCGGTCAGGTAGTACAGCAGCGCGACGGGCAGCATCAGCGCCAGCCCTTCGGCGACGCAGGACGCCACCGCCCACAAAAATCCCTTGGCGCCCTCCCGCGAGAGGGCGAATTTTTTCATCAGATACCCGATCATACGTTGTCTCCTTCGGCGGCGCCCGCCTGTTTTGCGGCGTCTGTCTGTTTTGCGGCGTCTGTCTGTTTGGCCGTGCCCGTCACTCTCCACTGCACAGACGTGCGGTAGTCCTTCCACATCTTTGCGTACAGGCCGCCCTTTTCGACCAGCTGCGCGTGCGTGCCCGTCTCGGCGATGCGCCCGTCTTGCAGCACGAAGATGGCGTCGGCGTCGCGCACGGTGGTCAGGCGGTGGGCGATCATCAGCACCGTCTTATCCCGCCCCAGCTCTGCGAACGCCTTCTGCACGAGCGCCTCGTTTTCGGGGTCGGCGAAGGCAGTCGCCTCGTCCAGCACGATGACGGGCGCGTCCTTGAGCATCACCCGCGCGATGGCGATGCGCTGCTGCTCGCCGCCCGAGAGGTACACCCCCTTCGCGCCGATGACGGTATGTACGCCCTGCGGCAGCTTGGCGAGGATATCGTCGCACTGGGCGCGGTGCAGCGCTTCCATGACCTCCGCCTCGCTCGCATCGGGGCGGGACAGGCGGACGTTTTCGAGCACGGACGCCTTGAGCAGGCGGCTGTCCTGAAAGACGTAGGCGATATTGCGCATCAGCTCCTCTTTGGGGATGTCCTTGACGTTGACGCCGCCGATCCTGACGGCGCCCGCGGCGACGTCCCAGAAGCGGGAGATGAGGCCGGCGACCGTCGTCTTGCCGCCGCCCGACGGGCCGACGAAGGCGACCGTCTGCCCCGGCTGCACGGCAAAGGAGACGTCGTGCAGGGCGTCGGAAGAGGCGTTCGCGTAGCGGAAGGTGACGTGCTCGAATTGCACGCCGTTGCCGCGCGGAGAGAGCCCCCGCTGCGGCTCGGGCAGCGGCTTTAAGTCGAGGATGGAATGCACGCGCGTGAGCGCGTCCGCGACGATCATGCCGTTCTCGCTCATATACATGACCTTTGTGATGGCCGTCACGAGGACGGGAGTGAAGATGACGTAGAAGATGAAGTTGAGCAGGGTATCCTGCGCGACCGCCTCCCCGCCCGCGAGGATGAGGGCGAAGGCGATGAGGAAGGCGAAGGCGCTGTTGACGAACATGGTGAACCAGATCATCGGGGCGCGGCACTTTTTGCAGTAGGCGACGCAGAAATTGTAGTAGTTGTCGATGGAGCCCTTGAACCGCTTAAAGGTGTGCACCGTCTGCCCGAACGTCTTGACGACGGGGATGCCGCGCACGTACTCGACCGCCTCGTTGTTCATCTGCTCCATCGCGTCGGTGTAGTTCTTCATGTCGGCGGCCATGCCGGGGCCGACCATCTTGAACATACAGGCGAAGCCGAGGATGACGGGGATGAGGCAGACCAGCCCGAACCGCCAGTCGAAGAGAAAGAGCATGACGATCATGCCCAGCGGGGTGGCGATGGCGCCCGCCATGTCGGGCAGCTGGTGGGCGAGGTAGGTCTCCGTCGCCGCGCTCGAATCGTTGATGATGCGGCGCACCTTGCCGCTCCCCTCCTCGCCGATAAAGCCGAGGGGCAGCGACGCGATGTGCGTCAAGAGGCGCTTGCGCATATTGCCCGCGATGCGGAAGGCCGCGAGGTGCGAGCAGAGCAGGCCTGCGATGTACACGGCGATGGAGCCGAGCGCGAAGGCGACCGCCATCCAGCCGTAGAAGACGACGTGTTCCGCCTGCGCAAAGTTTGGCGCGGCCTCGATGACCTCGCGCACGATGAAGAAGATGTACACGAAGGGCACGAGCGCGAGCGCCGCGCTGATGACCGAAAGCACCCACGACGCGTACGTCAGGTACCGGTGCCTCCCCGCGAAGCCCATCAGCTCGCGGATGTTGCTGCGTTTTTTCATAGATCCTCCTTGCAAAACGCTTTTATGATCCTCTATAAGTTCGCATATGCGAACGATAGGGCAAAAAAACCTGCATCCTCGCCGCGCGATCTCCCGCGCGGCGGGGCGCGCCTTCGGCGCGCTGCGGGAAGCGCGTTCGCATACGCGAACCTGCTTCCGCAAAAAAAGCTGCTCAAAGGCCGAGCAGCTTATCCCAGCCGGCGTTGAAAAAGGCCTCGACCTGCTTGATGTAGCCGCGCGCCTCCTCTTTGGGGAAGTCGTGCGCGACCGCCTCGAAGATGCCGTTGATCATCGCGCTCGAGAGCATGTGGCTGAGGTCGGCGCGCACCTCGTTGACGCGGATGCCCGCGGCGTTGAGGGCGTCGATGAAGCGGATGGTGTTGCGCGTCTCGATGTCGATCATCTTGTCGAGGTAGTACTCGTAGCCGCTGCCCGCGCTTTTGGTGAGGATGAGGCGGAAGCAGTCGATGTCGGCATAGATGCGGTCGATCATCTCGTCTACCTTGTCGCCGACGTAGCTGTGCATCTCGCGGTGCTGCCGCTCGGGCGGGTAGGCGGCGAAGGCGTCTTCGACGGCGGAAAAGTAGTCGAGCAACTCCTGCGCGGCGGGCTCGACCAGCTCGCGGAACAGCTCGCTCTTGTCGGCAAACCGCCCGTACAGCATGCCCGTCGAATACCCCGCGCGCTCGGCGATGGCGCGCATGGACGCGCCCTCGAAGCCCTTTTCCATGAATTCTTCCTTCGCGCACGCCAAAATGCGGTCAACGGCGACCTCGTCCCTTTTGCGCATCCTCGCCTCCTCTTTTGATAACGATGTTATTATAACACCGTTATCCATGTATGTCAAATATTTTTCCGCACGATGCGGAGAATATACCCCGCCGCCGTCGACCCCCATTCGCCCCGCCGCACAGGCGCGGCGCAAGCGCCCGCAGAACGGGCGCGCGGGCTCACTCGTTCGGCGGATTTTGCGGCACCCGCTTTACGCGGCCGCCGCGGCCCACTTTACGCGCGGTCGCTCCAAAGCCGTTTTACGCGCGATCGCCCGCGGCACCGCCGACCGCAAAGCCCTCGCTCCACCGCTCGTTTTCCAGATACCAGCGGACGGTCTCGCGCAGGCCGCGCGCGAACTGCACCCGCGGCTGCCAGCCCAGCTCCCCGCGCAGCTTGGAAAAGTCGACGGCGTACCGCCGATCGTGGCCCTTTCTGTCCTCCACGAACGAGATCAGGCTCTCCGGCTTGCCGAGTTCGTGCAAGATGCACTTTACGACGTCGATATTTGCGACCTCACAGCCGCCGCCCACGTTGTACACCTCGCCGACGCGCCCCCTCTGCAAGATCAGGTCGACGGCGCGGCAATGGTCCTCCGCGCTCAGCCAATCGCGCACGTTTTGCCCGTCGCCGTACACGGGCAGCGGCCGATCGGCGCGGGCGCACGCGATCATGTGCGGGATCAGCTTTTCGGGGTGCTGGTACCGCCCGTAGTTGTTGGAGCTGCGAGAAATGGTCACGGGCGTGCCGTAGGTGCGGCAATAGGCCAGCGCCAACAGGTCGGCCGAGGCCTTGCTCGCCGAATAGGGGCTGGACGGGCGCAGCGCAGACTGCTCGGTGAACCGCAGGTCGGGGCGGCCGAGGGGCAGGTCGCCGTACACCTCGTCCGTCGAGATCTGATGGAAGTGCCCGACACCGTAGCGGTTGACGGCGTCCAGCAGCGTCTGCGTGCCGAGAACGTTCGTGACGAGGAAGAGCTGCGGGTGCGCGATGCTCCTGTCGACATGGCTCTCCGCGGCGAAGTTGACGACGGCGTCGAACTTTTCCTCGGCAAAGAGGGCGTCCACGCAGGCGGCGTCGGCGATATCCCCCCGCACGAAGCGAAAGTTCTCCTGCCCGAGCGCGCCCGCGAGCGTAGACAGGTTGCCCGCGTAGGTGAGTTTGTCGAGGCAGACGATGCGGTGCTCCGGGTGCGCGGCGCGCATATAGTGTATAAAGTTTCCGCCGATGAACCCGGCCCCGCCGGTGACCAAAATGCGCATGAGCCCTCCTCCCGTCGAACTGCTTTTGATTTTGCAGGGAACGCCGCCCCGCATCGCGCGGCTGCGCCCCACCGGCTGCACCCCTGCCGCCCGCGGCCCGGGGCGCGCTCGCCTTTTCGGCACCATTGTAACAGATGAGGCGGCCTTTGGCAACCGAAATCGCCCCCGCAGAAGGGAGAAAAGCCCCGCCGGCGCACCCGATGATACAAACGCGCCGCGACGTTAGCACTCCCCGCCGCGCCGACGATAAAGGCCCCTCCGCCACAGGCGGAGGGGCCGGATCTTTGCCGAGATGTTTTTGAAAAAACGGGACTACGCCTCCTCTTTGGAGAGGTAGCGCTTGAATACGCCCAGGAGGTCGTCCGAGATGACATGCTCGATGCGGCAGGCGTCCGTTTCGGCCGTCTCCTCTCCGGCGCCCAGGCGGAGCAGCACCTGTTTGATGACGAGGTGGCGCTCGTACACCCCCTCCGCCTTGCGGCGGCCCGCCTCGGTGAAGGTAATGTTGCCGCTGGCGGGGTCGATCTCGATATACCCCTTCTTTTGCAGGAGATGCACGCCGCGTGACACGCTCGACTTGACGAAGTCGAGCTGCTCGCACACGTCGACGGCGCGCACGTTGGCGCGGTCGCGGTGCAGGAGCAGGATGGTCTCCAGGTACATTTCTTCCGATTCGCGAACGCGGCGCACGCTCATAAAACTGCTCCTCCCCTTTTTACTCGATTATACCGCATTTTGCGCCAAAAGTAAAGGGAAAAGGCAAACTTTTGCACCCGCCGCCCCTTCGCACCGCCATGCGCGTCGGCAAGGTCACGGCGCGAGCCGCCACGCTCGCCGCGCCTTCCGCGCGGCAGAACGCTCAGCCGAGGGCGACGTCCAGCGCCATCATCACGGCGAAGCCGACCATCACGCCCCAAGTGCCGAGGTGCGGGTGCTCGGCGATGTGGGCGGAGGGGATGAGGTCCTCGGCGACGACGAAGATCATCGCGCCCGCCGCAAAGGCGAGCAGCCACGGCTGCGCCGCCGCGAGGTTGGCGGCGAGGAAGTAGCCGACGACCGCAAACACGGGCTCGACCGCGCCGCTGCCCGCGCCGTACAAAAAGGCCTTGACGCGGCTGCCCGACGCCGCGCGCATGGGCAGGGCCACCGCCGCGCCTTCGGGGAAGTTTTGGATGGCCATGCCGATGGCCAGCCCGAGTGCGGACACGAAGCCGCCGTATTCCCCGGCCGCCGCCGCTGCGCCGAAGGCGAACCCGACCGCCAGCCCCTCGGGGACGTTGTGGATGGTGACGGCGAAGAAGAGCTTTGCCGGCCTGCACAGGCGGCAGGGCAGCCCCTCCTCCTCGTCCGTGCCCTGGTGTACGTGCGGCACCACCTTGTCGACGAGCACCAAAAAGAGGCCGCCCGCGAGGAAGCCGACCAGGGCGGGCAGCAAGCTCCAACTGCCGTAGCTCTCCCCTGCCTGCTCGATGGCGGGGATGAGCAGCGACCACACCGAGGCCGCGACCATCACGCCCGCCGCAAACCCCAAAAACAAGGTGTTCAGCCGCGGAGACAGATCTTTCTTGAAGAAAAATACCAGCGCCGCACCCGCCGTCGTCGCGGCGAAGATGAGGATGAACCCCAGCACCGTCATGCCCGTCGTACTCACTGCGATACCCTCCCCTCCTGCAAGAACGAAGTCCGGCGCCGCCCGCCGCGGCGGGCGGCGCCGCTATCATTGTATCCCATTCCGCCGCAAAATGCAACTAAATCGATCGTATTTTGTCAAAAATGCGCCGCGCCGCCGCAGAAGAGTGCCGCCCTTGCCGCGCACGCCCGCCGCAGGTCAGCGCTCTACCATGACGGTGAGCAAGACGAGGTCTCCCGCGCCCGTGTTGCGGATGGCGTGCGACGAGCCCTTGGGGCAGATGTGGCAGACGCCCGCAGAGAGGCGCTCTTCTTCCCCGTCGCAGAGGGCGACGCCCTCTCCCGCGAGGACGTAGTTGACGTCGTCGCTCGTCGGGTGGGCGTGCAGGCCGATGGAGCTGCCCGCGGGCAGGCGGGCGGGGATGATCTTGCCCCCCTTGCCGACGTACATGCGGGCGATGACCTGCCCCTCGCCGCCGTTCATGCCGGGCACGGCGACCTCCTGTTGTTCATTGAAATCGATGCGCATCGCGATATCCTCCTCTGTCTTTTCGATATTATTCTTGTCGTTCGGTTTTGTCGCGCGGCGGCGCGGCACTGCCGCGCCGCCTGCTTCCAATATACCCGATCTGCACGGCGATCGCAAGCGTTTCGCTATGTTCTTGAAACACTTTTTCAAGCGCCCCGCCGCCCGCTTGCAAGCGCCCACAAGCGGGGCGGCGCCGCTCAATACAATAAAAAGCCCGCAGAGCGGGCTTTTTACTGCATGAAAGATTACTTTCTGGGGTTGCGAATATTCGCCTGCGCCGCCGCGAGACGCGCGATGGGGACGCGGAAAGGCGAGCAGGAGACGTAGTCGAGGCCGATCTCGTGGCAGAACTCGATGGACGAAGGATCGCCGCCGTGTTCGCCGCAGATGCCGCAGTGCAGCGTCGGGCGGGTGGAGCGGCCGAGCTGGACGGCCATCTTCATGAGTTTGCCGACGCCGACCGTGTCGAGACGGGAGAACGGATCGGACTCGTAGATCTTGTTCTTGTAGTACGCGGGCAGGAACTTGCCGGCGTCGTCACGCGAGAAGCCGAAGGTCATCTGGGTGAGGTCGTTGGTGCCGAAGCAGAAGAACTCGGCCTCTTTTGCGATCTCATCGGCGGTGAGCGCCGCGCGCGGGATCTCGATCATGGTGCCGACTTCATACTTGAGCTCGGTATCGGAAGCGGCGATGACTTCGTCGGCCGTCTTGACGACGATATCCTTGACGAACTTCATCTCTTTGACCTCGCCGGTGAGCGGGATCATGATCTCGGGAACGATGTTCCAGTCGGGATGACGGCTCTTGACGGCGAGCGCGGCCTTGATGACGGCGTTGGTCTGCATGACGGCGATCTCGGGATAGGTGACGCACAGGCGGCAGCCGCGGTGACCCATCATCGGGTTGAACTCGTGCAGGTCGGAGATGATCTGCTTGATCTGCGCGACAGACTTGTTCTGCGCCTTGGCGAGCGCCTCGATGTCTGCTTCTTCCGTCGGAACGAACTCGTGCAGAGGCGGGTCAAGGAAGC
>CASEIS010000153.1 GCA_949287895.1 uncultured Bacillota bacterium
CCCCCCCCCGCCCCCCCCGCCTTTGTTTGTCGCGCGGGGGAGAGGAGGGCGGGGGAGCGCGGGCGGCGGCGGGCCGCAAATTTTACACATTCATTCCCTTTTATTACACCTCGGTGACGACTTTTTGCAAAGGAGTAGATAACTTTTTGGTATGATGAGTGCATAAGACAAGATCAGGAGAATTGACATGAAAAAATTGGGCCAAAAGGTGCTCGGCCTCGCGCTCGGCGGGGCGATGCTCCTCTCTTCGCTCCCCATGGCCGCAGTCGGCGCGGCGGAAACGGCCGGCACGCCGTACGGCGAGGGCGGCTACGACGCATCCGTGCCGCACGTCGTCGTCAACCAGGTGTTCGGCGCTTCCGACGACGCCGAAGTGGTCAGCCACAGCTTCATCGAACTGTATAATCAGGCGGACGCCGCCGTCTCCCTCGACGGCTGGTACCTGTGGTACCGCTCCTCCGCCGACGGCGGCGACGAGCGCTGGCAGTCCTTCGCGCTCTCGGGCGAGATCGCGGCAGGCGGGCACTACCTCGTGCGCTGCGGCGCGGTCGACGAGCTCGCAAACGGCGCCTGGATGGTGCCGGCGGGCGACGCCGAGTGGAACGTGCAGCTGCACAATAAAGGGGTGGCCGTCGCGCTGCTCAGCGAGGATACCGACCTCAACGCGGAAAATTTCGCGGGCGCGGTGACGGACGAAAACCGCCCCGCAGGCTACGTCGACCTGCTCGCCGTGCAGGGCAACGACGAGGAGGACGCGCAGATCCCGCCCGCGTACGAGGGCTCGTACGAGGGGGTGCAGTCCAAAAAGAAGGCAGTCTGTCGCGAAAACTTCGCCGATACCGACGACAACGGCGCGGACGCGGAGGACCTCGACTATTCCGACCTGACCCCCGCAGACGTGCCCGTGCAGAACGCGAAGGGGGAGACCATCTCCGCGCAGGAGGCGGAGGACGCATACGTCGTCAAAAATGACGGCTTCGTTTCGGACGCCGCGCTCGGCCTCGAAAAGGCGGGCGGCATCGCGCTGGGCACCCCCAACGCGGACGGCGGCGTCGCCGAGATCGTCGCCTACGACGAGGCAAACGGCCGCGCGTACGTCGTCAACGGGCAGGAGTCGGTCTTGAATATCTTCTCCGTAAACGCAGACGGCTCCTTCGGCGAAGCGGAAAAGCTGGACGTCGCCGCGTTGATGGCGGAAGAGGACGCCTCCTTCACCTACGGCGATATGACCAGCGTCGCCGTCTCTGCGCAGGGCACCGTCGCGGTCGCTTTGCAGGACGCCGACTACACGAAGCCCGGCCGCGTCGCCGTGTTTGACGAAAACGACGCCATCGCCGCCGTGTACACGACGGGCGTGCAGCCGGATATGGTCACCTTCTCCGCCGACGGTCGCTATATTTTGACCGCCGACGAGGGCGAGCCGCGCGAGGGCTACGCCGCCGGCGCCGTCGACCCCGCCGGCTCTGTGACCGTCATCGACACGCAGGCTTCCCAAAACGCCGCGCGCGTCGCCGGCTTCGCCGCGTTCGATGCGGAGGAGCTCGCCGCGCAGGGCGTCATCTTCAACAAGATCGACGGGCGCATCCTCTCCGCCGAGACCGACCTCGAGCCGGAGTACATCGCCGTCGCGGGCGACAGGGCGTACGTCGCCCTGCAGGAGGCCAACGCCGTCGCCGTCGTCGACATCGCCGCCGCGGAAGTGACCTCCGTCCTTCCCCTCGGTTTCAAAGACTATTCCAAGGAGGAGAACGCCGTCGACCTCGACGATGCGGACGGCACCTACCTCCCCAAGACGTACGAAAACACCTACGGCGCCTATATGCCGGACGGCATCGCCGTGTACGAGGCGGGCGGCAAGACCTACCTCGCCACCGCCAATGAAGGGGATGCGCGCGAATGGGGCGATTTCAGCGACGAGGAGAAGCGCACCCTCACCTCGGCGGACGGCAGCGTCACGGCAGAAAAGGTGCGCGTGCTCGACAACAGCCTGAAGGCAGGCATCTCCGCCGATGGCAACTACCTCTACGGCGCCCGCTCCTTCAGCCTGTTTGAAGTGACGGAGGGCGGCCTCGTCCTCGTCTACGACAGCGCAGACGGCTTTGAAGCCAAGACCTTCGAATATCTGCCCGCTTACTACAACGCCTCCAACGACGACGTCGACCTCGAGAGCCGCACCGCCAAAAAGGGCATCGAGCCGGAGGCGGTCGCCGTCGCCGCGCTGGGCGGCAGGACGTACGCCTTCATCGCCCTCGAGCGCATCGGCGGCATCATGGTGTACGACATCACCGACCCCGCCGCCGCGGCGTACGTCAACTACGTCAACACCCGCGACTTCAACGCGCCCGTCGCCGGCGACGTCGCGCCCGAAGGGCTCGCCTTTGCGCACAGCGGCGACAGCGTGTACCTGCTCGCCGCCTTCGAGGTGTCCGGCACCGTTGCCTCTTATGCGCTGAACTTTGAAAAAGAGCGGCCCGAACCCGATCCCGAACCGACGCCAGACCCGGATCCCACTCCGGACCCGGAGCCCACGCCAGACCCCGAACCGACGCCCGACCCCGTGCCCGAAGAGGGCGGCTGCGGCTCGCTGATCGGCACGGCGGGCGGCGCGTGCGCGCTGCTGCTGCTCGCCGGTTCGGCGCTGCTGCTGGCCAAAAAGCGCCGCTGAGCGCCGGCCTGTGACAGATCCGCGGCGCGCCCTCCCTTGGCGGCGCGCCGCGTCTCTCCTTTGCCCACACTCTATAACAACTTTTTCTTACGGTATCCGCCGCGCCGCGAGGCGCGGCGGATATCGTATTTTTTTTCGGTTTTCCGCGCGGGTGGCGGGGCTTCGGCGGGCGGGAGGAGAGGGGAGGCGGGGGCAAACGGACAAAAATCGCAACATTTCGCGAAAAATTGTGGACGGCGGGCGGGGGGATATGCTATACTGTTTGTGGCGCGGAGAAGATGCCGCGCGCGGAGACTGCAAATGGAAAAGCGGATCGTCGCCTTCGATATCGGCGACAAGAGGATCGGCGTTGCCGCCAGCGACCCGAACAACACGTTCGCGCTGCCCGGCACGACGTACTATCGCACCAAAGACGCCGAACGCGACGCCGCGGCGCTCGCCGCCATCGCGGCGGAAAAGGGCGCGGGGCTGATCGTGTGCGGCGTTCCCTACAACTTTGACGGGAGCGAATCGCCGCAGACGCGCAAGACCCGCCGCTTTTTGGAGCTGCTCCGCGCGAAGACGGATATCCCCGTCGTCGAGGAGGACGAGCGGTTTACCACCGTCGAGGCGGAGCGTGTGCTCGCCGAGGGCGGGGCGCGCCGCGGGCAAAAAAAGAGATCGGTCGACAGCATCGCCGCTTCTTATATTTTAGAAGGGTATCTCGGCCGCCTGCAACAAATCAAAAAAGGAGAACAAGCTGCAATGAGCGAAGAAAAGAAGCTGCACGAAGAGGGCTGCGACTGCGACGAGTGCGCCGGCGAAGAGGTGAACGTTGTCGAATTGGTCGACGACGCCGGCAAGGTGCACAAGTGCTACCACATCGGCACCATCCAGTACAAGGACGGCTGGTATGCCTTTTTCCAGACCGCGGACGAGGAGGAGGGCGACGAAGACGAAGATGAAGTCACCATCCTGCAGATCGTCGGCGATGAGGGCGAAGAAGAGCTCGTCCCCGTCGAAGACGACGCGCTGCTCGACGAAGTGTTCGAGGAGTTCTGCCGCATGATGGACGAAGAGGAAGACGAGGAGGAAGGCGAAGACGAGGAGGGCTGAGCGCCCGCCTGTCTGCCGTTCCTGCCGCGGAGGCGGCGCGCGCGAGCGCGCCGCGCTTTCCGGCGCAAGAAATTTGGCCCGTCCGCGCAAAAAAGGCTTTGCGGACGCGTTTTCGCTTGCAAAAAATCCCGCCGTATGCTAAAATAGTCGGGATAAAAATTCACACCTCGGGCGCTGCGCGTTCCGTTCCCGCCAAAATCTCAAACGGGCGGGCTGATGCGCATTGTAACCGTGCGCACGGGGGAGGAATAAACGGAGGTTTTTTATTATGGCAGTCATCACCATGAAGCAGCTGCTCGAAGCGGGCGTGCACTTCGGTCACCAGACCAGAAAATGGAACCCGAAGATGAAGAAGTACATCTTCGCGGCGCGCAACGACATCCACATCATCGACCTGCAGCTCACCGTCGGCCTCGTCGAAAAGGCGTACGCCTTCGTCGTCGACACCGTCAAAGCGGGCAAGAGCATCCTGTTCGTCGGCACCAAAAAGCAGGCGCAGGAAGCCATCCGCGACGAAGCGACCCGCTGCGGTCAGTTCTATATCAATTCTCGCTGGCTGGGCGGCACGCTCACCAACTTCAAGACCATCCGCTCCCGCATCGACCGGCTCAACAAGCTGGAAAAGATGGAGGAGAACGGCGAGTTCGACCTGCTCCCCAAAAAGGAAGTGCTCGGTCTCAAAAAGGAGATGGCCAAGCTCGGGGCGAACCTGGGCGGCATCAAAGAGATGAAGACGCTCCCCGGCGCCATGTTCGTGGTCGACCCGCACAACGAGGACATCGCCGTGCAGGAGGCGCGCAAGCTGCACATCCCCATCATCGCCATCACCGATACCAACTGCGACCCTGACCTCATCGACTATGTGATCCCGGGCAATGACGACGCGATCCGCGCGGTCAAGCTGCTCTCTTCGGTCATCGCCAACGCGGTCATCGAGGCCAACCAGGGCGAGGCGGTCAACGCCGAGCTGCAGCAGGCAGTCGCCGAAAACGTCGCGGAAGAGAAGGCGATCGAAGAGATCGTCGCCGAGACGGAAGAGGAAGCTCCCGCAGCAGAAGCGCCCAAGGCCGAGTAATTTTTTCGGAACATTCGCCGCCGCGCCGTCAGGCGCGGCGCGCAGAGCATAGCGAAATCAATAAGGAGAACAAGATCATGGCAATTACCGCAAGTGACGTAAACGCCCTGCGCCAGAAGACGGGCGTAGGCATGATGGATTGCAAAAAGGCCCTCACCGAAGCGAACGGCGACATGGACAAGGCCGTCGAGATCCTGCGCGAAAAGGGCATGGCGACCGCCGCGAAGAAGGCGGGCCGCATCGCTGCCGAAGGCATCGTGGACAGCTACATCCACATGGGCGGCAAGGTCGGCGTCCTGGTCGAGGTCAACTGCGAGACGGACTTCGTCGCCCGCGGCGACCAGTTCAAAGAGCTCGTGCACGACATCGCGCTGCAGATCGCTGCCGCGAAGCCCCTCTATGTGACCAAAGAGGAGGTCCCCGCAGACGTGCTCGAAGAGGAGAAGAAGATCCTCAAGATCCAGGCCGTCAACGAGGGCAAGCCCGAGGCCATCGCCGAAAAGATGGTGCAGGGCCGCATCAAAAAGTACTACGAGGAGTTCTGCCTGCTCGAACAGCCGTTCGTGAAGGACTCTTCCAAGACGATCAACCAGCTCATCACCGAGGCGATCGCTTCCATCGGCGAAAAGATCACCGTCCGCCGCTTTGTCCGCTACGAAATGGGCGAGGGCATCGAGAAGAAGAAGGACGATCTCGCCGAGGAAGTCGAAAAACAAGTTTCTAAGATGAAAGGCTGAAATTAAAACCGGCTTTTATGGGGCACACAATCGAGCGTTGTGTGCCCTTTTTTCAAAATTCACGTCTTATGAGAACGCGCCCGCCCGCGGGCGGGCGGCGGCGCATCGCGCCGCATCGAAATGAGGAGACATCTGCATGGAACGTAAACCCATCTACAAGAGGATCATCCTCAAGCTGTCCGGCGAGGCGCTCGCCGGCGAAAACGGTTTCGGCCTTGACGAAACGATCATCGAGCGGGTAGTCGACCAGCTCATCCGCGTGCACGACATGGGCGTGGAGATCGGCATCGTGCTGGGCGGCGGCAACTTCTGGCGGGGCAGGCAGGGCACCAACATGGACCGCACCACGGCCGACCACATGGGCATGCTCGCCACCGTCATCAACTCGCTCGCCATGCAGGACGCCATCGAAAAGAAGGGCGTCCCCACCCGCGTGCAGACGGCGCTGAACATGGTTTCCGTCGCCGAACCCTTCATCCTGCGCAAGGCGCTGCGCCACTTCGAGCTGGGGCGCATCGTCATCTTCGCCTGCGGCACGGGCAACCCGTACTGCTCGACGGACACGGGCGCGGCACTGCGCGCCTGCGAGACCAACGCAGACATCCTGCTGCTCGCCAAAAACGTCGACGGCATCTACGACAGCGACCCCAAGGTCAACCCGAACGCCAAAAAGATCGACACCATCACCCACATGGAGGTCATCAACCGCGGCCTTAAGGCGATGGACACGACGGCGATCACCATGTGCATGGACAACGACATCCCCGTGCTCGCCTTCGCCCTGTCCGAGGAGGACGCGATCGTCCGCGCCATCTGCGGCGAGCGCACGGGCACACTCATCACCAACGAATGACGGGCGGCATACGCCGCATACAATTTTTCCGAGGAGGAAGCAACAATGATCGATAACGAAAAAGTGCAGGAGCTGATGCTCGTTCTGGAAGATAAGCTGGACAAGACGGCGAACGTCCTGCGCGAAGAGTACACCAACATCCGCGCCGGCCGCGCCAACCCGCACGTGCTCGACAAGATCACCGTCGATTACTACGGCACTCCGTCGCCCATCAACCAGGTGGGCAACATCTCCGTCGCCGACGCCAAGTGCCTGGTCATCAGCCCGTGGGATACCAGCCTCTTGAAGGGCATCGAAAAGGCCATCCTGCAGTCCAACATCGGCCTCAACCCGACCAACGACGGCAAGGTCATCCGCCTTATCTTCCCCGACCTGACGGAGGAGCGCCGCCGCGAGATCGCCAAGCAGATCAAGGGGCTGGCCGAGGAGGCGAAGGTCGCCGCGCGCAACATCCGCCGCGAGGCGATGGATTCCCTCAAAAAGATGAAAAACGCCAAAGAGATCTCCGAAGACGAATGCGCTGCCTGCGAAAAGGACGTCGAAAAGGTCGTCTCCAAGTGCATGGAGCGCATCGAAAAGCACACCGCCGAGAAAGAAAAAGAGATCATGTCCGTATAAGGCAGGCCGATGAGACGCATCAAACTCCCCGCGCATATCGCCCTGATCATGGACGGCAACGGCCGCTGGGCCAAGCGGCGCTTCCGCCCCCGTTCGTACGGCCACCGCATGGGCGTACAGAACATGGTGCGCATCTGCTCGCACGCCTTCCGTTTGGGCGTGCGCATCGTCACGGTGTACGCGCTTTCGACCGAAAATTTATTCCGCCCGAAGGAGGAGCTGGACACGCTGTTCGACCTCATCCGCACTTATTTTTCCAAAAAGAAGGATAAGCTGCTCGAGATGGGGGTGAAGATCAACGTCATCGGCGACCTCTCCGTCTTCCCCGCAGATATCCGAGAGAACATCCTGCGGGTGATGGACGAGACGCGCTCGCTCACAGACGGGCTGTTCAACATCTGCCTCGACTACGGCTCGCGGCAGGAGATCGTGCGCGCCGTCAACGCGGCGGTGGCGCAGGGCCGCTTCGTCGACGAGGCGAGCTTTTCCGCCCTGCTGCAGACGGGCGGGCTGCCCGACCCCGACCTCATCATCCGCACGGGCGGGGAGGTGCGCCTCTCCAACTTCCTGCTCTACCAGGCCGCCTATTCCGAGCTGTATTTTTCCAACAAGATGTGGCCGGAGTTTTCGAAGCGCGACCTCGAAAAGGCGATCGAAAACTACTCCGCGCGCGACCGCCGGTTCGGCAACGTCGAAGAGGAGGACTGAGCCATGATCGTGTATATGGCCAAGCGCATCGGCGTCGGCCTCGCCTACGTCGCCGTCATCGTCGGCTTCTTTTTCCTGCGCAACGTCGATTACCGCCTGTTCGGCATCCTCATCTACGCCTTTTCGCTGATCGGCACCTACGAGATGGTGCACGCCATCAACGGCCCGCACAACGAGACGGCGGAGGCGCAGGTCACCTCGCTGCACATGAGCAAGACGCAGAAGTTCGCCGTCTACGCCTATGCGCTGCTGTTTACCCCCGTCTTTTACATCGTGGAAGCGCTGGCAGACGGCCAGGGCTACCGCGGGCTGCTCGTGCTCTCCTTCGTGCTCGCCCTCGCGCTGCTCTGCTTTTTGGTGTTCGATCACCGCAACACGACGCTCGCGGGTACGGGCGCGTCCATGCTGGTCGCCCTCTATCCGACGGCGATGCTCTCGACCATGCTGCTCATGAACGAGTTGCCCGTCGGCTCCACCCTCGGGCTGCTGCTCATCCACGTCATCGCCCCCGCGGCGGATACCTTCGCCTTTGCGGTGGGCAGCGTCTTCCACGGCCCCAAACTCTGCCCCTCCATCAGCCCCAACAAGACGGTCTCGGGCGTCATCGGCGGCGTCGTCGCCGGCACGGGCGCGAGCGTGCTGCTCTATTGGCTGTACACGCTCACTTCCGACTACGTCTATTCGGGCATCGGCAGCGCCTGGGCGGGCGCGCCCTGGGTGGTGTTTACCGTCATCGGCCTGCTCACCTCGCTGATGACCGTCTTCGGCGACCTCGTCGAAAGCGTCATCAAGCGCCGCCTCGGCGTCAAAGACATGGGCAAGCTCATGCCCACCCACGGCGGCATCCTCGACCGCATCGACGGAACGCTGTTCGCGAGCACCTTCGTGTACATCGTGTTCGCGCTGTTCGTCGTCCCGCCCATCGCGTGAGGGGGCGCAAACTTGTTTTCCGCGACGCAAGGCGCTCCGCCTTGCGTCTCTCTTTTTTGCCGCAAATGGGCGGCATCCCGCGCGGCACACCCGCGCCTTTGCCCCGCGCGGCGCATATCCCGCGCCGCCGGCGCGTACACTAAAACAGGAGCTCGTATGAAGAAGATCGCCCTCATCGGCAGCACAGGTTCCATCGGCAGGCAGGCGCTCGCCGTCGCCGCCCGCCATCCCGCCCGCTTCCGCGTCGTCGCCATGGCCGCCAATAAGAACGAGCGGCTGTTTGCAGAGCAGCTGGCAGCCGTTCGCCCCGCCTTTGCGGCGCTGCGCGCGGAAGGGCAGCCCGTTGCCGCGCCCCGCGGCGTGCGCTTTGCCCGCGGCGAGGCGGCCTTCGAGGAGGCGTGCGCCTTCTCCGATGCAGATGTCGTGCTCGTCGCCGTGTCCGGCTTTGCCGGGCTGAAGGCGACGCTGCTTGCCGTCGAGGCGGGCAAAGACGTCGCCCTCGCCAACAAAGAGAGCCTCGTCGTCGGCGGCGACCTCGTGCTCGCCCGCGCGCGCGAAAGGGGGGGCAACATCCTCCCCGTCGACAGCGAGCACTCCGCCATCTGGCAGTGCCTGCACTTCGACCGCGCCGCGCCCTACGCGCGCATCCTGCTCACCGCCAGCGGCGGCGCCCTGCGCGACCTCCCGCTCGAGCGGCTCTCTTCCGTCACCGCCGCCGAGGCGCTCGCCCACCCCAACTGGAAGATGGGCGCCAAGATCACCCTCGACTGCGCCACCATGCTCAACAAGGGCTTCGAGGTCATCGAGGCGATGCACCTGTACGGCGCCGCCCTTTCGCAGATCGAGGTGCTCATCCACCGCGAGAGCATCGTCCACTCGATGGTCGAGTTTGCAGACGGCGCCGTGCTCGCGCAGATGAGCGTCCCCTCGATGGAACTGCCCATCCAGCTCGCGCTGACCTGGCCGGAGCGGATCGACTGCGCGCTGCCGCGCGTCGACTTCGCAAAGCTGGGCGCGCTGCACTTTTCTTCCGTCGACGAGGCGCGCTATCCCTGCTTCCGCCTCGCCCTCGCCGCGGCCGGGCAGGGGGGCGGCTATCCCTGCGCGCTCAACGCCGCGGGCGAGGTCGCCGCGGAGGCCTTCTTAAACGGCCGCATCCGCTATACCGACATCGCGCGGGTGATCGAAGAGACGCTCTCCGCGCCCGTGCCCGCCGCGCACGGCTATGCCGAGCTGGAGGCGCTGGACGCCGCCGCGCGCGCCCGCGCGCGCGCCCTGCTCCCGCCGCAGTAAGGGGAGCCGCCGCTGCGAGGCCGTTTCCGCAAGGGCGCTGCAAAGAGGCGCCCGCCACCAAGGGGAGAGTCGGGCGGCAGTCGGGCGCAGGCAAAGAGCTGCGGCGCGCTGTATGCGTGCCGCCCATCGCAAAGGCCGGGCGCGCGGGACTTTTCCCTTCTATGAGGTTTGCATGACGCTTTGTCTTCTCGCCGCGGCGGACGTGCTGCGCGCGGTCGGCTCGGTGCTGCTGGCGGTGCTCATCCTGCTCGCCATGGTCACCGTGCACGAGTTCGGCCACTACACCGCGGGGAAACTGCTGCATTTCAAGATCGAAGAATTTTCCGTCGGGTTCGGGCCCAAGCTCTTTTCGCGCGCCCGTAAAAACGGGGAGATCTTCTCCGTTCGCCTGCTCCCGCTGGGCGGATTTTGCGCCTTCGCGGGGGAGGACGCTGAAGACGCCGACCCCGATTCTTTCCACAAAAAGGCGCCCTGGCGGCGCATCCTCGTGCTGCTGGCGGGGCCGCTGATGAACTACCTGCTCGCCCTGCTGCTCATCCTCTGTTCCTTTGCCTGCTTCGGCCGCCTGCAGCCGATGGCGGTGGAAGTGGAGCCCGCCGCAGACCCCGCCGCGGCGGCGTATTCGCTGCAGGACGGCGACATCCTGCTCGCCTGCGAGGGGAAGAGCATCTTCCTTGTCTCCGACCTGATGGACGCGCTCGACGGCAGGCGCGCGGGCGACCGCGCCGCCTTTACCGTCGCGCGGGCTGCAGGGGAGGGGAGAGCGGTCGTCGAGGCGGAAATCGTGCTGCGCGCGGATGCGCAGTTTGAAAACCTCGCCGATACCGGCGCCCTCTGGCGGGCGCTGGGTATCCGCTACGACGCGCAGCGGGAGAGCTACCGCGTCGCCTCCGCGCCCTGGCGGTTCGGCTTTTGGGAGACGCTCGGCGGCTCCTTCGCCTACTCCTTCCGCATCGGCGGCACCCTGCTGCGCACGCTCGGCCAGCTGCTCACCGGCGACATCGGCCTCTCCGCCTTCGGCGGGCCGGTCACCACCATCCGCCTCACCTCGCAGATCGCCGCGCGCGGCGTGCAGCCCTTTTTGGAGATCGCCGCCTTCATCGGCGTCAACCTCGCCGTCTTCAACCTGCTGCCCATTCCCGCTTTGGACGGCTCGAAGGTCGTCTTTACCCTCATCGAGTGGGTGCGCGGCAAGCCTGTGCCCCGCAAGGTCGAGGGGGCGATCCACGTCGCCGGCTTCGTGCTGCTGCTCGCCTTCGCCGTGCTCGTCGACCTGCTGCATTTGTTTTGAATTTGTC
>CASEIS010000154.1 GCA_949287895.1 uncultured Bacillota bacterium
TGTTAAAAAGATGGCGGTACCTAAGTCTAAACAATCCAAACAGAGAACGAATACGCGTTATGCGAACTTCAAGGCCGCGGCACCCGCTCTCGTCGAGTGCCCTCATTGCCACGAGCTCAAGCAGCCGCATAAAGTCTGCAAGAAGTGCGGCTATTACGACGGGCGCGAAGTCGTCAACGTCGAAGAGCAGAAGTGATCGAACCAAAACCAAAAGAGGCGGAGCCATCGGCTCCGCCTCTTTTCCTGTCTGCCTGCTTTTGCCGCAGTCCTTTTATAGATAAAGTTTATAAAGACGGCCCCGCCGGTATGGCGGGGCCGCGTTCGCGCTTTGCGCGCTTTCGTTTATTTTATCTTGACCGTGAAGTCGCCGTTGAGGGCGCCGATCTCGATGGTATTGCCCGGCTGAAGGTCGTTGGCGATCATCGTCTTTGCGATCATCGTCTCGATCTTGCTCTGCAGATACCGCTTGAGCGGGCGGGCGCCGTAGATGGGGTCGTACCCGTTTTCGATGATCAGGTCTTTGGCGAGCGGGGTGATGACCAGCTTGAGCTGTTTGTCTTCCAGACGCTTTTCGAGGTCGCGGATGAGCAGGTCGATGATCTTGGTGATGTTGTCCTTGGTCAGCGGCTTGTAGTAGACGATCTCGTCCAGGCGGTTGAGGAATTCGGGGCGGAAGCTCTGTTTGAGCAGCTGCGAAACCTTTTCCTTCGCGTCTTCGCTGATCTCGCCTTTCTCGTCGATGCCTTCGAGCAGGTACGAGGAGCCGAGGTTGGAGGTCAGGATGATGATGGTGTTCTTGAAGTCCACCGTGCGGCCCTGCGAGTCGGTGATGCGCCCGTCGTCGAGCACCTGCAGCAGGATGTTGAACACGTCGGGGTGCGCCTTCTCGATCTCATCGAAGAGGACGACGGAGTAGGGCTTTCTGCGCACCGCTTCGGTCAGCTGCCCGCCCTCGTCGTAGCCGACGTATCCCGGAGGGGCGCCGATCAGGCGGGACACGGAGAATTTTTCCATGTACTCGGTCATATCGATGCGCACGAGGTTGTGCTCGTCGTCGAACAGGCTCTCGGCGAGCGCCTTGGCAAGTTCCGTCTTGCCGACGCCGGTCGGGCCGAGGAAGAGGAAGGAGCCGATGGGGCGGTTGGGGTCGGCGATGCCGGCGCGCGAGCGCAAGATCGCTTCCGTGACCTTGGTCACCGCCTCGTCCTGGCCGACGACCCGCTTGTGCAGGATGTCGTCGAGGTGCAGGATCTTTTCGCGCTCGCCCTCCATCAGCTTGGCGAGCGGGATGCCCGTCCAGCGGGAGACGACGCGCGCGATCTCCTCTTCGGTGACCGTGTCGCGCAGCAGGGTGTGCTTGGCGTTGGTACCGTTCTTCTGCGCCTCTTCGAGCTTCTTCTGCAGCTCGGGCAGGCGGCTGTATTTGAGTTTGGCGGCCGTCTCGTAGTCGCCGATGCGCTGCGCCGCTTCGATCTCGCCGTTGACCTTTTCGATCTCCGCCTTGGTATCCGAAACGACGTGGATGCTCGCCTTTTCCGTCTCCCACTGCGCCTTCATGGCTGCGAATTTCTCGCGCAGGTCGGCAAGTTCCTTCTGCAGGGCGGCGAGCCGCTCCTTAGACAGGGTATCCGTCTCCTTTTTGAGCGCCATCTCTTCGATCTCGAGCTGCATGATCTTGCGCGCGATGTCGTCCATCTCAGTCGGCATCGAGTCGATCTCGGTGCGGATGGTCGCACATGCCTCGTCGACGAGGTCGATGGCCTTGTCGGGCAGGAAGCGGTCGGAGATGTAGCGGTGCGACAGTGTCGCCGCCGCGATCAGCGCCTGGTCGTGGATCTGCACGCCGTGGAACACTTCGTAGCGCTCTTTCAGACCGCGCAGGATGGAGATGGTGTCTTCCACCGTCGGTTCATCCACCATGACGGGCTGGAAGCGGCGCTCGAGTGCGGCATCCTTTTCGATGTATTTGCGATATTCGTCCAGCGTCGTCGCGCCGATGCAGTGCAGTTCGCCGCGCGCGAGCATGGGTTTGAGCAGGTTGCCGGCATCCATCGCGCCGTCAGACTTGCCCGCGCCGACGATGGTGTGCAGCTCATCGATGAAGAGGATGATCTTGCCTTCGCTCTTCTTGATCTCATTGAGCACGGCCTTCAGCCTCTCTTCAAACTCTCCGCGGAACTTGGCGCCCGCGATCAGCGAGCCCATGTCGAGCGCGAAGATGGTCTTATTTTTCAGCCCTTCGGGCACGTCGCCGCGCACGATGCGCTGTGCGAGCCCTTCGGCGATGGCCGTCTTGCCGACGCCCGGTTCGCCGATGAGCACGGGGTTGTTCTTGGATTTGCGCGAGAGGATGCGGATGACGTTTCTGATCTCGTTGTCGCGCCCGATCACGGGGTCGAGCTTCTGCTCCTTCGCGCGCTGCACGAGGTCGAAGCCGTATTTGGTGAGCGCGTCGTAGGTGTTCTCCGGCTCGTCGCTGGTCACGCGGTCCGTCTTGACCTTCTTCAATTCGGTCAGGAAGGCGTCTTTGGTGATGCCGAGGGAGCGGAAGATATTTTTGATCTCGTCCGTCGCGTGGTCGAAGATGGCGAGCATGAGGTGCTCGACGGAGACATATTCGTCGCGCATGGAGTTGGCGAGGCGCTCCGCCTCGTTGAAAATTTTGTCGGTGACGGGGGAGATATAGATCTTGTCCGGCTCGCGGCCGCTGCCGCTCACGGCGGGGATCTTCGAGATGGCGCCGTCCAGCAGGGCGAGCAGGTTGTCCGTGTCGATCCCTTGCTTTTTCAGCAGCTGCGGGATGAGCCCGCCTTCCTGGTCGACGAGCGCGTAGAGCAGGTGTTCGGGCATGATCTGCATGTTTTGGTTTTCAATGGCGATGCTCTGCGCCGACTGCACGGCTTCGAGCGCTTTTTTGGTCAATTTCTGTGCGTTCATAATGTTGTCACCTCCTTAAATGAGCTGTACGCCGCTGTTGAGGTACTGCAGGTACCGCTTTTCGATGTCCTGCGTGCTCGCATAGCGGCCGGAGAGATAGTCTTTGAGCATCTCGTCGAACGTCGCGATGTAATGGCTGATCGCGTTGCCGATCTGCTCCTCGGTATAGTCGCTGTCGTTGGGGACGGCGAAGGTGCGCAAAAAGCGCCCGTTTTCCATCCCGTATTCGATCGCGCCCTTTTCAAAAAAGTTCTTGATATAGATGTTTTCCAGCTGGATCCAGATCTTGAAGAAGCGCGTCAGCTCCAAAAGCAATTCGGAAGAAGTCGTGCGGAAGATGATCTTCAGCTGGCCGAGCGTCTTGTCGGGGCTGCGGTACATCTCGACCTCGTAGCGTATGGTGGGCCGGTAGTGATATTGCAGCGAACTCTTGATGGACATGGTCATGTCGTTCGGCTGCGAGTAGAGGAGATAACCGCTCTGCTGTCCGATAAAGCGCTCGACGATATCGAAAATATTCTGTACGTGCTTCTCGGGCGTGGTCATCGAGACGTATTCGGCCAGGATCTGGTTGACGAGGTTAGAGCGATTGGTGCCCTTTTCCTCCGCCAGGCGGTCGATCGCGCCGATCACGTCTTCGGCCAGCATGAGGCTGTACATGGTCTTTTTCATCGTTAGCCCTCCTTTTTGTTTTTCGCCTATCATTATACACGCCGTATAAAATTTGTCAATAGTTTTATATAAAAATTTTTACAAATTCGAAAAATATTTTTGAAGTCCGGCCGCTTGCCTCGGGCGGCGTTTCGGGGTATAATAAGTATATGGAAAATAAAGAAAAAGACGCGCGCGCCATGCGCGCATTGCAGCAGGAAGAGAGCGAGGAACGCGAGGATCTTGCCGCCCTCGTTTTGCGGGCGGCTGCGCTCGTCGTATATGCGCGCGGCGCTTCGCATCGCTTTGCGCGAGGCAGCGAGGGGTTCGCCGCGGCGTCGCAGGCGTGGAAGGAGATGACGGCGGGCGCGCTGCGCATGCCCGCCTATGGCGTCTGCATCGACCGCCTGACGCGCGAGGGGATGAAGAGCGGGCTGTGGGCGGAGTTTGTCTTCGAAGGGGAACAGTCGTTTGCGGGCATGCCCTTTACGGCGCTGCTCGCGGAGGTCAAGGCGGAGTACTGCGGGTTCAACCTCGCGCGCTTGCAGGGCGGCGGGTATGACGGCCGCTGCTTCTACCTCGACCTGCGCGGCAAGACGATGCGCCCCTTTGCGGATGCGCTCGCCCGCCTCGTCGGGCAGAGCGAAGGAACGATATAAAAAAGCAGTCCGCGCGCCGGTCGGCGCGCGGGCTGCTTTTTTATAAAAAGTTGTTTTGCCGTTGTGTGGTTCAGAGGTCGATATTGGTGTAGACGTCGAGGATATTTTCCAGCTTCTTGTCGTCGGAGGCATTCTCCACGCTCTCGCGGTAGCAGTCGCAGAGGTTGCCGTCCTTGTCGAAGCCGGTGTCGTTGCACTTTTTGCAGCGATACTGCGGCACGAGCATTTCCTCGGTCAGTCCCATCTGCTTGAGCAGCGCGGCGCGCTCGCGGCGCAGCTCTTCCAGCGCGGCGGCGGGGCCGGCGGTGTCGCCGCCCAGCGCCTCCGCCTTGGCGAGGCGGATCTCGTTCGCCTTGATGGCGTCCTCATTGGTGCGGAAGGCCTCGTTGGCGCTTGCGATCTTGCGGTAGTGGTCGGCGCGGTCCTGCGCGCGCTCGCGCAGGTTGAAGTAGTAGCGCTCCACCTTTTTGCGGAACTCGTCCCCGCGCTGCTCCTGCGTGCGGTAGGGGGACCCGCCCTGCGCCTGTTTTTTGGCGAGCTGTTCGGGGCTGAAGATGCCGCGCGCCTTCCACGAGGAGAGCACAGACGTGATGTAGGGTACGGGGCTCGCCTTGCCGACGGCCGTCTCGGCAGCTTTCAGGATCATCTCGTCAGAGAAGTTCCAGTGCCGCCAGTTGCGCAGGCAGTTGCGATCCCAGTTGTTGACGCGGCGCGAAAGGCCCGCGTGCTTGAGCACCTCGGCGGCGAAGGTCTGTTCGCGCGCCTCGTCCTCGATATAGGCGACGATGCTCTCCGCCGAAACGACGCCGAGGGAGACGAGTTTGCGGATGAGCTCGTCCATCTTTTCAAAGGATTTGCGCTCGCGGCGGAAGCAGTATTTGGCGAGGGTCACGAGGGAGGCGTCGTCGTAGCCAGCGGCGAGCCAGCCGCTCACGAAGTTGTCCGTATAGGTGTCGACGACCTGGCAGTAGACGCCCAGCTCGCGCGCGATAGAGAGGGTGAGTTCGCGTACCTGCGCCTTGCGCGCGAGGTATTCGCGTATCTCCGCCTGGCCGAACTTCTTGCTCGCATACAGCTCGCCGAGCACCGCGTCCAGCTTGGCGAGCCCGCCCTTTTTGAAGAGGGAGGCGGTGTAAACGATGCTCTCCACGTCGAAGCCCAGCTCTTCCGTCCACTTTTTGAGCAGCTGGTAATCGGCAGGTTCCGGCTTTTTGGTCGAGCCGCAGGCGCGCAGGATGCGCGCGAGGTCGCCGCTGCGCACGACGTAGTCGGAGAGCTTGTTTTCGATCTGTTCTACGGTGGTCACTCCCTCGGCGGCGAAGTTGCGCGCGACCTGTAAAATATAGTTTTGTGCAATATTTTCGCCCTTCAGATCGATGCAGTAGCGCACGATGAGCAGCATCGCTTCCGGCTTGATCGCGTATTCTTCCATCACCGAAAAATATTTCATAAATTCGGAGGCGGAGATCATTTTTTTTGGCATCAGCGACTGCACGGCCTTGTTGAAATCCGCATATTTTTCAGTGCGGATGCGCTTGGGCTTGCCCTTGGCGTAGTCGGCGGGGAAGTAGCGGACGGAGAAGGGATCTTCAGACATAACTTCAAGCAGGTCAAAGTCTTCCCAAAAGCGGAAGAGGTCCGCGACGCGCTCTTCGGTCATGTGCAGCGTGTGCGCAGCCTCGGCGAGGGTATATTCTCCCTGCACGTTTTGGCACAGATACAGCCCGAAAATATACACTTTGACGGCATCTCCGTCCGCAGACGCCATGTATTTTTGGATAAATTGGTTTTCGATGTTCGTATAAGAGGAGAGCGAGAACTCCCGCGAGTAAGAACAAAATCCCATGGGCAAACTCCGCGCAACGCTTGATTTATTTCGGAAATTGCGCTATACTATTATATAAATTATTTGCCGCAAAATCAAGGAAATTCGGCAGAAAACGCGCAAAAAAGCGGGCGAGGCACCGCCGCCGCCCGTTTCCGGAGGTATATGAGAATACTGCATACGTCTGACTGGCATATCGGGAAGCGCCTGGCCGGCAAAGAGCGGCTGGATGAACAGCGCGCCGTCCTCGAAGAGATCGCCGATATCTGCGCGCGTGAGCGCGTGGAGCTCGTCCTCGTGGCGGGCGACGTATTCGATACCTTCATGCCGTCGGCGGAGGCGGAGGACTTGTTTTACCGCGCCGTGCGCCGCATCACGGCGGGGGAGCGCGCCTTGCTCGCCATCAGCGGCAACCACGACGACCCCGTCCGCCTCTCGGCGGCGACCGCCCTGTCTGAAGAGCTGGGCATCTATATCTACGGCAACGCCGAGCGCCGCCCGCGCCCGTTTGCGGGGGCGAAGGTGGGCGCGGTCGAGGCGGGGCCGGATCACATCGTGTTTGAAAATGCCGCGGGCGAACGGGTGTTCGTGCACGTCTTGCCCTACCCGAACGAGGCGCGGCTCAAAGAAGATAAAAATCCGGACGAGAGTTTTTCGGATAAAATGCGCCGCTGGATCGCGGCGGGCGAGAGCGAAAACAAGGCGGGCCTGCCGTCCGTCTTTTTGTCGCACCTGTTCGTCGCCGGCGGGCAGGTGAGCGAGGGGGAGCGAGAGATCGACCTCGGCGGCGCGCGCGCCGTCCCGCTCGACCTGCTGCCCGCCTGCAATTACGTCGCGCTCGGCCACCTGCACAAAAAACAGAGCTTCCGCGGCGGCGCCGTCCGCTACAGCGGCTCCATCATGCAGTACGCCTTCGACGAGGCAGGCACGCAAAAGAGCGTCGTCGTTTTCGACCTCGACGCGAGCGGCCTGCACGATATGCGCGAGGTGCCGCTGCGCAGCGGCAAAAAGCTCGTCCGCCTCGAGTCGGACGGCGTGGAGGCGGCGGCAGAGCTCTTGCGCCGCTGGGAAGATTGTTATATCGAATTGACGCTGCACCTGCGCGAGCCCCTCTCTTCCGACCAAGTGCGCGCGCTCAAGGAGGCAAATGCGGGCCTGGTCAATCTGATCCCGGACATCCGCGGCGAGCTCTCCGGCCGCACCGTCGCGAGCCGTAAGGCGCGTTCGGCGGGCGAATTGTTCACAGAATTTTATCGCGCACAATTTTCGGAAGAGCCGAGCAGCGAGCTGAAGGAATTGTTCCTGTCGGCGGCGGAGGAGGCGTATGAGGCCTGAACGACTGGAATTTTGCGGCATCAACAGTTTTTCGGAAAAGGCCGTCATCGATTTCCGCAAGCTGCTCGCGGGCGGCATCTTCGGCATCTTCGGCGATACCGGCAGCGGCAAGACGACCATCCTCGACAGCATGATCTTTGCGCTGTACGGCAAGGTCGACCGCGCGCGCAGCGGCAACGGCGGGGAGGTCATCAACTATCGCTGCGATCGTGCCTATGCGATCTTTGATTTTTCGGTAGAAGAGGACGGGTGGCGCCGCGTCTACCGCGTCGAGCGGGAGATCCGCCGCAAAAATTCGCAGCAGAAGCTCAGCCTGTCCGAGCTGGACGGTGACGCCGAGCACTGCATCAGCGACGGCGTCAAAAACACGAACGAGAAGATCCGCGCCATCGTCGGGCTCTCCTTCGAAGATTTCAAAAAGTGCATCGCCCTCCCGCAGGGCGAGTTCGCGCAGTTTGTCAAGGCGGACCGCGGCGATCGCCTGAAGCTGATCTCGCGCCTGTTCGATCTCGAAATGTACGGCGACCGCCTCAACGCGGTGCTCAAGCGCCGCTTCGATGCGGCCAAATCTGATCTCGACCGTAAAGACGGCGAGTTGAAGGGATACGAAGAGTACACGCAGGAAGCATTAGACGCCCAACGCGCCGAGCTCGCGCGTCTGCAGGGTGAATTGCAGGCGCTCGAGGGCGACTTTGTCCATGCGCAGGGCGAGTTTACCGCCATGCAGGCGAGGCGCGACCGCTATCTGAAGTGGCAAAGATGGCAGCGGGAGCGCGCCGCACTGTCGGCGCGCGAAGAGGAAATGCGCGCCAAAAAGCAAGATTTTTCCCGCCTTTCGGCGGCAGAGCACGCACATGCGCTCGCGGGGCAGATAGACGACTTTCGCCGCCAAGAGGCGCAAAACCAAGCGGAGGCGGAAAAGCAGCGCAGGCAGAGCGCGGCCGACGGCGAAAAGCTCGCCGCGCTGCGCCGCGAAGCGGAGGAGGCGGACGCCGAGAGCGAGCTGCTCGCCCTGCGCGAAAAGCGCGCCGCCCTGCAGCACGCGGAAGCGGACGCGAAGAGCCTTGCCTCCTTCCGCGAACAGCGCCGCCGCGCGGCAGACAGTTACCGGAATGCATCGGCGCGCAAGGACGAGGCGGAGAAGGCGCTGCAGAAGTACGCCGGACTCGCAGCAGAGGCGGGCAGAAAATTACAGGAAACGGAGAGCGCTGCCGATCTCTCCAAATTTCTGCGCGGCGGGCTGGACAGCGCCCTGCTCGGCGCCGAATATGCAGATGCGGAGGGGTACTTCCGCGAAAAGTTAGAGCAGCTCCGCCGCGATTTTTCGGCTGGCGAATTGTATGAACGGGTGGAAGCTGCGCTCTGCGAGCGGTTAGAGCACTACGGTGCGCTGCGCGGGCAGGCAAAGAGCACCGATATCGAGCGGCTGCTGCAGGAGTTTCGCGCCCTGCAGAAGGAACGCGCGGCGCTGACCGAGCAGCTGCACGGCGCCGAGCTCAAGAGGACGGAGGCGGAAGGGCGCCTGCGGGCGGCGGAGGCAGATCTCGCGCGCGCCCTGCAGGAGGGGCAGGCCGCCAAAGAGAATGCCGACGCCGCACTCGCCCGCCTGCAGGCGGCGCTGGGCGAAG
>CASEIS010000155.1 GCA_949287895.1 uncultured Bacillota bacterium
AGGACGAGCAGGATGATATAGCCATACCGCTGAAAGAAGCGGAACACCTTGCCGCGGCGATGGTTGAGCGCCTCTACCAGCCGCCAACCGTCCAGCGGCGGCAGCGGGATGAGGTTGAACACGCAGAAGGAGAGCGAGTACAGCCACAGGCAATAAGTGAACATATATAAGAACTCGTTCAGCAATACGAAGGGCGTGCTCACATAATTTAAGACGAGCAGAAAAAGCGGGTAGAACACGATCACCGAAAGATAGTTGGTGACCACGCCCGCGACCGCCGTAAAGGCCAGCCCGCTCTTATAATGGCGGAAATTGTTCGGGTTGATGGGCACGGGCTTCGCCCAGCCGAACCCGACGAAGGCAAAGAGAATGAGCCCGAGGATATCGAAATGCGCGAGCGGGTTGAGCGTCAACCTGCCGTTCCACTTCGGGGTCGGGTCGCCGCACTTATAGGCGACGAAGGAATGAGCGAACTCGTGCAATGTCAGGACGATGGCGACCGCAAGAAAACTTGCGACAAGCCCGACCGCCCAAGAAAGAAAATCAGACATGAGGAAATTATACTATACTCCCGCAAAAATTGCAAGATAAATTGCGCCTGCGCGCGTAAAAGACAGGTGAAAACGAGGTGAGCGCGCACGCCGCAAAAAACGGACGCGACCGACATCTTTTCAATAATACAAGCGAATTGTGTCAGGCATAGTACTCTGTATATCGCCAAATAGCAGCCTTTATAACGGCATATCAAAACAGATCGTCAAAGCGGCGGATATTTGAAGGCGAAATAGGCAGCTCCCCCGCCTCGATCGCGTGCACGAGCTCGACGACGCGCCCGTCGAAGGGCGTCGCGACGCCGTGCTTTTTGCCGAACTCGCAGACGACGCCGTTGATAAAGTCGATCTCGCACTTTTTACCCGCGCGCAGGTCCTGCAGCATGCTCGAGATGAGCCCCGCGTGCTTCTTCATTGCGACGGGGATGAGCGCGAAAGAGACCGCGCGTTTGAGCGGCCAGCTGTAGTCGAACAGACGGTCGATGCGGTGCCCCTGCACCGGCTCGATGCGGATACCGGCAGCCTTGGCGACGTCGATGCACTCCTTGATGATGCGCTGCGCGACGCGGCGCATCCGGCGGTCGCGCGAGACCGTCCCGAACGTTTCGCCCGTCACCGTCGAGAGACCGGAAAAGGCGCTGTTGATGAGAAGTTTGGACCAGCGCGCCCCGATGAAATTTTCCTCCACCATAACTTTGCCCATGCAGGAGAGCAGTTCGCGCACATCGTCGAGATGGTTGCCCTTTCCGTAAGCGCCCAGAGAAAAGGTGAGCGCGGATGGATCGGAGGTGAGCTCGGAGACGCCCTCGCCGCGGAAGGTCGCGCCCCACGCGATCGCGCAGCCGAGCACGCGGTCCGCCCCCAAAATTTCCGCAAGGCGCGGCTCGGGCAGCCCGTTCTGGCAGGTGCAGAGCGCCCCGTCATCGGCGAGAAAGGGCTTCAAAAAGGCGGCGATCTCCGCATTCTGCCGCTGCTTGGTCATCAGCAAGATCACGTCGTACTTCCCTTCCATTTCCGATGGAAGGAGCGCGTGTACCGGCTGCGTGAACTGCACCGTCCCGCAGATGGTCGCCCCCTTCTCCTTCAATGCGGCGATATGCCGCTCGTTGCGGTTGATCAGGTCGATCGGCCTGCCCGCCCGCGCGATAAACGCGCCGAGCACAGTGCCCATCGCGCCCGCTCCGTAGATCGCACAGCGCATAAGCTCCTCCTTTTTTATCGGTTTATGTCTCGCATAATACTATGCAAAATCAGAAAAACAACGGGATATCGGTGAAAACCAGGAAAACCACCAACAGGCCGACCTGCCACAGCAGCCCGACGAAGTTGACGCACCAGAAGTACCAATGCTTGGTCTTGTGGCGGAAGAGCAGCATGCCGAGCAGCCCGCCGACGGCACCGCCGAAAAAAGAAAAGCAGAGCAGCACCTTTTCAGGAATGCGCCACGCGCCACGCTTTGCCTTCGATTTGTCCGCCCCATATAAAATGAACGCGATCAGCGAGATCGCCGCCAAAACGATCAGATAAATGGCCATAACTCCTCCTCCCTTTCAAATAGTACCGCGCGCACGGGTGCGCCGTCTGACCCGCCCAGCTTGACGGGCAGGGCGCACAGAATGTATTCGCCGGCGGGCGCCCCGCGCAGGTCGAGCCCTTCGAGCACGGCGACTTCCGCGCCGAGCAGGATGCGGTGCACCTCTTCATCGCCGACCGTCTGCGCCTCGACGCCGACCAAACGGCAGCGCGCCGCAAGAATGCGCGCGGCACCCTCCGTCAGCGTACACGCGCCGCTCAAAAGCAGACGCTCCGCAGCGATGCCCTCCACGTCTGCCGCGCGCACCTCGCCGACAAAATCGCGGACCAGGCAGCGGCCGACGCAGCGCGAAAGGTCGATCTCCTCCACCGTCTTGCCGCCGCGGATAAAGTGCGCGGGCGCGTCGATGTGCGTGCCATTATGGGCGCACATCGAAATATCCGTCAGCGTACAGCCGTCCCCCTGTTCCAGCGAAGCGACGCGGCGGAACGATGGCGGCGTGTCACCCGGATAAACGGCGCCCGAAAAGACTTCCTGCGTGATATCGATCATACCATCCTCCGCCCTCAAGTATAGCAGAGTTTGAAGCGAAATTCAATATTTTGATCGCTTTTCAAAAAAAATTCTCGCAAAGGCGGCGCAAGAAGATTGACTTCACCCACAAAATTTCGTATAATCAAAACTGCAATGGACATACTTTCGTGACGAACGTAAGAAAAGACTGAGAAAGGCGTCGCATGCAAATACTGACCACCCCGCGGGGTCAAGGCCATACGGACAGCCGGGTCAAATGCCGATCGGCGGCCAAAGCCGCCTTATTGATTGAGTTCGAAGCTCAAATTTTATAAGTTGGTTCCTTTATAACCGGTGCAGCCCGCACACAACTTGTGAAACGGTCAATAAGCGCATACGTATTTGCCTGGATCAGTCAGCAAACAGCCTTCCCCTCCGAGCAGTCGGGGTAAAAGTCTGTGTATGCCCATCCATATGACCATTTTTCGAGCGGAAAGCGGCTTGCTTTCCGCTCTTTTATTTTATTTTTGTGAGAAGGCGAATGAAAAAGCTCAAACTGTACGGATTCAACAACCTGACCAAGTCGCTCAGCTTCAACATCTACGACATCTGCTACGCGAAGTCGCCGCGCGAGCGGCTGGACTACATCGCCTACATCGACGAGCAGTATAACTCCGCCCGCCTGACGGAGATATTGACCAACCTGACCTCGATGATCGGTGCGCGGGTACTCAACATCTCGGGGCAGGACTACGACCCGCAGGGCGCTTCGGTGACGCTGCTCATCTCCGACCTGTCCATGATCCCCGCACAGGGCAAGACGCAGGTCGCCCACCTCGACAAGAGCCACGTCACCGTGCACACCTATCCCGAATACCACCCCGAAACGTCGCTGGCGACCTTCCGCGTTGACATCGACGTGGCGACGTGCGGCACCATCACCCCCCTCTCCACCCTCGATTACCTGATCGGCTCCTTCGACTCGGACATCATCACGATGGACTACCGCGTGCGCGGCTTTACGCGCAGCATCGACGGGAGAAAGGTATTCAACGACCTGAAGATCAATTCCATCCAGAACTTCATTTCGGATGCGACGCTGGAAAAGTACGACGCGATCGACGTCAACGTCTACTCGGCAAACATCTTCCACACAAAGATGCTGCTGCGCGAGATCGACCTGAAGAACTATCTGTTCAACCAGAACGTAGACGACCTGCCGCCCGCCAAACGGCAGGAGATCCTCGACAGCCTGCGCAAGGAGATGATCGAGATCTTCAACGGGCGCAACATTTACTAAGCGAGACGCATCCGCCGGGATAAGGACAGACAGACGTGCGGACCGCCGCCCGGACGGAACAAACCGAACGGCCGCCGCCCGAAAAGGAGAACCCTTGGACAAAAGACAGCAGGAACGCGCCCCCGTCTATGAGGCGCTGGAAAAATTTTCAAAGATGCGCGTGGTGCCCTTCGACGTGCCCGGCCACAAACGCGGGCGGGGCAACCCCGAGCTCGCGCGGCTGCTCGGGGAAAAGTGCGTGAGCATGGACGTCAACTCCATGAAGCCGCTCGACAATCTCTGCCACCCCGTGTCCGTCATCCGCGACGCGGAGCAGCTCGCCGCCGACGCCTTCGGCGCGGCGCACGCCTTCCTCATGGTGGGCGGCACGACGTCCGCCGTGCAGAGCATGGTCATGTCGGCGGTGAAGGCGGGAGAAAAGATCATCCTGCCCCGCAACGTTCACCGCAGCGTGGTGTGCGCGCTCGTCCTGTGCGGGGCCATCCCCGTCTACGTCGACCCCGACTGTGACGCCGACCTCGGCATCCCCCTCGGCATGCGCACCGACCGCCTGCGCGAGGCGATCGAGCGCACCCCCGACGCCAAGGCGGTGCTCGTCAACAACCCCACCTACTACGGCATCTGCTCGGATATCCGCACCATCGTCCAAATGGCGCACGCGCACGGCATGCTCGCCCTCGCCGACGAGGCGCACGGCACGCACTTTTATTTCGGAGAAGATATGCCCGTATCCGCCATGGCGGCGGGCGCGGACCTGGCGGCCGTTTCCATGCACAAATCGGGCGGCAGCCTGACGCAGAGCTCTCTGCTGCTCGCCGGGCCGAACGCAAACGCCGACTATGTGCGGCAGATCATCAACCTGACGCAGACGACGAGCGCCTCCTACCTGCTCCTCTCCAGCCTCGATATCTCCCGCCGCAACCTCGCCCTGCGCGGCAGGGAGGCGTTTGTCGCCGTCGCCGAGCTCGCCGACTATGCGCGCGAGGAGATCAACGACATCGGCGACTGGTACGCCTTCGCAAAAGAGCGCATCAACGGAGACAGCATCTTCGATTTTGACCGCACGAAGCTGTCCGTCCATACCCTCAACGTCGGGCTGGCGGGCATCGAAGTGTACGACATCCTGCGCGACGAATACGATATCCAAATTGAATTCGGAGACCTGGGCAATATCCTCGCCTATCTCTCCATCGGCGACCGCAAGCGGGACGTCGAGCGGCTGGTCAGCGCGCTGAGCGAGATCCGCCGCCTGTACGGCAAGACGCGCGCGGGCATGATGCAGAACGAATACATACCGCCGGACGTCGCCGTGACGCCGCAATTCGCCTTTTATGCCCCCAAAGAGAGCCTGCCCATCGAGCAGACGGCGGGGCGCATCTGCAGCGAATTCGTCATGTGCTACCCGCCCGGCATCCCCATCCTCGCCCCCGGCGAGCGTGTGACGGACAAGATCCTCGACTACATCCGCTATGCCAAGGAGAAGGGCTGCCAAATGACCGGACCGGAAGACGCGAGGATCGAAAAGCTCAACGTCCTGAAGATGTGAGCCGCACGGAGGAAACAACGCTATGGACTTCTGGTTTTCCGAACAACACACCAAAGACGTCAAGCTGAGCATCCGCGTCGACCGCCAGGTGTACAGCGGAAAGAGCGACCTGCAGCGCATCGACGTGTTCGATACCCCCGCCTTCGGGCGCATGCTGGTGCTGGACGGCTACCTCATGCTGACCGAAAAGGACGA
>CASEIS010000156.1 GCA_949287895.1 uncultured Bacillota bacterium
CAGAGAGGAAACGCAATGAACGCAATCTCAAAATTTTTCAAGACGAAATGCACGCGCATCTGGTTCATCGTCACCTGCGTCGTGCTCGTGCTGGCGATCGTCGTCAACATCCTCGCGATGACGACGTTCGAGTCGCTCATCTGCACGGTGCTCGGGCGCGACAGGCCCATCCTCGGCGAGGGCGTCGTCGCGACGTACGTCGCCGAAACGGCGAGCAAAGAAGAGGCGCTCGAAAACGCGCAGGCAGTCAACCTCGAGATCAACAAAGAGGGGATCGTGCTGCTGAAAAACGATGACGGCGCGCTGCCTTTGGCGCAGACGGAAAAGATCAGCGTTTTCGGCAAAAATTCGGTCAACCTCGTGTACGGCGGTACGGGCAGCGGCGCGACGGACGCGTCCACGGCGATGACGCTGTACCAGAGCCTCGAAAAGGCGGGCTTCGACTATAACGAAAAGCTCAAAGACTTCTACGAAGACAACGGCCGCTCGGGCGACGGCCGCCCCGGCAGCGGCTCCATCGACGCGGAGAAGCAGACCATCGTCACCGGCGAGACGCCCCTCTCGAGCTACACCGGCGACATGGAGATCACGGCGGCCAACTATGCCGATTACAGCGACGCGGCGCTCGTGGTCATCTCGCGCGTGGGCGGCGAGGGCAACGACGTCCCGCGCACCACGGTCAATGAAAAGGGCGAGCGCGCCGAAGGCGCGCGCGAGGGCTACGACGACCATGCCCTGCAGCTGGACCAGAACGAGGCAGATCTGCTCCGCGCCGTCTGCGAGGCCGGCTTCGGCAAGGTCATCCTCATCGTCAACAGCTCGAATGCGATGGAGCTCGGCTTCCTGAAGGAGGGCGCGAGCTACAGCACGGACAAGGGTTACAATTACGACTACGCGTCCGGCATCGACGGCGCGCTCTGGATCGGCGGCCCCGGTGCCAACGGTATCGAGGCGCTGGGCAGCGTGCTCAACGGGGAGACCAATCCCTCCGGCCGCCTCGTCGATACCTACGCCATGGACTTCAAAAAGGACCCGACGTGGGCAAACTTCGGCTATAACGGCGCCTTCGATACCGACTCGCAGCCCGCGGGCAACCGCTACCTCGTGAACGGGCAGAAGGGCAACGCCTACGAGTACGGCGTCGAGTACGAAGAGGGCATCTACATCGGCTACCGCTACTACGAGACGCGCGGCTTCACCGACGGCGAAGACTGGTACGACGCGAACGTCGTCTATCCCTTCGGCTACGGCCTCAGCTATACTTCCTTCGAGTGGAGCATCGCCAACGCCGGTTCGCTGACGGATGATCTGACCAAGGATACCTTTGCCGTACAGGTCGAAGTTACCAACACGGGCGACGTCCCCGGCAAGGAGGTCGTCGAGCTGTACGTCACCGTCCCGTACACGGAGGGCGGCATCGAGCGCGCGCACGTCGTGCTGGTCGGCTTCGCCAAGACGGAGCTGCTCGAGCCCGGCCGCAGCGAGACGGTAGAGATCGAAGTAGACCCGTACGACTTCGCCGCCTACGACTATAGCGACGCCAACGAGAACGGCCACGCCGGCTACGAGCTGGAAGGCGGAGAGTACACCTTCCACGTCGCGCGCAACGCGCACGACTGGAGCAACGACGCGATGGCGTTCACCAAGTCCTGCGCGGGCGAAACGTGGACGGCCGACCCCGTGACCGGTTACGCGGTGGAAAACCTCTATGACGACGCGGACGATACGCTCGAAGCCGTCCTTTCGCGCAGCGATTGGGAGGGCACCTGGCCCGCGACCCCGACCGCCGAGGAGAACGCCGCCGACGGCGACGCCTATCACGACGCGCTGAGCGACCGCACGCACAACAATCCGCTCGCGGAGACATATACGCAGATGCCGACGCAGGCGACGACCCCGCCGCGTACCGAAAGCGGCATCGCCAACGTCACCCTGCGTGACCTGGCCAGCGCGCCGTACACCGACAACGGCGGCGAGATCGACGCGCTCTGGGAGGAACTGCTCGACACCATCATGGTCAGCGACATGATCTCCCTGACTGCCAACGGCAACTTCCGCTCCATCGCCATCAATTATATCCGCAAGGGCGAGACCATTGAGACGGACGGCCCCGCGGGCTTCACCAACTTCATGCTGGACGGCCTGGTCGAAGACGTCTGCTCGTACGCGAGCGAGTGCGTCGTCGGCGCGACGTGGAACATCGAACTCGTCCGCGAGATGGGCGAAGCCGTCGGCGAAGAGAGTTTGCAGGGGAACGGGGCGGTCCCGTATTCCGGCTGGTACGCGCCCGCCGTCAACCTGCACCGCAGCCCCTTCGGCGGCCGCAACTACGAGTACTTCTCTGAAGACTCCTTCCTGTCCGGCACGCTCGCCGCGGCAGAAGTTGCCGGCGCGCGCAGCAAGGGCGTCACGGTGTACGTCAAGCACTTCGCCGTCAACGAGCAGGAGACCAACCGCCAAGGCGTCGCGACGTGGCTGACCGAACAGGCGCTGCGCGAACTGTACCTCAAACCCTTCGAGTACACCGTCAAAGACGGCGGCGCGACGGGCATCATGTCCTCTTTCAACCGCATCGGCACCCGCTGGACGGGCGGCGATTACCGCCTGCTTACCGAGATCCTGCGCAACGAGTGGGGCTTCCGCGGTACGGTCATCACCGACTTCAACACCATCCCCGACCTCATGAACGTGCGGCAGATGGCGTATGCGGGCGGCGACCTCGACCTCGCGACCACGCCGCACAACTGGGCGGATACGTCCAGCGCGGCCGACGTGACCGTCCTGCGCAACATGACCAAGAATATCCTGTATTCCTACGTCAACAGCAACGCGATGAATGCGGATATCCAGGGCTATGCGCCCGCGATCTGGAAGATCGTGACGTGGGTGGTCGACGGCGTGATCGCCGTCGGGCTGATCGCCTGGGGCGTGGCCGCCATCGTGTGCATGGCGCGCAAAAAGAAGGAAGCGGATGCATAAGCCGCCCGCAGCAATGGTAAACAAATGAAGGACAGGGCGGGATGCGACGAAGCCGCAGCCCGCCCTTTTCAGTGGAGGGAAAGGATGAAAAAGAGGATCGCGCCGCTCTTGCTCGCGCTGTGCCAGCTCGCCCTGTGCGGGCTCGCCGGCTGCTCGCCGGAGCCGGCTCCCGACCTGCGCGGCATGGTCAAGGTCATGCTCGTGGAGACGGAGGCGGTGCAGGCGGATGCGGCAGAGCAGTTCCTGCCGCGCGGCGGCGACGCGCGGTTTTGTCTGACGATCGCAGACGGATACACGTTCGCGGGGACAGATTATGCGGACAGCTCTTATGAAGAGCGGGCGGACGGCAGCATCCTGCTGACGCTGCACCGCGTGCTCTATTCGACGGAGGTGACGCCGGCCGTCAGCGGACACGAAGTGCGCATCGCCTACGATGCCAACGGCGGTCGGTTCGCTTCGGGGGAGGAGGAGCCGCGCATCTGCGCCTACGATACGACCTTCCACCCGCAGCCGAACACGGCCAACGTCTTGTGCCTGGAAGAGCGCCCGGGGTACACGCCGATCGGCTGGAACACGGCGGCGGACGGCAGCGGGCAGCACGTCGGGTTCGGCAGCCGCGTCTGCGCCCTGCCGGGCGAGCCGCTGCATCTGTACGCGCAGTGGCTTGCATGGGCGCCCGCCGAAGAGTTTATCGTCGAGCCGGCAAGCGGCGGCTGCCGCATCCGCCTGTACCGCGGCAATGCCGACCCCCTCGTCATCCCCGCGCACATCGGCGGCGACCCGGTCGTCGAGATCGCTTCCGGCGCGCTGATCGGCAAGGACGCGCAGACGGTCGTCCTCCCGCCGACGCTGCGCAGCGTGGCGGGCGGCGCCTTTTCCGGCTGCGGGCTGCGCGAGCTGTACTTTTTCGACAACATCGACAGCATCGCAGACGACAGCTTCGTCTCCTGCGCGCACTTTTCCACCGTGCACATCAACGCGGCCGAGCCGCCGCGGTATGCCGGCGCTTCCAAAAACAATTATTACGCGGATAAAGTCGCCCTGCTGGCGGAGGAGAGCGACAGGCCTCGCCTCGTCTTTATGGCGGGGTCGAGCATCTGGTACAATCTGAAGGGGGACGCCGTCCGCGACGCCGTGCAGGATCGCTACCGCATCGTCGACCTGGGCCTCAACGGCTTCTTCTGCGCGACGGCGCAGTTCGAGATCATGAAGGCATACCTGCGGCCGGGAGACGTCGTCGTGCACACGCCCGAGCCGTGCAGCACTTATCAGCTGATGGAAAAGACGGAGATGACCGACCCCCTCTTTGCCAGCCTCGAACTCAATTACGATTTGTTTGCGCTGGTCGACGTGCGCCGCGTGCCGGGCGTGTTTTCGGCGTTCACCGCCTACAATGCGGCGCGGCGGCCGCTCATCGAGCGCGACTACGCCGATACGACCAGCCGCTGCTATATCGATGAATACGGCGGCTACGCGCCCGACCTGCCCATGCACGGCGTCGACGAAAATTTGGCGGACCCCGCCGATATCTGCCCGGAGCTGCTGACGAACGTCAATTTGGGGAGGCTGAACGACTATTACCGCGAGATCTGCGCGATCACGGGCAACCGCGTGCTCGTCTCGTTCAGCGCCGTCAACGCGTCAGGCCTGCCCGAAGACTGCACCGAGCAGGTCTGGGAGGCGTACGAGCTCCGCCTGCGGGAGGGGGCAGACGCGAGCGCGGCGGCCGTTTTCGGCGATATCGCCGAAAACGTCTGGCCGGGGCGGTACTTTTACGCGAGCAACTTTCACCTCTCGACGGAGGGCGCCGAGCGCTGGAGCGAGATGTTTGCCGGGCGGCTGGCGGAACAGCTGCGCGCCGAGGGCCTCCTGTAAGGCCCGCGCGCGGCCGAAGATCAAAGACAAAGGAGTGGAACCATGAAGAGCATCGAGCAAAAGCGGCGCGAGTGCGAGATCGGGCTGTACGCCTGGCTGAAGGCGGGGCCGCAGCAGAACGCCTACCTGCAGGCGGAGGGGGCGTCGTGGACATACGCCGAGGCGGCGGCCGCCGCCGAAAGCGCCGCCGCGCGGCTGGCCGAAGGGGGCGTGCGCCGCGGAGATATCGTCGCTCTCCGCGCGACGCGCAGCGCGGATACCGTCCTCCTGCTGCACGCGCTGCACATCCTCGGGGCGGTGACGGCGCTGACGGACGCGCACTTTCCCGTGCGGCAATACCTGCAGGCGTCCGGAACGGACATCTCTCCCCGCTTTTGGCTGACCAACGAGGCGGCGGGCGGCGGACTTTCCGCCGCGGGCGGCTGGCAGCTGTACGACGCCGGCTTTGCGCCGCTGCGGGCGGTCTCCCTCGCGGCGGAGCCCGGGCACAGCGACGCCTGGGCAAGGGCGCGGGCGGCGGAGATCCCCGTCACGGACCCTTCCCTCATCATCTTCACCTCCGGCTCGACGGGCAAGAGCAAGGCCGTGCTCCTCTGCCAGCGCAACTACATCGCCAATTCGGTAGACGGCGGCGACCTGTTCGAAGAGTGCGCGCAGGACAGCAATATCCTGGTCCTGCCGCTGCATCACATCTTCGGCGTCGCGCTCGTCGTGTGCGCCACGGTAGCGGGGCACGGCATCTGGATCCCCGAGGATATCCGCCCCGCGAGCGTCTTTGCCGCGCTCTGCGAGCGCAAGATCTCCATCGTGTACGGGGTGCCCACCTTCCTGCTGCAGCTGGCCGAAGAGGCCGAGCGGCTGGGGCGGCGGCTGCCCGACCTGCGCTTTGCCCTCATCGCCGGCGGCCCGTCGACGCAGGCGCAGGCTCGCCGCATCGAGGCCGCCCTCGGCACCCGCCTCGTCCCCGTCTACGGCATGAGCGAGTACGTCGGCATCTGCAGCTATCCATTCGATTCGCCCTCCGCGCTGCGCTGCCGCGGCGTCGGCACGTTCTATCCCCTCAACGAGGGCTGGATCTTGCGCGAGACGGGCGAGGAAGCGGCCGCGGGCGAGGAAGGGGAGATCTGCGTGCGCGGCTACTGCCGCTTTTTGGAGTACTGCGGCGACCCGGATGCGACGGCTGCGGCCATCGACGCCGAGGGGCGCCTGCACACGGGCGACCTCGGCTATATGGATGCCGACGGCATCGTGCACATCACCGGGCGCATCAAGGATCTCATCATCCGCGGGGGCGAAAATTTGTCCGCGGGGAAGATCGAGCGCGCCATCCTGTCCGTCGAGGGGGTGGGGCAGGCCGTCGTCGTGGCGGTGAAGGACGAAAAGTGGGGCGAGGTCCCCTGCGCGGCCGTCACGCTGCGCCGCGGGGCCGCCCTCACTGCAGAAGAGATCTCCGCCGCACTCGTCGGGCGGCTGTCTAAGCACGAGTGCCCCGCCCGCATCGCCGTGCTGCGAGAGCTCCCGCTCACCTCTTCCGGCAAGCCGGACAAACTGTATCTGAAGGAGTATTTTGCGCGGTCATGACGGAGAGCGTACTGTTGACGCCGTTCGTGCTGGTTGGCTTCGGCGTCGCCCTGTTTTTATGCCTGTTCGAGCGCTCGCGCCCCGTCCCCGGGGCGGTGCTGCCCCTCCTGTCGGTGGCGGTCGCGGTGGCGACGCTCATCTACGCCTTTCTGCACGGCGCGTCGCTGCAGGAGGTGCTGCTCGTGCTGCTCATCTTTTTTGCGATCCACCTGTCCGCCTTCGCCGGCCGCGGCGATGACGGCGGCCCGAACGACGGCAGTTCGGATGACGGCGGCCGGAAGGGCGGAGGAGGCCGCGGATGAACTTCAATTCGCTGCAGTTTCTCATCTTTCTGCCCGTCGTTGTCATCCTGTATTGGCTGCTGCCGCACAAGTTCCGCTGGGTACTGCTGCTCATCGCCAGCTACTATTTTTATATGAGCTGGAACGCGCGCCTCGTCTTCCTCATCGCGGGCACGACGCTGATCAGCTACGTCGCGGGGCTGGTCATCGAGCGGACAGAGCGCAAGGGGCTGCGCCGCTTTTGGCTGATCGCGACGCTCGTCGTCTGCTTCGGCGTGCTCATCTTCTTCAAGTACTTCAACTTCCTGCTGGACAGCGTCTTTGCGGTCGTGCGCCTCTTTTCGCCCTCCGCAGAAAGCCCCGTGCTGGATATCCTCCTGCCCGTCGGCATCTCCTTTTACACCTTCCAGACCCTCTCGTACGTGATCGACGTCTACCGCGGCAGCTGCGCGGCGGAGCGGCACATCGGCTATTACGCTCTCTTCGTCTCCTACTTTCCGCAGCTCGTGGCGGGGCCGATCGAGCGGCCGGAAAATCTGATCCCCCAGCTGCGCGCGCCGCATACCTTCGACCGGGAAGATCTCGCCGCCGGACTGCGCATCCTTTTGGTCGGCTTTTTCCGCAAATGCGTCATCGCCGATACCATCGCCGTCTTTGTCGATTCTGTCTTTGCCGACCTGTCCGCCGCGAACGGCCTCGCCGTCGCGTTGGCCGGCCTCCTGTTCACCGTGCAGATGTACAACGACTTTGCCGGCTACTCGGATATCGCCACGGGCTCTGCGCGGCTGATGGGGGTGCGGCTGATGAAAAACTTTGATAAGCCCCTCACAGCGACGAGCTTTTCAGACTTTTTCCGCCGCTGGCACATCAGTTTGACCCTCTGGTTCACAGACTACGTCTACATCCCGCTGGGCGGCAGCCGCCGCGGCACCGCGCGCAAGATCCTCAACACCTTCATCGTCTTCGCCCTCTGCGGGCTCTGGCACGGCGCCAGCTGGACGTACGTGCTCTGGGGGCTGTACGCGGCGCTCATGATCAGCCTCGAAACGCTGCTGCGCAGGCCCTGCAAAGCCCTGGCCGGGCGATTGCACATCCGCGGAGACGGCACGTTGTCGGTGCTGCTGCGCCACGGTTTGATGCTCCTCCTGTTCATCCCCGCAGCCATCCTCTTCCGCGCGCCCACCGTCGCCGACATCGGCACGGCGTTCGCGCAGCTGTTTACGGCGGTCGGGTGGGGCGCCGGCTTCTTCGACGCGGCCTTCGCCGCCCTGTCCATGCAGCCGATCGACTTCCTCATTGCCGCGCTGTGCGTCGTGTGCATGGCAAAGCTGGTGCCGCTCGGCAGCTTTTCGGCGCGCGCGCTCCCTGCGGGCGGCCCGCGCGCGGGCGTCTTGCTCGGCGATGCCCGCCGCGCCTCCGCCTACCTGTACGGCGTGCTCGCCGTCGCGGTCGGCTGGATGATCTTGATCGCCGCCGGCGATTCGAGCGCCTTTGCGTATTTTCAATTTTGACCATGAAACGTACGATCGCTATTGTATTGATCACGGCTGTGCTGCTGCTGGCCTTTCCGGTGACGCTGCTCGTGTGCGGCTTCGCCCTGCCGCCCCAGTATGCGCAGACATATTACGGGGAATTGGCCGCGATGGTGCAGCGCCTGCGCACGGCGGAAGGCAAAAAGATCGTGCTCATCGGCAGCAGCAGCATCGCCTTCGGCGTCAACGTCGACCTGCTCGAGAGCTCGCTGCCCGGCTACACCGTCTGCCCCTTCGGGCTGTACGGCGCCATCGGCACCAAGGCCATGCTCGATCTGTCTGCTCCGTATGTGGGGGAGGGCGACGTCGTCGTCATCGCGCCCGAGCTTTCGTCGCAGCTGCTCAGCCTGTACTTTTCGGCGCAGGATATGTGGATGGCGGCCGACGCCGACTTCTCGCTGCTCGCGGACATCGCTCCCGAAAACCGCGCCGCGATGGTCGGCAACTTCGCCGACTATGCCGCCGACAAGTTCGGCTACTTTTCGAGCGGAGAACCGCCGCGCCCCTCCGGCGCCTATGCGCGCGCTTCCTTCGGGGAAAACTGCGGCATGACCTACGCCCGCCCGTACAACGTGATGCCCGGGCTGTGCGACGCCTCCAACCCCGTCCGCTTCGACAGCGCGCTGATCGGCGAGGGCTTCCTCGACTATCTCGACAGCTACTACAGCCGCGCCTACGCGCAGGGCGCCTCCGTCTGGTACAACTTCTGCCCGATGAACGCGCTCGCGACGGACACGGCGGGGATGGAAGAATTTTACGCCTTCCTCAACGACAGCCTCTCCTTCCCCATCCTCGGCGCGCCGCAAGACTACATCTTCGACGCAGAATGGTTCTACGATTCGAACTTCCACATGAACACGGCCGGCTCCGTCGTCTATACGGCGCAGCTGGTGCGCGACTTGAAGCTCGCCGTCGGGGATACTTCCCCGACGGACATCGAGCTCCCCGCCAAGCCGCAGGCGCCCGAATGGCCGACGGAGGGGGAGGCGGAGGATGCCGCCTGCTTTACCTACGCGGAGACGGCGACCGGCGTCACCGTTACCGGGCTGACGGAGCAGGGGAGGGGGCGCGCGTCTCTGACCATCCCTTCCGTCTATGGCGGCAGGCCGGTGCAGTCGTTTGCGGCAGAAGTCTTTCAGGGGAACGCTGCCCTGCGCGAGCTGACCGTCCCCGCGACGGTGACGGCCATCTACGGGTACTCCTTCCGGGGCTGCACGAGCCTCGAGCGCATCGTCATGCAGGCGGAGGAGCCAAACTGCGCCGTAGACGGCAACCTGCTCGCGGGCGCGGACGGCGCATCCGTCGTCGTCGCCGACCGCGACGCCTACCTGCGCTACGTCGTCAACTATTACTGGGCACAGCACGCCTCGCGGCTGACCTATCCGGGCGCGGGCTGACCTGTCTGCGCGGCGCAAAAAGGGCCCCTATCCTTATTATATAATAAGGATAGGGGCCCTTTGCCAAGGAAAATGATGAGCGTGGGTGTAGGGGGCTTACAGCTCGCCGAGGATGCGCAGGGCGACGGTGCGGCGGGGGAGCCGCTCGTCCATCGCCGTCTTTTCGATGTAGCGGTGCGCTTCGCTCTCGGTCATGCCCCGCTTTTCGACGAGGGCGACCTTCGCGCGCCCGACGATGCGCTCGCAGTCTAACCGTTCGCGCAGGCGGCCGATCTCCTGTGCGGCGGCGGCCAGGCGTTCTCCCGCTTTGGCAGCCGCCTGCAGCGCGCCCGCGAGTACGGCGGGAGAGGTGTCGGCGGCGAAGATGCTCGCTCCCCGCCCGCGCAGCTTTTGTTCGGCGGCGGGGATATCCTCCCGCCGCACCACGACCACGAGGCCGGCACGGAGGCTTTCGGCGAGGAAAAGAGCCTCCTCCGCCCAGTCGCCGCGCCCCGTCTTGGGGATGTACAGCAGGGCGGCGCCCTCTTCGCCCGCGCGCGGCTCTTCCGCAGCACCGCCCGCGAGGGGGGTGCAGGCAAAGCCGGCGCGCGTCAGCTTTTCGATGATCTTTTCGCGGGGAGCGCTATAGTCGCAGCGCACGAATACGCGGGTCATGGCGTCAGTTCGCCGTGTACATCTGCCGGTACGGGTTTTCCGTGTTCGGCGTCAGTCGATAATAAGCCGCGTGCAGGTAGGGGGCCGCGTCCCGCCCGAAGCGGGTGCACCACTCGCGCACGAGCGCCTCCGCCTCCGCGCCGGGGCCCTCGATGCGCTCCGCCTTGACCTGCGCGGGCAGGGCGGCTTCCAATTTGTCGCAGCGCAGCAAGATCTCCCCGCCGTGCATGCCCGTGCCGCAGAAATTGCCGACGATCGGCCCTTCGCCCTCTCCCAAAACGATGATGGTGCCGCCCGCCTGGTACTCGCCGAGGAAGCTCCCGGCCCGCCCGCCGATGACGATGGCGGGGCGGTGGTCGCGGTACGCCTTCATGTGGATGCCGCAGCGGTAGCCGACGTCTCCCTCAATGAAGATCTTGCCCCCGCGCATGGCGTAGCCGGTGGCGTCGCCCGCGCGGCCGTGCACTTCGATGGTGCCGCCGTTCATGGTGTCGCCCGTCGCCTCCTGCGCGTTGCCCTCCACGGTGATGCTACCGCCCGAGAGGTAGGCACCCAGCGCGTTGCCGGGCGTGCCGTGCACGCGGATGTCCTTGTCCGCCATCCCCGCGCCGAGGTAGCGCTGGCCGATGCAGCCGTCGATCTCGACGGCGCGCTCGCCGCTTTGGCGCACCGCGTCGTTGAGTGCGGAATATTGCAGGTTAGTCGCGTCGATGTGCATATCACACCTCCTTCGTGAAGCGCGCTTTCCGCATCTCTGCGGGGAAGGCGTTCCACCCCGGCGAGCGCTTGAGCGACTCCGCATCCACCTGCGAGAGGGGGATGCGCTCGCGCAGCATCGCCGTATATACGCCCGCCCGTTCGGGCAGGTCGATGAGGATAAATCCTTTGAGAAGGTCGTCCTTGCAAAAGAGCGCCTTGTATGTCTTTTCGCTTTTTTCGACGTACGCTTCCCCTTCGTACACGCCCGCGGTGAGCACGTGCATGCCGAAGAAGCCGATGGCGTTGAAGGGCGCGGCGTTGTCAAAGCGCTCGCTGCCGCCCGCCATGTTGACGCCCGCGCAGTGCCCCTGGAAGTAGGCGTTGGGCAGCAGCGCGAGGATGCGCCGCGTGCCGCTCGCGATGTCGAAGCTCTCGGCGCAGTCGCCCGCCGCGTACACGTCGGGCAGTGTCGTGCGCCCGCACTCGTCCGTCACGATGCCGCGCGCCACTTCGCCGCCCGCATCCTTGACGAGCTCGGTGTTCGGCCGCACGCCGACCGCCGTCACGAGGATGTCGAACTCGATGCGCTTTCCGCTGCGCAGGGTGGCCGTGTCTTTGTCGAAGCGGGCGACGCTGTCGCTCAGGTAGAATGTCGCGCCGTGCTCTTCCAGCTTGCGCTGCACCATGGCTGCGCCCGTCTCGTCGAGGATGCTGGGCAGCACGCGGCCTGCGAGGTCGACGACGGCGACGCTGCCGACGCGGCCTGCGATGCCTTCAAAGCACTTGAGGCCGATCAGCCCCGCGCCGACGATGAGCACGCGCGCGGTGGGGGAGAGCGCCTGTTCGAGGGCGAGTGCGTCCGCCATCTTCATGAAGTGGAAGCGGCGGGGCACGCTCTCGATGCCCTCCATGGGCGGGTCGAAGGGGCGCGAACCGGTCGCGACGAGCAGCTTGCCGTATTTGGCGGCGCTTCCGTCCGCAAAGGTCACCGTCTTGGCGGCGGGGTCGATGCGCTCCGCCCGCGTGCCGAGGCGCAGCTCGGCGCCGTTATCCGCGTAGAAGGTGCGGGGGCGGTAGTCCATGCGCTTTTCGTCCGTCGCGCCCAACAGGTAGTAGGAGATGAGCGGCCGCCCGTACACGAAGCGGTCTTCATCCCCCGCGACGAGGATGCTCCCGCTGCGGTCGACGGAGCGGATGCCCTCGATCGCCGCGACGGACGCCGTCGAGTTGCCGATGAGGATATAGTCGTACGTTTTCATTCGGCGGCCTCCCGTTCTTCATACACGATCGCCCCGTTGGGGCAGTACTTGACGCAGTTGGGCTCCCCGCGGCCGTTGTCCGTGCACAGCGCGCACTTCATGGCGGCGTGGCCGTCGGGCGCGGGCAGCACCGCCCCGTAGGGGCAGACGAGCACGCAGGTCAGGCAGCCGACGCACTTGTCGCGGTCGATGCGCACGATGCCGTCCTCCCCCTTGGTCAGCGCGCCAGAGATGCAGCTGTGCACGCAGATGGGGTCCTTGCAGTGGCGGCAGTTGACGGCGAAGTGGATGTCGCCGCAGTCCTCCACGTGCACGTTGGGGTGGATGGCCTTGCCCTTGAGCGCCTTCACCATATCGGCGATGCCCGAATTGGCGAAGGCACATTCGTATTCGCAGAGATGGCACCCGAGGCACCACTCTTCTTTGACGTAGATGCGTTTCATAGCTTTCTCCTTACAGCGACTCGCCCGCGTAGCGGATGCCCAGCAGCCGCAGCTCGGTGTCCGTCAGCCCGATGCCGCGCAGCATCAGCCTGTTGCCGCGCAGCGCCTCGAGCGAGTTGATGCCCATGCCGCCCATGATCTCTTCGATCTCGTGCTTCCACGCGGAGACGAGGTTGACGAGGCGCTTGTAGGCGAGGTCGGGGTTGAGCCGCTTGACGAGGTCGGGCCGCTGCGTCGCGATGCCCCAGTTGCACTTGCCGGTGTGGCAGCTGCGGCAGAGGTGGCAGCCCAGCGCCAGCAGCGCCGCCGTGCCGATGTAGCAGGCGTCCGCGCCCAGCGCGATCGCCTTGACGACGTCTGCGCTCGAGCGGATAGAGCCGCCCACGAGGATGGAGACCTCGTCGCGGATGCCCTCGTCGCGCAGCCGCTCGTCGATCTGCGCGAGCGCCATCTCGATGGGGATGCCCACGTTGTCGCGGATGCGGGTAGGGGCCGCGCCCGTGCCGCCGCGGAAGCCGTCGATGGCGATGATGTCCGCGCCGCTGCGCGCGATGCCGCTGGCGATGGCCGCCGCGTTGTGCACCGCCGCGATTTTGACGATGATCGGCTTCTTGTGCTCGGTCGCCTCTTTGAGCGAGTCGACCAGCTGTTTGAGGTCCTCGATGGAGTAGATGTCGTGGTGCGGCGCGGGGGAGATGGCGTCCACCCCCTGCGGGATCATGCGCGTCTCGGATACGTCGGCAGAGATCTTCGCGCCGGGCAGGTGCCCGCCGATGCCCGGCTTCGCGCCCTGGCCCATCTTGATCTCGATGGCGGCCGCCGCCTCGAGGTACTCCTTATGCACGCCGAACCGCCCCGACGCGACCTGCACGATGGTGTTCTTGCCGTAGCGGTAAAAGTCGCGGTGCAGCCCGCCCTCGCCGGTGTTGTAGTAGGTGCCCAGCTCTTCCGCCGCCCGCGCGAGGCTCTCGTGCGCGTTGTAGCTGATCGAGCCGTAGCTCATCGCCGAAAAGAGGATGGGCACGGACAGCTTGAGCTGGGGTGCGAGGGTGTCCTTCAAGAGACCCTTCTCGTCCCGCTCGATCTTCGCGGTGCGCTTGCCCAGCCAAAGCTGCGTCTCCATCGGCTCGCGCAGCGGGTCGATGGGCGGGTTGGTCACCTGCGAGGCGTTGAGCAGCATCTTGTCCCAGAACACGGGGAAGGGCTTGGGGTTGCCCATCGAGGAGAGCAGCACGCCGCCCGTGTTGGCCTGGCGGTACACCTCGTTGATGGTCTGTGCGCTCCAGTTGGCGTTTTCGCGGTAGGTGTCGTCCGTCTTGACGATCTTGAGCGCGTGGGTGGGGCAGAGGCTGACGCAGCGGTGGCAGTTGACGCACTTGCTCTCGTCTGCGCGCATCTTGCCCGTATCGGGGTCGAAAGAGTGTACTTCGTTGGCGCACTGTCGTTCGCATACGCGGCAGGCGATGCACCGGTCGGTATTGCGGACCACTTCATAGTCCGGTCTGATATACAAGTCCATCAGCTGCGCCTCCCGTACAGTTCATAGATGACGGGCTCGCCGCCCGCCGGGGCAAAGATCTTGTCGAGCGAGGGCTCGATCTTGCGGATGGCGCTCTCCTCGCTGGCGATGTACGCCTTGTCGCCCTTTTCCGCGCACACCATCGAGCGCAGTTTGAGGCGGTCGCCGAGGGCGAGCAGCCCCCCTTCAAAGCCCACGATGATCGAGAAGGGCCCGGTCACCAGCAGGGAGGGGAACATCCGCCGCAGCAGCGTCTCCTGGCTGCGTGCGGGCTCCTCTTTGCGCGCGATGGTCGACCAGAAGGAGGCGGCGATGACGTGGCTCACCTCCTGCAAGGTCAGCCCCTTGCGGCGGTGCAGGTAGTCGACGATGTAGGTGATGACCTCGGTATCCGTCTGCAGCGTGCAGCGGTAGCCGAACATCTCCATGTAGCGGCGGTTGGCGTCGTACGAGGAGATCTCGCCGTTGTGCACGACGGAGAGGTCAAGCAGCCCGAAGGGGTGCGCGCCGCCCCACCAGCCGGGGGTGTTGGTCGGGTAGCGGCCGTGGCAGGTCCAGGCGTACCCCTCGTATTCCTCGAGGCGGTAAAAGCGCCCGATGTCCTCGGGGTAGCCAACCCCCTTGAAGATGCCCATGTTTTTGCCGCTGGAAAAGACGTACGCCCCGTCCATCTCCGCGTTGATGCGGATGACGCAGCGCGCCACGTACTCCCGCT
>CASEIS010000157.1 GCA_949287895.1 uncultured Bacillota bacterium
CGCGAGGGCGGGCACGTCCGCCGCGAAGGCGTACAGCGGCACGCCCGCGGACGCACACGCATCGCGCACGAAGGCGGCGTCTGCGCGCGAGGCTGCGCCGCGGATGCCGTGCTCGACGTGCACGGCGGAGAGGGCGATGCCCTCCGCCGCCGCGCAGGCGCACAGATAGTGAAAGAGCGCGGCCGAATCTTTGCCGCCCGAGAGGGCGACGCACACGCGCCGGCCGCGCAAAAGGGTGAGATCGGGCTTCATACCCGCATTATACTACAAATTCGCGGGGTTGGCAAGCGCCGCGCGCAAACCATACGCTTCGGGCGGGGCATGAGGGCAGCAGCGGGTGAGCGGCGGCGGGTCAATAAAAAGCGGCGCGCCGCCCCGCGGCGAAAAGCAACGGCGAAAAACAGCGCGAAAGACAAAGGCGCGCCGCCCCGCATGGGGCGGCGCGCAAAATAGACCGAAAAGCAAACGTTTGCGGCGCGTTCCGCGCCGACCGCGCAGGGAGCGGGGCGAGCGGAAACCTTCTTCCCCCGCCGCAAAAACCTAACGGGCGGGGCGGGCAGGATAGAGCGGCCGCGGCAGGGGCAGCAGCTTTTTGCGGGGAGCGAGGCGGGCGGCCGCGGCGCGGACGATATCCTCGCGCACACGCTGATCGTACACCGAGTGGCCGAAGTTGAACAGGTAGGCGGCGACGCACACGACGGCGGCGTACGGGAGCAGGCTGCCGCCGAACAGCTCGACGCACAGCAGCACGGGCGCGATGAGGGTGTTGGTCGCCGCGCCGAACACGGCGGCGTAGCCGAGGCAGGCGGCGAGCGCGGGCGGCAGGCCGAGCAGCCCGCCCAGCGCGCACCCGAGGCAGGCGCCCGCGGCGAAGAAGGTGGTCACCTCCCCGCCCAAAAAGCCCGCCGCGAGGAAGGCGGCGGTGAAGGCCATCTTTACGATCCAATCGTACGGAGCGGCGGTGCCGGCGAGGGCGAAGTCGATGAGGTTGGTGCCCAGCCCGCTGTACCGCCCGCCCGTGCAGTACAGCAGCGCGGCGAGCAAAAGCCCGGCGAGCGCGGCGCGCGCGAGCGGGTTTGGTGCGGCGGTGCGGAAAAAGGCGGCGAAGGCGCGGCGCAGCAGGCAAAAGAGCAGCCCCGCGACGCCGCACGCCGCGCCCAAGACGAGCAGGCGCAGCAGCAGCGGCACGCTCCACGAGATGGCAAAGGAGAGCGGCTCTGCGGGCGCGCCGTAGCCGCACAACAGCGCGACCGCCCACGCGGTGAAGGAGGCGAATGCGGCGGCGACAAGCGCGCGCAGGCGCAGCGTGCCGACGACGGTCACTTCGAGCGCGAAAAAGAGGGCGCACACGGGGGTGCCGAACAGCGCCGAAAAGCCCGCCGCCATGCCCGCGACGAGCAAGATCTTGTCCGCGCCCGCCAGCGGCACCCGCGCGCCGATATTGCCGCCGATGGCCGCGCCGATCTGGATGCCCGCGCCCTCTCGCCCGACGCTGGCGCAAAAGAGGTGCGCGCCCCAGGTGCCCGCGAATTGGAAGAGGGCGTTGCGCAGGGGGTAGTTCTTCTCTTCTCCGCGCGAGGCGCGGAATGCCGCCGCCATGCCGACCGGCCCCTGCCCCCAGCGGCGCAGCATGGCCGCCGTCAGCAGCCCGACGATTGGCAAAAACCAGACGTACAGCGAAAAGTGCGCCGCCCCGTAGCCGGCGCAAAACTCGACCCCGCGGCCGAACAGCACGATGACCGCCCCCACCGCCGCGCCCAGCAGCGCGCCCAGCAGCGCGTACAGGGCGGGCTCGAACGGGCGGATGCGGTCTTGCTTCGGTTGCATAGCTTCCTCCCCCGCGCCCCGCGGGGCGCTCTCTCACCTTTGTTTTGCCGCAGCGAAGGCGGCCTTCCCTTTATTTTTGGAAGCGCCGCCGCTTTGGGCGGCATGCCGCGCGCAGCCAAGCGGGACGACGGGCGGCGTTTCCTATTTTATTAAAGATATGTTTACTGCTCCGTTTGCGCCGCGAGGGGAACGAACTTTGCCCCGACGAAGGCGGCGAGCTGATCGGGCGCAAGGCACACCTGCTGCCCCCGCCGCCCCGCGCTGACGCAGATGCGCTCGAACTGCAGCGCGCTGTCGTCGATGAAGGTGGGGAAGCGCTTTTTCATGCCGATGGGCGAGCAGCCGCCGTGCACGTAGCCGGTGAGCGGCTCGAGGTCGCGCTGGTGCAGCATGGCGACCGACTTTGCGCCCGCGGCCCTGGCGGCCTTCTTCAAGTCGAGGGTGCCGCAGACAGGCACGCAGAACACGAAGTGCGCGCCCTTGTCGGACACGGTGACGAGCGTCTTGAACACGGCGCGCGCGTCCTGCCCGAGGGCGGCGGCGACCGCCTCGCCGTCGGTCAGCTCGGCGCTGTACGCAAACGCCTCGTAGGCGATCTTTTTGCCGTCCAACAGCCGCATGGCGTTGGTCTTGTCTCTCTTATCCATGTACATTTTTCTCCTGCGGCTATTATACCACGTCTGCGCGGAAAAAACAATGCTCGGAGAATTTGTTTTGAGCAGACAAAACAAATTCTCCGAGCTTTCTATTCCACCGTGACGCTTTTAGCGAGGTTGCGGGGGCGGTCGGGGTCGTGCCCGCGCAGCAGGGCGAGGCGGCAGGCGAGGTGCTGGAGGGGGATGACGGCGAGGGCGGGCATGAGCGGC
>CASEIS010000158.1 GCA_949287895.1 uncultured Bacillota bacterium
CCCCGCATTGGTCGGCTCCATCCTGCCCGGCATCACCCGCAAGAGCAGCATCGAGCTGCTGCGCGCGCACGGCTACAAGGTGTCCGAGCGCCGCGTCTCCATCGACGAAGTGCTCGAGGCGCAGAAGAAGGGCACCCTCAACGAGGCGTTTGGCACGGGCACGGCGGCGGTCATTTCCCCCGTCGGCATGATGGAATACAAGGGCGAAGATTACGTCGTCAACGGCGGCGAGATGGGCCCCATCACCAAGTGGCTGTACGACACCATCACCGGCATCCAGACCGGCCGCCTCGAAGACAAGTTCGGCTGGGTCGTCAAGCTCTGAGCGCCCGTAGAAGAGTCTTCCGAGAACATTATCAATAGCAAAAGATCATGGCAGTCCGCGCCCGTAAGGGGGCGGACTGTTTGTCAAAACGCATTTTCTGTGCGTTTGCGAGGTACTATGTCTGAGATAACCGCCATCACGCCGCAGGTCAAGGACAAGGAGCGGTGCAACGTGTATGTGGACGGCCGCTTCTACTGCGGCCTGAAGCTGGAGACGGCCGTGCGCTACCGCCTGCGGGTCGGGCAGCAGGTCGAGCCCTCCTTCCTCGACGAGATCCAGCTGGAAAACGAGAAGGCGCAGGCGCTGGACAAGGCGCTCACCCATCTCTCCGCCAGCATGAAGACGGAGCGCGCCATGCGCGACTTCCTGCGCAAAAAGGGGTATGTCGACGCCGTGTGTGACTATGTGCTCGAAAAGCTGCGCGAGTACCGTTTTGTGGATGACGCGCTGTACTGCACGCAGTACGTCGAGTCCGCGTCTAAAAACAAGGGTGCCCGCCTGATCGCGCTCGAACTGCGCCAAAAGGGGGCGAGCGACGAGGCGATCGGCGCCGCGCTCGAGGGCATCGGCGAGGAGGGCGACGCGGCGCGCCGTGCGCTCGAAAAGTATATGCGCGGCAAGCAGCCGACGCGCGAGGCGTTTTCCAAGGCGTACCGCCACCTCCTGTCCAAGGGCTTCGACCACGATACCGCAAAAGACGCCCTCGCATCGCTGCGCGAGGACGAAGAGCCGTAAAAGCGGCGATTTATGTCACACATAGTACTTTGGATCATTCAAAAAACAGGGGAGGAGAGGATATGAAGACGGTTTTGAGCTGCGCGGAGATGCGTGCGGCGGACGCATACACCATACAAAAGTTGGGCGTCCCTTCGCAGGTATTGATGGAGCGGGCGGGCCGCGCCATCGCCGAAGAGGCAGAGGCGATGCTGCACGCGCGGGGCGGCAGGCGTGTCGTCGCCGTCTGCGGCGGCGGCAACAACGGCGGCGACGGCTGGTGCGCGGCGCGCATCCTGTCGCTGCGCGGGTTCGAAGCGGCCGTCTGGCCGCTGGGCGAGACCTGCTCGCCCGACTGCGCCGCCCAGCGCGACCTCTATGAAGGGGAAGTCGTGCACGGCCTCCCGGAGGGGGTCGACCTCATCATCGACGCCATCTTCGGCACCGGCTTTCACGGCGAGGCGGAGGGGATCTGCGCGGACGCGATCGCCCGCATCAACGCGAGCGGCGCCGCCGTCCTTGCGGCGGATATCCCCAGCGGCCTCAACGGCGACGACGGCATCGCCCGTACCGCTGTCCGCGCCGACGCCACCGTCGCCGTCGGCGAGATCAAGCGCGGGCACCTGCTCAACGACGGCCCCGACCATTGCGGCCGTATCGTCCGCCGCGACATCGGCATCGAACTGCCGTCGCCGCCCTCCGGCTTCCTGCTCGAGGGTGCAGACATCGCGCCCCTCTTCCCGCCCCGCCGCCGCAACACGCACAAGGGCAGCTACGGGGAGGCGGTCATCCTCGCGGGCAGCCTCGCCTATTCGGGCGCGCCGCTGCTCTCGGCGGCGGCCGCGCTGCGCACCGGCTGCGGGTACACCCGCCTCACCCTTCCCGAACTCCTCTTCCCGCACATGGTCGGCAAACTTCCTGCCGCCATCCTGACTTCCTTCCCCGCCGGGGAAGACGGCTGCCTGCGCGCGGACGAGGAGGCGCTGCGAGCGTTGTGCGGCGCCGATTGCATCGCCGTCGGCATGGGCTGCGGCCTCTCGCGCGGGGTGTACGACTGCGTCCGCTTCCTGCTGCAAAATTACGAGGGCACCCTCGTTCTGGACGCCGACGCCCTCAACTGCCTCGCCGCTTTCGGCGTGGACGTCCTCGGCGGTCACAAGGGGGAGCTGCTGCTCACCCCGCACCCCAAGGAGTTTTCCCGCCTGTGCGGCGCGCCGCTCGCCGAGGTGCTCCGCGGCGGCCCCGAACTCGCCGCGGCATTCGCCAAACAATACGGCTGCACCCTGCTCTTAAAGGGCTGCACGAGCGTCGTCGCCGACGGCGCCCGCCTGCGCTTCAATGCGGAGGGCACCCCCGCCCTCGCCAAGGGTGGCAGCGGAGATGTGCTTTCGGGCATCGCGGCGGCCGTCGCCGCGCGCGGCGCCTCCGCCTTTGACGCCGCCTGTGCCGCCTCCTTTTTGCTGGGAAGGGCGGGCATCTTCGCCGAGCGCGCGGTCGGCTGCGAGCAGTCTGTCACCGCGCTCGACGTCGCAGACGCCCTCCCGCGTGCCATCGCCTCCCTCGCGGGCGAAGATTGATCCCGCCGCCCCCGCATCCGCCATCTGCACGCGTCGCCCGCATTTTGCGGGCGATTTTTATGCGGCGCGTATAAAACGCGCCCCGTTCGGCCATACTGACTGCGATCGGGCGGCGCCTTTCCGAACCGACGCGGACGTCGGCTACATATACTGTAAGGGGAGGGAGCTTCCGAAAGAGAAAAACTGCGAGGTCGCAAGGGATGGATATCAAGAGGGGAGAACTGTATTACGCGGACCTGAGCCCCGTCGTGGGCAGCGAACAGGGCGGGGTGCGCCCCGTGCTCGTCGTGCAGAACGACGTCGGCAACAAATATTCTCCCACCGTCATCGCGGCCGCCGTCACCAGCCGCCTGACCAAGGCGCGCCTCCCCACCCACATCGAGATCGCCGGGCAGTCGTCCGGCCTGCAGCGCGACTCGGTCATCCTGCTCGAACAGATCCGCACGCTGGATAAGCGGCGGCTGAAGGAGCGCATCGGCACACTGCCGCCCGCCATGATGCGCAAGGTGGACGGCGCCCTGCTCATCAGCCTCGGTTGCGCGCGCTGAAGGCGCGGCCGCAGCTGTCATTTCGCGAGGGCCTCCCGCTGCGGAGGCCCTCGCTTTGTGCGTCCGCATTTGGCACTATTTTGGCGCGCTCGTCCGTTTTTTTGCCGCGGCGGCGCGCTTTTTTGCCGTTTGCAGAGTAGTATGTCAGGCATAAATTACCGCTTTTTTCTCGCGCCGTGCGAGAGGAGAGAAGCCGCCTTTGCGCGCGGGCGCTTCTGCGCGCGCGCCCGCGCGATTTTTTATGCAAAAACCTTTGAATTTTCCGCCGCTGTATGGTATAATGGGGGAAAATCCCCCCGGCGGGTCTCCCGCCGAAGCGGCGGCCCTTTGTGCCTTGCAGGGCGCCCGGCGGCCGCAAAACGGAGCGTTATGAACGAACCCAATTATTTTATCCCGCCGCGCGGATTCACCATCCCCATCGGCGATGGATTCACCATCTACTATTACGCGATCATGATCGTCTGCGGCATCATCCTGGCGACGGTCGTCGTCGCGCTGCTCTTCAAGCGCCGCAACATCCCCGTCGACTGGGTGCTCGACCTGCTGCTGTGCATCCTGCCCATCGGCATCGTCTGCGCCCGCCTGTTTTACTGCATCACGGGCGGCGTGCCCATTCAGTATTGGCTCTCCTTCGACGAGGATTACGGCATCCGCGCGGGCGGCCTGTCCATCATCGGCGGCGTCATGGGCGGCGCGCTGGGCGTCGTCCTCTTCTGCCTCATCCACAAGATTAACTTCCTGCGCGTCGCCGACTGCCTCGTGCCCGGCGTCATCCTCGCGCAGGGCATCGGCCGCTGGGGCAACTTCTTCAACCAGGAGGTGTACGGCGCCGTCGTCGAAAACACCTCGCTGCAGTGGTTTCCTTTCGCCGTCTACATCGAAAAGGTGGGCGAGTGGCACTACGCCTTCTTCTTCTACGAGAGCGTGCTCAACATCCTCGTGTTCGCGCTGCTCTTCGCGCTGATGTGGAACTTCAAAAAGAAGCCGCACGGCCTGTCGCTGGCGGGCTATCTGCTCGGCTACGGCGTCGTGCGCTCGATCATGGAGCCGCTGCGCGACGCGCAGTTCATCCTCGGCGACAAGGTGCAGGCCTCGTGGGTGATGGCCGTCATCATGGCGGTCGCGGGCGCCATGCTCGCCGCCTGCGTGCTCATCCGGAACTACAAAAAGTACGGCCGCCTGTTCGGCGCGGCCGACCCCGCGCAGGCGCTGGCCATCCTGCCCGTCTATTACACGAAGGAAGACCGCCGCAAGATGGAGGAGGAAGCGCGCAAAAAGCGCCTCGCCGCCCCCTCGTCTCCCGCCCTCGCGCCGCCGCAGCCGCCTGCGGATGCGGAACGGGGCACGCCGCTCGCCGAAGAGGAGTTCATCCCCGATGCGCCGCAGGGCGAGGCAAGCGAAGGCGGGGCAGAGGGCTCTGCGCCGCAGCCTGCGGGCACGGAAAAGGGCGCGGACGAAGAACACAAGGAGAATTGATATGCCGCGCAACCTGACCCTTTTGACAGACCTGTATCAGCTGACCATGATGAACGGCTACCTGCGCAACGGCAAGCAGGGAGATATCGCCGTCTTCGATCTCTTTTTCCGCCGCAACAACATCATCACCTATTCGGTGGCGGCGGGGCTGGAGCAGGCCGTCGACTATATCCGCGGCATCCGCTTCACGGAGGAGGATATCGCCTACCTCCGCTCGCTCGGTCTGTTCGACGAGGAATTTTTAGATTATCTGCGTACCTTCCGCTTCACGGGGGACGTATATGCCGTGCCCGAGGGCACAGTCGTCTTCCCCGAGGAGCCTATCATCACCGTGCGCGCGCCCATCCTCGAGGCGCAGTTCGTCGAGACGGCGCTGCTCAACATCGTCAACCATCAGACGCTCATCGCCTCCAAATCGGCCAAAGTCGCGTACGCTGCCAAAGGGGACGCGGTCATGGAGTTCGGCCTGCGCCGCGCGCAGGGGCCGGACGCGGGCGTGTACGGGGCGCGCGCCTCCATCATCGGCGGCTGCCGCTCCACCTCCAACGTGCTCGCGGGCAAGCTGTTCGACATCCCCGTCGCGGGCACGCACGCCCACAGCTGGGTGATGAATTTCCCCTCCGAATACGAGGCCTTCCGCGCGTACGCCAAACTCTTCCCGGACGCCTGCCTGCTGCTCGTCGATACATACGACACGCTGCGCAGCGGCGTGCCCAACGCCATCCGCGTGTTCGACGAGCTGCGCGCCGCCGGCCACGAGCCCAAGGGCATCCGTTTGGACAGCGGCGACCTCGCCTACCTCTCCAAGCGCGCCCGCAAGATGCTCGACGACGCCGGCTACCCGAACGCGATCATCTGCGCCTCGGGCGACCTCGACGAGTACCTCATCAACTCCCTCAAAAACCAGGGCGCAAAGATCGACCTGTGGGGGGTGGGCACCAAGCTGATCACCAGCGCCGATATGCCCGCCCTCGGCGGCGTGTACAAGCTGTCCGCCCTCTATCCCGCGGGCGGCGGCATGGTCCCCAAGATCAAACTGTCCGACAATTCCGACAAGATCACCAACCCCGCCTTCAAGGATGTCTACCGCATCTACGACAAAAAGACGGGCAAGGCGGAGGCGGACCTGATCGTCGTGCGCGGCGAAACCATCGACGAGAGCAAGCCGCTCACCATCTTCCACCCGAAGGAGACGTGGAAGCGCACCACCTTTACCGACTACCGCGTCCGCCCGCTCACCGAGCAGGTGCTGCGCGGGGGCGAGCTCGTCCGCCCGCTGCCTAAGCTTGCGGACATCTGCGCCTACGCCGAGCGGGAAAAGGAGAGCTTCTGGGACGAGTACAAGCGCCCCGACAACCCGCACGTCTACAAGGTCGACCTCTCGCAGCAGCTGTTCGATATCAAAAATAAACTTATTTCGGAGATCCGGGAAAGCAATGGCTAAAAAATTCACCCAACAGGAAGTGGAAAAGCTCATCGCCGGCCTGCGCGAAGCGTACGACGTCAAGATCCGCCAGCTCAATTACCGGCTGGAGGGGCTCGTCGGAGAAAATCGCAGCCTGCGTGCCAGCCTCGCCGAGTACAAGAACAAGGAGAACAAGGTCAGCCGCGCCATCGTCGCCGCCGAGGAGAAGGGGGAGGAGATCAAGGCCTTCTACCGCATGTCCGCCGAAACGGAGTGGCAGACGCTGCGCCTGTTCGCCGACAAGTGGCGGCGGCTCGCCGCGCAGATGGAGGAGGTGTGCCCGGGCGCGGAGACGCGCAAGTACGCCGCCTTCGCTGACAACCTCGCGGCGCTGCTCGGCCGCTCGCGCGCCTTCGCCCCGCAAGAGGCGGAGAGCGACGCCCCGCCCGCCGAGACCTTCGACCCCAAGGCGGTTATCGAAAAGTACGTGGAAGGGGAGGAGGAGACAGGCTTCAACCTCGACGACGTGCTCAACCCCAAGGGGGAGCTCGACCTCGAAAAGCTGTGCCGCAACCTCGGCCTGATGGACGACGGCCCCGCCGACGCGTCTGCGAAAAAGTGAGGCGGCCATGATTTACGCGATCGTAACGCTGGCACTCATCTTTGTCGACCAGCTGAGCAAGGCGCTCGCCTTCGCCCTGTACGGCGGCGGAGAGGAAGTCGGGCGCGTCACCTATTGGCTGGGGAGCCTGTTCGGCATCAACAACCTGTACAACACGGGCATCTCCTTCAGCATCGGCAAAGACGGCGAGTACACGCAGCCCGTCGTCATCGCGCTCACCGTCGTCGCGGTGGCGGCCATCCTCTTCTTTTTATGGAAGCTGCCCAAAGACCGCCGCTTTTTGCGCTGGGCGCTCGTCGTCATCTTGGCGGGTGCAGTCGGCAATCTCATCGACCGCGTCGCCATCGGCGCCGTGCGCGACTTTATCTATATGGATTTCGGCTTCACCAGCTTCAGCAACAACGTCGCCGACCTCGAGATCACCGTCGGCGCGGTGCTGTTCATCGTCGCGCTTCTCTTTGTCGATAAAGACGCCGTCTTCCGCACCAACAAGCGGGAGGAGGAAGAGGAAGTCGAAGAAGCCGTCGAAGAGCTGGAGGGGAAGGGCACGTCGATGCCCGGGCAGGGCGGCGCGGGCGCGCCGTCGGGTGAGCCCGCCGATCCGCCGCAGGGCAAAGGCGATGACTGAGGGGCGGCGCGCGCTGCGCGCGGAGCAGAGCTTTGCGCGGCTGGACGTGTTCCTCGCCGAGCAGCTGGGCATCACCCGTTCGGCCGCCAAAAAACTCATCGACGAAGGCCGCGTCACGGCGGGCGGCGCGCCCGCCAAGGCTTCGCATCCCGTCGCGGCGGGGGAGGAGGTCGTCGCCAACGTCCCCGCCCCCCGCACCCTCGACCTGACCCCGCAGGACATCCCCATCGACATCGTGTATGAAGACGAGGACATCGCCGTCATCAATAAGCCGCAGGGGCTGACGGTGCACGCGGGCAGCGGCAACCTGTCCGGCACCCTCGTCAACGCCCTGCTCTACCGATTGAACAGCCTCAGTTCCATCAACGGCGTCGTGCGCCCGGGCATCGTCCACCGCATCGACAAGGACACGAGCGGCCTGCTCGTCGTCGCCAAAAACGACGCCGCCCACCTCTCCCTCTCCGCGCAGATCGCCGACAAGACGTGTGCCCGCGAGTACCTCGCCCTGTGCGACGGCATCTTCGGGCAGGACAGCGGCCGCGTGGAGACGTACATCGGCCGCCACCCGACCGACCGCGTCAAGATGGCGGTCGTCCCTGCGGGCAAGGGCCGCCTCGCCGCGACCCGCTTCGAGGTGGTCGAGCGTTTCCCGCAGGGGTACACGCTCGTGCACTTCAAGCTGGAGACCGGCCGCACCCACCAGATCCGCGTGCACTGCAAATATCTGGGGCACCCCGTCACGGGCGATCCCGTCTACGGTTCCAAAAAACAGCGCTTCAAGCTGGAAGGGCAGTTGCTGCACGCCTTCCGCCTGACGCTCACCCACCCGCGCACGGGGCAGAGGATGACCTTCGAGGCCCCGCTGCCGCCCCATTTTCGCAAGGTGCTCGACGCGCTGCGCGGAATAAAGAAGGAAGAACAAACAGGAGGCCCGCAATGATCGTCAAAGGGAAATTGATGGACGCGGAGGATATGTGCAACACCTTCCGCCGCATGGCGCACCAGGTCGTCGAGCAAGACGGCGCGGAGGATCTCGTCATCATCGGCATCCGCACGCGCGGCGTCACCGTCGCCAAGCGGCTGAAGGCGTGCATCGACGCCGTCGAGGGGACGGATATCCCCCTCGGCGTGTTCGACATCACCCTGTATCGCGACGACCTCGAGGACCTCGACTCGGAAGTGTGCTTTTCGGGCAGCGAGGTCAGCTTCGCCGTAGACGGCAAGACGGTGCTGCTGTGCGACGACGTCATCTACACCGGCCGCACGGTGCGCGCCGCCCTCTCCGAGGTGATGGCGCTCGGCCGCCCCGCCCGCATCCGCTTCGCCGCGCTCGTCGACCGCGGCCACCGCGAGCTGCCCTTCAAGCCGGACTACACGGGCAAAAACGTGCCCACGTCCCGCCGTGAGGGCATCGCCGTCCGCTTCGTCGAGGACGACGGCGAGGACGCCGTACTCATCTACGATAAAGAATAAGCTCCCAAATGCAAAACAAGGCCCCGCCATAAGGCGGGGCTTTTCTTTTGTCTAAATTTATTACAAATCTGCAATATTTTCGCCCTTTGGCGGAGGCAGGCGGCCAAAAGCGCTTTTTTGCGGCAGCCCGGTAAAAAAGTATAAGTACAGCTGAATGTTCACTTTCAAAATTATGTTATCGTTTTTTACAGAAATTTGTCAAAAGGGTATTTACAATTTGAAGATTGTGTGATAAAATGTTACTTATATAGCTTCGCAGAGGCGCGCCCCCTCCCGAAGGGGGCGTTTCTTTATGAAGAAATAAAATTTTACAGGAGGGTGGCCATGAGCGAGATCGTGCTTACCGGGAACGAGATCACATTGCAGCAGATCGTAAATGTAGCGAGGCAGGGCGCGACCGTCACACTCTCCCCGGAGGCGGAGCGCAACATCGAGCGCTCGCGCAAGGTCGTCGACAAGCTGGTCGAGCAGTCCAAAGTCGTCTACGGCGTCACGACCGGCTTCGGAATGTTCAGCGAACGCTTTATAGAAAAGGAATATACCAACGCGCTGCAGAAAAACCTCATCGTCTCGCACGCGGTGGGCGCGGGCGACAACTTTACGGAAGATGTCGTGCGCGCGGCCATGCTGCTGCGCGTGAACAACTTTACATACGGCTATTCGGGCATCCGCCTCCAAACGGTGCGCACCCTCGTGGAGATGCTCAACCGCGGCGTCACCCCCGTCGTGCCCGAAAAAGGCTCGCTCGGCGCCAGCGGAGACCTCGTCCCGCTCGCGCACATGGTGCTGCCTCTGCTCGGCCTGGGGCGGGCGACCTATCGGGGAGAGGAGATGAGCGGCGCCGACGCGATGCGCGCGGCGGGCATCCCCACCCTCGAGCTCACGCAAAAGGAGGGGCTCGCCCTCATCAACGGCACCCAATTCATGACCGCGGTGGGCGCGCTCGTCGTCTACGACGCGCTCGAACTCCTCAAAGTGGCGGACGTCGCCGCGGCGATGAGCTTCGAGGCGCAGAACGGCATCGTCGACGCGCTGGATGCGCGCATGCACCGCATCCGCCCGCACAAGGGGCAGATGGACTCCGCCCGCATCGTCTCCGCGCTGCTCGCGGGCAGCAAAAACGTGACGCGGCAGGGGGAGGTTCGCGTGCAGGACGCCTACTCGCTGCGCTGCACCCCGCAGGTGCACGGCGCCAGCAAGGACGCCGTCAATTACGTCAAACAGAAGGTGGACATCGAGATCAATTCTGTGACGGACAACCCGATCGTCTTTTCGGACACGGAGGAGGCGATCAGCGGCGGCAACTTCCACGGCCAGCCGGTCGCGCTCGCCTTCGACTTTTTGGGCATCGCCCTCTCCGAGATCGCAGACGTCGCCGAGCGCCGCATCGAGCGCATGGTCAACTCCGCGCTTTCCGGCCTGCCCTCCTTTCTCGTGGAAAAGGGCGGGGTCAACAGCGGCTTCATGATCGTGCAGTACACGGCGGCGGCGCTCGTCTCCGAAAACAAGGTGCTCGCTCACCCCGCCTCCGTCGATTCCATCCCGTCCAGCGCCAACCAAGAAGACCATGTCTCGATGGGCACCATCGCGGCGCGCAAGGCGCGCGAGATCCTCGGCAACGTCCGCCGCGTGCTCGCCATCGAGCTGATGTGCGCCTGCCAGGCCATCGACCTGCGCGGCGACAAGGGCATGGGCGTCGGCACCCGCGCCGCGTACGACTGCGTGCGCGCCAAGATCCCGTACCTCACCGAGGACAGGCCGCTCTACGACGACATCAACCGCTCGGAAGCGCTGATCGTCGACGGCTCCCTCATCGCCGCCGTGGAACGGGCGGCGGGCACAATGGAGTTTTGAGCCATGCAGTTAGATCTGAAAGATTGTCTGAGCGAAGGCGGCGCACTTCCCGCCTATCCTGTTTTTGACGCGGGCGTCCGCAGGGCGCCCCGCCGCACGGCGCAGCTGAGCGCGGCGCAAAAGCGCCTCGCCCTCAAAAACGCCCTGCGGTATATCCCCAAGGAGTGGCACGCGCAGCTCGCGCCCGAATTTGCGGAAGAGCTGGAGACGCGCGGCCGCATCTACGGCTACCGCTTCATGCCCAAGGGCCGCATCTACGGCAGGCCCATCGACGAGTACAAGGGCAAGTGCATCGAGGGCAGGGCCTTCCAGGTCATGATCGACAACAACCTCGACCGCGACGTCGCCCTCTATCCGTATGAACTCGTCACCTATGGCGAGACGGGGCAGGTCTGCCAGAACTGGATGCAGTACCGGCTGATCAAGCGCTACCTCGAAGAGCTGACCGAAGACAAGACGCTCGTCATGATGAGCGGCCACCCGATGGGGCTGTTCGCCTCCGGGTCCTCTTCGCCGCGCGTCGTCATCACCAACGGCCTGATGGTGGGCATGTTCGACGACCAGGAAGACTGGGCGCGCGCCGCCGCCATGGGCGTATCCAATTACGGCCAGATGACGGCGGGCGGCTGGATGTACATCGGCCCGCAGGGCATCGTGCACGGCACCTTCAACACCCTCCTCAACGCGGGGCGCAAGGTGCTCGGCATCCCGCAGAGCGGCGACCTGCGCGGCAAGTTGTTCGTCACCTCCGGCCTGGGCGGCATGAGCGGCGCCCAGCCCAAGGCGGTCGAGATCGCCGGCGGCGTCGGCATCATCGCCGAGGTAGACATCTCCCGCATCGAGACCCGCCGCAGCCAGGGCTGGGTCAAACAGGTCACGAGCGACTGCGCCGACGCGTTCGCGCGGGCAGAGGCGGCGTGCGCGGCGGGGGAGAGCACTTCCATCGCCTATTACGGCAACGTCGTCGACCTGCTCGAGTACGCGGTGGAGCACGATATCCATATCGACCTGCTGTCCGACCAGACCAGCTGCCACGTCCCGTACGACGGCGGCTACTGCCCGCAGGGCATCACCTTTGCCGAGCGCACACGCCTGCTGGCGGAGGACAAGCCCCGCTTCTGCAAGCTGGTGGACGAGACGCTCGTGCATCACTTCCACCTCATCCGCACGCTGGTCGGGCGGGGGACTTACTTCTTTGATTACGGAAACTCCTTCATGAAGGCGGTATTCGACGCCGGCGCGAAGGAGATCGCCAAAAACGGCACAGATACGAGCGAGGGCTTCATCTTCCCGTCCTATGTAGAGGACATCATGGGGCCGCTGCTCTTCGATTACGGCTACGGGCCCTTCCGCTGGTGTTGCCTTTCGGGCAAGCAGGAGGACCTGCACAAGACGGACGCCGCCGCGATGTCCGTCATCGACTGCAACCGCCGCGGGCAAGACCGCGACAACTACGTCTGGATCCGCGACGCAGAAAAGAACGACCTCGTTGTCGGCACCAAGTGCCGCATCCTGTATCAGGACGCCTATGGCCGCCGCGACATCGCGCTCAAGTTCAACGAGATGGTGCGCCGCGGCGAGGTTGGCCCGATCATGCTCGGGCGCGACCATCACGACACGGGCGGCACCGATTCGCCCTTCCGCGAGACGAGCAACATCTACGACGGCAGCAACGTGACGGCGGATATGGCGGTGCAGTGCTACGCCGGCAACGCGGCGCGCGGCATGAGCCTGGTCGCGCTGCACAACGGCGGCGGCGTCGGCATCGGCAAGGCGATCAACGGCGGCTTCGGGCTGGTGCTCGACGGCAGCGAGCGGGTGGACGAAGTCATCCGCAAGGCGATCGTTTGGGACACCATGATCGGCGTCTCCCGCCGCAGCTGGGCGCGCTGCGGGCACGCGATGGAGGTCGCGGCCGAATACAACCGCACGACGACCGACTGCATCACCCTGCCCGTCCTCGCCGACGACGCACTCGCGGAGAAATTTTTCAAATGAACCGCTATCTCGTCGAGGGCATTTCCGAGCTCGTGACCTGCGCGGGCGGCAAAAAGCGCGGTCGCGCGATGGCGGACGCGGGCGTCATCCGCGACGGGGCCTTCCTCGTCGACGGCGGCGTTATCCGCGACGTCGGGCGGCGGCAAGAGCTTGCGGCGCGCTACCGCGGGCTGCCCGTTCTCGACTGCGGGAACAAGCTGGTCACCCCCGGCTACGTCGACAGCCACACCCACCTCGTGTTCGGCGGCGAGCGCTCTTCTGAATTTGTCCGCCGCCTGCGCGGCGAGCCGTACATGGCCATCATGCGCAGCGGCGGCGGCATCGCCGCCACCGTACAGGCGACGCGCGCCGCGAGCGAAGAGCAGCTCGTCCGCGCCGCCCTCCCGCACCTGGCGGAGATGCTCTCCCTCGGCGTCACGACCTGCGAGGTCAAGAGCGGCTACGGGCTGGACACGGAGACGGAGCTCAGGCAGCTGCGCGCCGTCGCCCGCCTGAACGAGCTGCAGCCGGTTGAGCTCATCCCCACCTTTCTGGGCGCGCACGCCGTGCCCGCAGGCACGGATGCCGACCGCTACATCGACTATTGCGTGGCGGAGAGCTTGCCCGCCGCGGCGGAGAGCGGCCTCGCCGCTTTTGCCGATATCTTCTGCGAGGAGGGGGTGTTCTCCCTCGCGCAGAGCGAGCGCTACCTGCGCCGCGCGGCCGATCTCGGCTTTCGCCTGAAGGTACACGCCGACGAGATGTACCCCCTCGGCGGGGCGGGGCTGGCCGTCCGCATGGGCGCCGCCTCGGCAGACCACCTGCTGCAGGTGCGCGAGGAGGATATCGCCTCCCTCGCCGCGTCGGACACCGTCGCCACCGTGCTCCCGCTCACCGCCTTCTGTCTGGGCGAGCGGTACGCGCCCGCCCGCAGGTTGATCGACGGCGGCGCGGCGCTGGCCGTCGGCAGCGACTTCAACCCCGGCAGCTGCTGCACCTACGCGCTGCCCCTCTCCGTGGCCCTCTGCTGCATCTATATGAAGATGAGCGTGGAAGAGACGCTCACGGCGCTCACCGTCAACGCTGCCGCCGCCTGCGGCTGCGAGGGGCGCACGGGCAGCATCGAGGCGGGCAAACAGGCAGACTTCCTCGTCTATGCCTGCGACAAAAAAGAATTTTTACCTTATCGCACGGGGACAAACCTCGTACGCAGCGTCTATAAAAAAGGAGAACTCGTGTATGGCGAAACTGCTTGAATGCGTGCCCAACTACAGCGAAGGGCGCGATGCCGATAAAATTGAAAAGATCGTCGACTGCTTCCGCGGCAAGGCGGGCGTAAAGCTGCTCGACTACTCTTCCGACGCCGACCACAACCGCACCGTCGTGACGGTGATCGGCGAGCCGGAGCCGCTCGTCGCCGCCGTGACCGCATCGGTCGGCAAGGCGCTCGAGCTCATCGATATGACCAAACACAAGGGCCAGCACCCGCGCATGGGCGCGGTAGACGTCATCCCGTTTATCCCCGTCAAGGATACGACGGTCGAAGACGCCGACGCGGCCGCCAAGGCGGTCGCCGCCGCCGCGAGCGAACGGTACGGCCAGCCCTTCTTCCTGTACGAGAGTTCTGCCACCGCCCCCAACCGCGTCAATCTGGCGGAGATCCGCCGCGGCCAGTTCGAGGGGATGGCGGAAAAGATGAAGGATACCGCGCACTGGAAGCCGGACTACGGCCCCGACACCATCCATCCGACGGGCGGCGTCACGGCGATCGGCGCGCGGCCGCCGCTGGTCGCCTTCAACGTCAACCTCGATACCGACAAGCTCGAAGTGGCCGACCGCATCGTGCACATGGTGCGCCACATCAACGGCGGCTTCCGCTACTGCAAGGCGATGGCGGTCGAGCTGAAGGAGCGCGGCATCGTGCAGGTGTCCATGAACCTCACCGACTATTCCAAGACGGCCATCTACCGCGTCTTCGAGACCATCAAGATGGAGGCAAAGCGCTTCGGCGTGAACGTACTCGGCAGCGAGATCGTGGGGCTGGTTCCCATGCGCGCGCTCGTCGACTGCGCCGAGTATTACCTGCAGCTGGAGAACTTCTCCTTCGAGCAGGTGTTGGAGAGCCGCCTGATATGAGCGATCTGATCGACCGCACGGTCGCCGATTTTTTGGATGTGACCGCTTCCGACGCGCCCGCCCCGGGCGGCGGAAGCGTGGCGGCGCTTGCTGGCGCGCTCGCGGCGGCGCTCGCCGCGATGGTCGCCCGCCTGACGCAGGGCGAGCAGTTCGCTCCCGTGCGCGAGGAGATGCGCGCCGTCGCCGCGCAGGCAGATGCGCTGCGCGCCGAGCTTGCGGCGTGCGTCCAGCGGGATACGGACAGCTTCGACGCCTACATGGCTGCGCTGCGCATGCCCAAGACGGACG
>CASEIS010000159.1 GCA_949287895.1 uncultured Bacillota bacterium
GCCAAGAGCGACGTCGGCAACATCCTCGACCTGTTCGACGTATCCAACACCGTGCTCATCCCCGACCCCGTCTACCCCGTATATGTGGACACCAACGTGATGGCAGGCCGCCGCGTCCTGTTTGCGGACGCGACGCGCGAAAATGGCTTTTTGCCCATGCCGGATGAGAATGTGGAGGCGGATATCATCTACCTCTGCTCCCCCAATAACCCGACGGGCGCGGCGTATTCTGTAGAGCAGCTGCGGCAGTGGGTGGAGTACGCCAACGCGCGCGGCGCGGTCATCCTCTACGACGCGGCGTACGAGCGCTTCGTCGCCGAACAGGGGCTCGCGCGCAGCATCTTCGAGGTGGAGGGCGCAAAGACGTGCGCCATCGAGTTCTGTTCCCTCTCCAAGACGGCCGGCTTTACGGGCACCCGCTGCGGCTACACGGTGGTCCCGCACGCGCTCAAGCGGGGCGGCATCTCCTGCAACAAGCTGTGGCTGCGCCGCCAGACGACCAAATTCAACGGCGTCGCCTACATCGTGCAGCGGGGCGCGGAGGCGGTGTTCACCCCCGCGGGGCAGGCGCAGATCGAGGCCAACCTCGCCGTCTACCGCCGCAACGCGCAGCGCCTCTCCGCCTGCCTCGACGACCTCGGCATCTTCTACACGGGCGGCAAAAATTCGCCCTATATCTGGATGCAGTGCCCCGGCGGCATGGACAGCTGGAAGTTCTTCGACTACCTCTTGGAGGAGGCGAACGTCGTCGGCACGCCGGGCAGCGGCTTCGGCAAGAACGGCGAGGGCTTCTTCCGCCTGACCGCCTTCGCGAGCGAGGAGGCGACGGAGGAGGCGGCAGGGCGCATCCGCAGGCTGCTCGGCAGATAAGCGGCAAATTCAAACATTGATATAGTAAAAGAGCCCCGCCCGCAAGGCAAGCCTTGCGGGCGGGGCGGTTTTTATGTTCATACGGAGGGTCATGCGATCGTGGTGGGGATGCGGAAGGATTCGAAGAAGGGCTCCAGCACCTGCGAACCCAAAAATCCGAGCCCCGTGCCGACGAGCAGGGCGGCAGCGATGCAGAGGATGTCTGCGAGCTTGATGCGGAAGGAGCGGCGGTAGACGAAGTAGGCGACCAGCCCGAGGATGAGGGTGAAGGTGTAGGTGAGCAGCATGCTGACGGCGTCGAATTCGTACATGTCGGCGATGCCGATGGCGACTGCGAAGGTCATGCAGGCGGGGATGAGGGTGCGGTAGCCGAACCAGTCGCCCGAGGGCGTGCCGATGTACTCGGCGCGGTGCAGCCGCGCCGTGGCAAACAGCCCCGCCCACGCGCCGACCGCCAGCACCCCGCCCAGCGCATAGATGAGCGGCTCCTCGGGCATGGTATAGCTGTTGCCGCAGATGAGGGCATCGAAGCGGTCGAGCAGCCAGCCGAGGGGGGAGATGGTCGAGTAGGAGGTCGGCCCTGTCCAGTTGAACGCGCCCATTTCAAACATCCGGTTGCTGCCACACGCCTGCAGCCAGAAGAAGGGCAGCGTGAGCACGAAGGTCCACGCGAGCATGAAGATGATGCCGTCTAAAATGGAGTTGGCGCGGGTGTAGAGGAAGGCGTTGATGCCGAACAGCCCGATGCCGACGGGCAGGGAGGCGGCGTACAGAACGCCGTACTGCCCCAGTTCAAACAGATTCTCACTCGCGGCGATGGCGGCAAAGCCCGCCCAAAAGGTCACGGTGTAGGGGACGAGCACGAGCACCAGCCCGCCCAGCGCCCGCACGAGGGTGAGCGCCTCCCGCCGCACGGGCAGCGAGTACCACAGGTCGGCGCTGCGCCTGTTCATGCGGTAAGAAAATTGCAGCGCGGGCACGATGAAGCACAGCACGCCGAGGATGCAGCCGGGCAGCGCGACGAGGGTGTTGGTCGGTTCGCGGCCGATCGGCTCGCCCGTCGGGCCGTAGCCGAAGCCGGTAACAAAGTTTGAGTTGAGTGCGACGATGACGAACAGCGCCGCGCCCAGCACGGTGAAGATGAGCAGGGGCAGCAGGATGCGCTTCCCCTCATAGAGCAAGATCTTTTTCATTGCAGGTACCCCCTTGCGCGCACTTCGCATAAGAACAGTTCTTCAAAGTCGACGGGCAGCTCCTCGACAAGCAGCGGGGAGAGCGCCTCGATGCGCCGCACGATCTCCTCCTTGTCGCCGCGCGCGATGAACCGCGCGATGCGCCCGCTCGCCTCGAAGGTGAGGAGCTCGAAGGGGAAATCTTCCCGCACGGGCGGGCGGGTGAGGGCGACCTGGAATTTATGCACGGTGCTCAATGCGCCGCGGATGTCGCCCGCGTCGGCGACCTTGCCGCCGTCGAGCAGGGCGAAGCTCGTGCAGATGTCCTCCAGCTCGCGCAGCGAGTGGCTGGCGATGATCGCCGTGCCGCCCGTCTCTTCCTGCAGGCGGATGAGCCCGCGCTTGAATTCCAGCCGCGCGAGGGGGTCCAGCCCGTCGAACGCCTCGTCCAGCAGCAGGTACTTGGGGCGGCAGGCGAGTGCGATGGCGACGAACAGCTGCCGCTTCATGCCCTTGGAAAAGCTGCGCACGGGCGCCTTGCGCGCGAGGCGGAACTTGCTCTCGTACTCCTCGTACAGCGCGCGGTCGAGGGAATAGAAGGCGGAATACAGCGCCAGCAGCTTTTCCGCCGTCGTGTCCGCCGCGTAGTAGGGGTCGTCGGGCAGCAGAAACAGCTCCCGCTTTTTGGCGGCGTTTTCAAAGATCTCCGCCCCGTCAAAGCGGATGCTGCCCGCGTCCGCGCGCAGCACCCCCGCCAGCAGCCGCAGCAGCGTCGACTTGCCCGCGCCGTTGATGCCCACCAGCCCGAGCGTGCCGCCGTCCTCCACCCGCAGCGAGATGCCGCTCAGCACTTCCTTTTTGCCGTACGACTTGTACAGCCCGTCGATCTCGATCATAATTTTCCTCCTGTTCCGTCTTCCGTTTGCGCCGCTTCGGGCGGCGCGGCGTTCGTGTCGGGCGCGCCGTCCGTGTCGGGCGGCGCGTTCATACTGCCTGCGGGCGCATCCGTGTCGCTTGGCGGCGGGCCGAACACTTCGCGCGCGAGCGCATACACCTCCCGCGCGGAGAGCCCCGCCTCGCGCATCGCCTTCAGTTGCCGCAGCGCCTCGGCGCGCGCGTGCTCCGCCGCGTCGTCGATGCGGTGCACGAAGGCCCCCTTTTTGGGGATGGTGCGCACCAGCCCCCGCCGCTCGAGCTCGCCGAAGGCGCGCTCCACCGTGTTGGGGTTGATGCCCAGCTGCATGGCGAGGGCGCGGCAGGAGGGCAGCTTTTCCCCCTCGCGCAGCACGCCCAGGCGGATAAAGCGCGCGTATTCCTCCACGATGTCCTCGTAGATGCTGCGCTTTCCGCTCAGCCGCACATCCATATCGTCACCTCCTTGCAGCTGTCTGCATTAACTGTACCATCTGTACTAACTGTATTATATCACGCGTCCCCGTACTTGTCAATACCCTGTACGGAATTTTTTTGAAGAACTTTTGCGTTCGCCCGGCGGGGCGGCGGGCGCGTCCTTATGCGTGAGCGGGCGGTGCCGCGGGGCAAGAAAATGCGCAGATGCGCGAAAGGTTATTGAAATTTCCGCGCGGATGTGCTATAATGGCGGTATGATCCGATTCAACGAAAGGATGCCGCGCGAGCGCGCGCGGGGAATGAACGCCGTCGTCCTCGCCTTTGTGGGGGACGCGGCCTGGTCGCTGTATGTGCGCGAGGGGCTGGTGTTTGCCGCCGACTACAAGACGGGCGCGCTGCAGAAGATGGCCTCGGCGCGCGTCTCGGCCAAGGGGCAGGCGGCGCTCGCCGAGCGGGTGCTGCCCAAGCTGACCGAGGAGGAGCGCGACATCTTCCTGCGCGGGCGCAACGCCAAAAAGCCGACCAAGAGCAAGAGCGCTTCCGTCGCCGAATACAATATTTCGACGGGCTTCGAGGCGGTGGTCGGTTTTTTGTACCTCGTCGGCGACTACGCGCGCATCGACGAACTGTTTGCGGGAGAAACTTTATGAAGATCGAAGGCAGAAACGCCGTATTAGAGCTGCTCAAGACGGATAAAGAGATCGACAAGATCCTCATGCAGAAGGGCGCGGAGGGCAGCGCCGGCCGCATCTTCGCCTTAGCGCGCGAAAAGAACGTGCGCGTCCAGTTTGCGGACGGGCGCGCGCTCGACCGCGAGAGCGAGTCCGGCCGCCACCAGGGGGTCATCGCCTACGTCTCCGACTACGCCTATGCCGACCTCGAAGAGCTGCTCCGCCCCCGCGAGGGAGGCAGGCTGGTCATCGTCTGCGACGGCGTGGAGGACGTGCACAACCTCGGCAGCATCCTGCGCGTCGCCGAGTGCGCGGGCGCAGACGGGGTCATCATCCCCAAAAACAAGAGCGCGCAGGTGACGGGCGCGGTCGTGCGCATCAGCGAGGGCGCAGCCAACCACGTGCGCGTGGCGCGGGTGCCCGGCATCAATTACGCCGTCGAGCAGCTGCAAAAGAGCGGCTATTGGGTGTACGGTTTGGAGGCGGACGGCGAGGACATCTACGCCGCCGACCTGACCGGCGACGTCGCGCTGGTCGTGGGGGGAGAGGACAGGGGCATATCCCCGCTCACCCGCAAAAAGTGCGACAAGATCCTCTCCCTGCCCCTGTACGGCAAGGTGAACTCGCTCAACGCCTCCGTCGCGCTGGGCATCGCCGCCTACGAGGCGGTGCGGCAGCGGAGATGAGTGACGAGAGCCTCGCGCTCGCCGCGCAGGCGGGCGACAAGGCGGCGATGGAAGAGCTGCTCCGCCGCTATAAAAACACCGTGCGCGGTATCGCGCGCAGCTTCTTTCTCGCGGGCGGGGACGCCGAGGACCTCGCGCAGGAGGGGATGATCGGCCTGTACCGCGCCGCCTGCGACTACCGCGAGGGGGGCCTGAGCTTCAAAAATTTCGCCTATCTGTGCATCCAGCGCCGCATCATCGGCGCGGTGCGCAGCGCGGCGCGGCAAAAGCACGCGCCGCTCAACCGTTCCGTTCCCCTCCCCGCCGAAAACGAGGGGGAGACGCTGTACCCCTCCGTCGACCCGGAGGCGCTGCTCATCGGCGACGAGGAGCACAATGAGTTTCTCGCCCGCCTGCGCGGGGCGCTTTCCCCCGCCGAATACCGCGCCCTCACCTTATATATGGAAGGGCTGAGCATCGCCGAGATCGCCGCACGGGAGGGGCGCACCGAAAAGAGCGCCGACAACGCCGTGCAGCGCGCCAAGCGCAAGGCGGCGGCGCTGCTGCAGCAAAAGAACGGACAATAGAGGAGGAGTACTATGGCATACCGGGCGCTCTACCGCGCCTTCCGCCCGAACACGCTGGGCGAGTTGGTGCGGCAGGAACACATCGTGCGCATCCTGCGCAACCAGATCGAGACGGGCCGCATCGGCCACGCCTATCTCTTCTGCGGGCCGCGCGGCACGGGCAAGACGAGCACCGCCAAGATCTTTGCGCGGGCGATCAACTGCCTGCACCCCAAAGATGGCTCTCCCTGCGGGGAGTGCGAGGTGTGCCGCGCCCTCGCCGACCCTTCTAACCTCGACATCGCCGAAATCGACGCCGCCTCCAACAACGGCGTCAACGAGATGCGCGACTTGCGCGAAAAGGTGCAGTATCCCCCCGTGTCCGGGCGGTACAAGGTGTACATCATCGACGAAGTGCACATGCTCTCCGATTCCGCCTTCAACGCGCTGCTCAAGACGCTGGAAGAGCCGCCCGCGCACGCGGTGTTCATCCTCGCGACGACCGAGCCGCACAAGCTGCCCGCCACCATCCTCTCCCGCTGCATGCGCTTCGACTTCAAGCTCATCCCGCAGGCAGACATCGAGGCCCGCCTCAAGGAGATCCTCGCGGCGGTGGGCAAGGAATACGAGGAGGAGGCGGTCGCCGCCATCGCCCGCGCGGGCGCGGGCAGCATGCGAGACAGCCTCTCCATCGCGGATATGTGTATCTCGTACAGCAGCGGCAAGCTCACCTATGCAGACGTCAACGAGGTGCTCGGCAGCGCCGACTTCACCGAGATCGCCAGGCTGGGCGAGGCGGTGCTCACCGACGACGCCGCGGCCGCCCTCGAGCATGCCGAGCGCATCATCGCCTCCGGCAAAGGGGTGGGCGTGCTGGCCAAGGACCTGCTCGTCTTCCTCAACCGCTGCGTGGTCGCATCCACTTGCCGCGACGGCAATGCCGTGCTCGACCTGCCCGCCGAACTGTACGCCGAGGTCAGGCGCATCGCGGGCAGGGCAGACGGGCGCAAGCTGCTGCGCTGCTGCGAGATCTTCGCCGAGCTCGAATCGGCGCTGCGCTACACATCCTCCCCGCGCATCGTGCTCGAAACGGCGCTGGTCAAGGCTTGCCTGCCCGCAGCCGACCTGGATATGCTCTCCCTCGCGCGTCGGCTGGATATTTTGGAAGGGAAGCTCGCGTCCGGCGCCTTTGCCGCGCAGACGGCGCCCTCTGCTCCCGCGCCCGCAGCTGCGGAGGCGGGCGGAAGGGAACCCGCGCGCATGCCGGCGGAACAGCCCTTCCGCGAACAGCCGCCCGCCGCGCAGGCGGTGCGCGCGCAGCCGGCATGGATGAGCGAGATCTCCGACGCGGACGCCCCGCCCGAGGACTTCGGCGCGCAGGCCGCGCCCCCGCCCCCCTCGCTGCGGCGGGAGGAGCCCAAAGACGTGGACGCGCTTGCGCCCGAAAACCGCGCCAAGGCGGGGGCGTACTTTCGCCGCTCTCTGCGGCGCAACGTCAAGAGCGGCGTGCTGTTCACCATGTGCCAGGATCTGGAGACGGCGTTTGAAGGGGATACCTTCATCCTCACGACGGACAGCGACACCATCTTCCGCCGCTTGAACAGCGCGGACAACTACAAGAACGTGCAGGCGGCGCTCGCCGCCATCGGCATCCACAGCTTCGAGATCCGCCGCAAGGGGGCGCAGAAGGACCCCTTCGAGGCGGACGTCGAAACATTGCGCAAAAATTTCCCCGATGCGGACATCGAGGTCAAATAGAGGGCAAACCGGCGAGGGGCGGCCGCCCCTTGCGAGCAATTCCAATAACAAAAAATCAGGAGTGACAGGACAATGGCAGGATTCAGAGGCGGTATGGGCGGCGGCAATATGCAGAATTTGATGAAGCAGGCCCAAAAGATGCAGGAGCAGCTGCAGGAGACGGAAAAGCTGCTCGACGACTGGGAGATCGTCGGCACGAGCGGCGGCGAGGCGGTCGTCGTCTACATGAACGCGAAGAAGAAGATCGACGGCATCGAGCTGGACCCCAAGGTGGTCGACCCGGAGGACGTCGAGATGCTCGAGGACCTCATCCTTGCCGCCATCAACGACGGCTACGCCAAGGCGGACGCCGTGTATAAAGAGAAGATGGCGCCGTTCGGGGCGCTGGGCGGCGGAGGGCTGCTGTAAGCCATGCAGGTCTATATCGAACCCATCGGGCGGCTGATCAACGAGTTCTCGAAGCTGCCCGGCGTGGGCAAAAAGACGGCGCAGCGGTACGCCTACCGCATCATCGATATGCCCGAGGAGGAGGCGCGCGCCTTTGCAGACGCCATCCTTTCCGCCAAGCGCAAGGTGCATTACTGCAAGATCTGCGGAAACTTCACCGAAAACGATGTGTGCGACATCTGTAAAGAGCGCGACGGGCGGGTCATCTGCGTGGTCAAGGAGCCCAAAGACGTCATCGCGCTGGAAAAGCTGCACGAATACCGCGGCGTGTACCACGTGCTGCACGGGGTCATCAACCCCATGGAGGGCGTCGGCCCCAACGACATCCGCATCCGCGAGCTGCTCGCCCGTGTGGGCGAGGGGAATGTGGAGGAGGTCATCCTCGCCACCAATCCCGACGTGGAGGGGGACGCCACTGCGCTGTACATCGCCAAACTCATCAAGCCGCTGGGCGTGCGCGTCACGCGGCTGAGCCGCGGCATCCCCGTCGGCTCGGAGATCGAATACACAGACGACGTCACCCTCTCGCGCGCCTTCAACGAGCGCAAAGAGCTGTGACGGGGGAAACTTTACTCTACGATAAGGGAGGTCGCTATGCAAAAAATTTCCGTTCTCGGCTGCGGGCGCTGGGGGTCCTTCATCGCCTGGTATCTCGCCACCAAAAAGGGAAAAGAAGTGTGGTCGTGGGGCCCGGAGGAGGACTACTCCTACCAGGTCCTCAAAAATACGGGCAAAAACGAGTATGTGACGCTGGATGCGTCCATCACCCTCACCTGCGACCTCGCCGCCGCCGTTTCGCGGGCGGAGATCGTCATCATCTCCATCAGCTCGCAGGGGCTGCGCGGCTTTATCCGCCGCATCAAGGAGGCCGCCGACGTCTCGGATAAGATCTTCGTGCTGTGCATGAAGGGTATCGAGGCGGACACGGGCGAGCGGCTCTCGCAGATCCTCATCGAGGCGGGCATCGCCAAAGAGCGCATCGCCGTCTGGGTGGGCCCGGGGCACATCCAGGACTTCACCGCCGGCATCCCCAACTGCATGGTCGTCGACGGGTACGACACCGGGTTGAAAAAGATGCTCGCGGACGACTTCAAGAGCGAGCTCATCCGCTTCTATTACGGCAACGACGTCATCGGCACCGAGATCGGCGCGGCGGCGAAGAACGTGATGGGCATCGCGGCGGGCATCCTCGACGGGGGCGGCGTGTCCACCCTCAAGGGGCCGCTCATGTCGCGCGGCGCGCGCGAGGTGGCGCGGCTGATCAAGGCGCTGGGCGGCAGCGAGTTCTCCGCCTACGGCTTGGCGCATTTGGGCGACTACGAGACCACCCTCTTTTCCCGCCACTCGCACAACCGCATGTATGGGGAAATGCTCGTCAAGGGCGAAAAGTTCGGCAAGCTCGCCGAGGGCGTCATGACGGCCGCCGCCATGAAAAAGCTCGGGAACGAGCTGGGCGTCGAGCTGCCCATCACCGAGGCGGTGTACGACGTGTGCTTCGCCGCGCCGCAGGAGGGCGAAGACTCGCGCAAGCTGTGCATGGACCGCATCGCGCAGCTGTTTTCGAGGGATACGAAATTTGAGTTCTAAAGTGTTCACACTTTTTGTTTTAAGCTGTTAAAACAAAAAGTCGTGATTTGAAGACAACCCCGCGGGCGCGTGCAAGCGTCCGCGGGGTTGTCTTCAAATCGGAAGAATTTCTTTTGTCAGCTCAAAAGAAATTCTCCG
>CASEIS010000160.1 GCA_949287895.1 uncultured Bacillota bacterium
GCGCCTGTACGAAGGCGCGCGCGGGGGCGATGCCGCCGTCTAAATAGATACCCGCGACCAGCGCCTCGAACAGGCTGGATACCGCCTTTTCTCCCGCGTCGCCCTCGGCGCGCAGGAAGGCGTCCAGCCCCGCCGCGCGCACCGCCGCCGCCAGCGGCGGCGCGGAGACGCAGCGGATGCGCATCGCCGTCATCTCGCCCTCGTCTTCGCCGCCCGCCGCGTACAGCTCGTCGGCGACGAGGAATCCGAGCACCGCGTCGCCGAGAAACTCGAGCCGCTCGTTGCTCTCGCAGCCGTGCTCGGCGGCATAGGAGGCATGCGTGAAGCAGGTCTCGAGCAGTTTTTTATCGGAAAAGACATAGCCGAGCTTGCGCTCGGCTTGGCTCGGCTCAGGCATTCGCGGCGATCTCCAGGTCGACGCCGGCGAGCATCTCGCGGATCTCGCCGACCAGCCCGCTGCCGGCGGCCTCCTTCGCCTGCAAAACGGCGGCGCAGACAGACTCTGCCTTGCTCGAGCCGTGCGCCTTGACGACGGGCTTTTCGATGCCCAGCAGCACCGCCCCGCCGTACTTGGAATAGTCGAGCACCTTTTTGATCTTTTTGAAGGCCCCGCGCATGAACAGCGCATAGCCGATCTTGGCGGCGAGGGAACTCTTGATGTTCTGCTTGATGACGCTCATCACCGCGAGCGCGGTACCCTCCGCCGTCTTCAAGGCGATGTTGCCCGAAAAGCCGTCGCACACGGCGACGTCGATGTCGCCGCTCATGATGTCGCGCCCCTCGACGTTGCCGACGAAGCGGATGCCCGCCAGATCTTTGAGCAGGTGGTAGCTCTCCTGGTGGAGGGGGTCGCCCTTGTGTTCCTCGGTGCCGTTGGTGACCAGGCCGACGCGCGGGTCCTTCACCCCCATCGTGCGCGCGTAGGCGGTGCCCATCAGCGCGAAGTGGCAGAGGTTGACCGGCTTGCACTCGGCGTTGGCGCCCGCGTCGATGATGAGCACCTTGCCCCCCTTGGCGGTGGGCAGCGCGGGGCAGACGGCGGGGCGGGAAATGCCGCGGATGCGGCCGACGCGCAGCAGCGCGCCCGTGAGCACCGCGCCCGTCGAGCCGGCGGAGACGAAGCCGCCCGCGCTCTCGTCCTCTTTGAGCATCTTGAGCGCCACGACGAGGGAAGAGTCCTTCTTCTGGCGGATGGCGAGGGTGGGCGCGTCGTCGTTGGTGATGACCTCGGTGCAGTGCACCACCTGCAGGCGGGCGGCATCGTACGAGAGGCCTGCAAGGCTCTCCTTGATCTTGCCCTCGTCGCCGGTGAGCACCACCTGCAAGTCTTTGTCTTGATTCAGCGCCATTGCGGCGCCCTTGACGATCTCCTGCGGGGCGTTATCTCCGCCCATTGCGTCTACGATGATCTTGATCATAAAAAAATTCTCCCTCGGAGATTTCTCGGCAGGCTGCTGCCTGCGAAATCTTCCGATTTTATAGACAACCCGCCGTTCGCAGCTATCGCTGCTCTGCGGCCGGTTTTCTCTCTTTGCGCGACAATGAAGGGCACACCATTAAGAAGTCGCGCAAATTCACTCTTTCTGCAAAAGCCTAACGGCAAATACAGTGCGCCGGCGGAAAAGTGTGATTTTCCTTGCGCAAAAATTAAAAAATAAAAAGGGTTCCCGAAAATCGCAGCAAAGCGCAGCGACGCGAGATTTTTGGGAAGAGGAGGAGCCGCCGAGCAAGCCGTACCTTTTGCCAACAGCAAAAGGCTGGCAAGCAAAGGCGAGCGACGACGAGCTAACGCAGAAGCGCGATTCTGCTTGCGCGAGTATTTTTAATTAAATTTTCTCGAAAAAGCGGCAACGCCGCGCTAAAATAAATTATTGAATAACTCGAAAAAGGCGAAATCGCAATTTTGCCTTTTTCCCCCAATTTGCCGAAAGGCTTTTCGGGGAAAGGTGAAGCCGCCGCGCGCTCTCAATGGCGTGCACTTAAAAGCGCGGCGGCGAGGAAAACCCCGCGGCCAGCGCCCCGCGCGCGCCCGCGGGGTTGTCTTCAAATCGGAAGATTTCACAGGCGTCAGCTCGCCGAGAAATCTCCGAGCCTAATACTCTAAGTTCCCCACCGTTCTCGGATAGGGCAGCACGTCGCGGATGTTCGAGATGCCCGTAAGGTACATGATCATCCGTTCAAACCCGAGGCCGAAGCCGGAATGCACGGTGCCGCCATAGCGGCGCAATTTCAGATAGAAATCGTAGTCGGCGGGGTCGAGGCCGAGCTCCTTCATGCGCGAAAGCAGGACGTCTTCGCGCTCTTCGCGCTGCGAGCCGCCGATCAGCTCGCCGATGCCCGGCACGAGCAGGTCTGCCGCGGCGACCGTCTTGCCGTCGTCGTTCAGGCGCATATAAAAGGCCTTGATCTCCTTGGGGTAGTCGGTGAGGAAGACGGGTTTTTTGTACACCTGCTCGGTCAGGTACCGCTCGTGCTCGCTCTGCAGGTCGCACCCCCAATAGACGGGGAACTCGAACTTGTCCTTCACCTTTTCGAGGATGGAGATCGCCTCGGTGTAGGTGAGGCGGACGAACTCGCTGCCCGACACGTTTTGCAGGCGGTCGACGAGGCCCTTGTCGACGAAGTTGTTGAGGAAGGCGATCTCGTCGGGGCAGCGCTCCATGACGTAGTCGATGACGAACTTGACCATCGCCTCGGCGACGTCCATATCCCCCGCGAGGTCGCAGAAGGACATCTCCGGCTCGATCATCCAGAACTCCGCCGCGTGGCGGGTGGTGTTCGAGCGCTCGGCGCGGAAGGTGGGGCCGAAGGTGTACACGTCGGCAAACGCCATCGCGAACGGCTCGACGTTGAGCTGGCCGGAGACGGTCAGGCTCGCCTTTTTGCCGAAGAAATCTTTTTTATAGTCCACCTCGCCCTTGATCTTGTCGAGGTCGAGCGTCGTCACCTGGAACATCGCGCCCGCGCCCTCGCAGTCGCTGCCGGTGATGATGGGCGTGTGCACGTACACGAAGCCGCGGTCGTTGAAGAACTTGTGGATGGCGAACGCCGCCTCGCTGCGGATGCGGAACACCGCGCCGAAGGTGTTGGTGCGCGGGCGCAGGTAGGCGATCTCGCGCAGAAACTCCATCGAATGCCGCTTCTTTTGCAGCGGGTAGTCGGGCGAGGAGGCGCCCATCACGGACACGGCGGTCGCCTTGACCTCGAAGGGCTGGCGGTTTTGCGGGGTGAGCACGAGGGTGCCCTCCACCACAAGGCTGGCGCCCACGTTCTGGCGGGCGATCTCGTCATAGTTGGCGAGCGTATCGCGCTCGAAGACGACCTGACAGTTTTTGAAGCAGCTGCCGTCGTTCAGCTCGATGAAGCCGAACGCCTTCGAATCGCGCAGGGTGCGGACCCAGCCACACAGGGTGACCTTTTGCCCGCCCAAAGCCTCTGCATCCGCGTAGATCTCTCGTATCGTAGTCCTTTGCATGGCGCATCCTCCCAAAAATGCGTGCGGAAGCCCGCACGGTAACCGTTTTGTTTCCTTTTATTGTAACAAACTTTCGGCGATTTATCAAGCAGTTTGAAGGTAAAACCGCGAGCGGGCGCTTTCTTCCGCCGCCCGCAGGCACTGTTTCCGCCGCCGTGCGGCCGCTGTGGGGAAGCAAAGGCGCGCGCCGCGCGGCAAAAACGAGCGCCCTGCGCCCGTAACGGGCGCTTTCTCCTTCCAAAAGGCACAAAAAAACGCCCGCAGCGCGCTGCGGGCGGAAAGGTTTAATTTTGATAGGGGTCGACGCCGTACATCGCCTGCATGTTGTCGCGGAAGGCGCGCATCTTGGCGGTCTGGCGGATGTCCATGCCGGTATCCATCTGCTCGACGGCGCGCTTTTGCTCGCGCGTGAGCTTGGTGGGCACCTCGACGCTGACGGTCAGGTACATGTTGCCGGTGCCGGAGCGCGTCTTGAGCCCCTTGCCGCGCACGCAGAAGGTGGTGCCGCTCTGCGTGCCCTCGGGGATGAGGTACTCGAAGGTCTCGTCGATGCCGGGCACGCGCACCTTGCCGCCCAGCGGGGCGGTGCGGAAGGAGACGGGCAGGTCGACGTAGAGGTCCTTATCCTTGCGCTTGAAGATCTTGTGCGGCTCGACGCGGAAGATGACGATGAGGTCGCCGGGCGTGCCGCCGTGCGGCGCGGCCTGGCCGAACCCCTTTTTGCGGATGTAGCTGTTTGTATCGGCGCCGGCGGGGATGTTGAGGGTGACCGTCGTCTCGCGGCGGACGTACCCCTTGCCGCGGCACTCGGGGCAGGGCTCGGTGATCTTTTTGCCGGTGCCGCCGCACTCGTCGCAGGCGGCCATGCGGATGGTGCGGCCGAACAGGGTGTCCTGCGTGTAGCGCACCTGACCGCTGCCCTTGCACTTGTCGCACGTCTTATAGGCGGTGCCGTTTTTGGCGCCCGTGCCGCGGCAGGCGGAACAGGGCTCGTTGCGGGTGTAGCGGATCTCTTTGGTGCAGCCCTTGGCGGCATCGAGGAAGCTGAGGACGACCTCTTTGGTGATGTCCTCCCCCTGCGCCTCGGCCGCGCGCGCAGACGTGCTGCCGCCGAATCCGGAAAAAATGTCGCTGAAAATGTCGCCGAAGCCGCCGAAGCCGGAAAATCCGCCGCCGAATCCCGCGCCCGAAAAGCCGCCCGCGCCGCTTCCGCGCGCGTTCGGGTGCTCGAGCTCGTAGTCGTAGGCGGCGCGCTTCTGCTGGTCGGAGAGCACCTCGTACGCCTCGTTGATCTCTTTGAACTTGGCCGCCGCGGCCTCGTCGTTCGGGTGAAGGTCGGGGTGGTACATTTTGGCGAGCTTGCGATAGGCGGACTTGATGTCCGCCTCCGACGCCTTTTTATCCACGCCCAACGTCTCGTAATAATTCTTGTCTGCCATAAACACCTCTTGCGCAGCGCGCCGCGCGGACGCGCGGCCGCATGGTCAGAGCCCTCCGCGGCACTTTTATCTGAAAATGCCGCCGGAAGGCCCCCCTGCGCACAAGACCGCGCCGATAGGGGCGCGATCTTCTGCATAACTCGTTACTGATGGAACTCTTCGTCGCCGCCGGCTGCGCCGCCGTTGTTGGCGTCGCCCGCCTGGCCGGCCGCCTGCTGATAGACCTTTGCGAAGATCTTCTGGCTCTCTTCGGTCAGCTTATCCGTCGCGGCCTTGATGCGGTCGTCGTCTTCGGAGGCGAGGTCGTCCTTCGCACTCTTGACCAGCTCTTCGAGCTGCGCCTTGTCTTCGGCGGAGAGCTTGTCGCCCAGGTCTTTGACAGACTTTTCGACGGTGAAGATCATGCCGTCCAGCTTATTTTTGTTGTCCACCTTCTCCTTGCGCTTCTTATCCTCTTCGGCGTACTGCTCCGCCTCTTTGACGGCGCGGTCGATGTCCGCTTCGGACAGGTTGGTGGAGGAGGTGATGGTGATATCCGTGCTCTTCTGCGTGCCGAGGTCCTTGGCGGTGACGTGCACGATGCCGTTGGCGTCGACGTCGAAGGTGACTTCGATCTGCGGCACGCCGCGCGGTGCGGGCGGGATGCCCGTCAGCTCGAAGCGGCCGAGCGTCTTGTTGTCCTTGGCAAATTCGCGCTCGCCCTGCAGGATGTGGATGTCCACCTGCGTCTGGTTATCCGCCGCGGTGGAGAACACCTGCGACTTTTTGGCAGGGATGGTGGTGTTGCGCTCGATGAGCTTGGTGAACACGCCGCCCAGCGTCTCGATGCCGAGGGAGAGGGGCATGACGTCGAGCAGCAGCACGTCTTTGACTTCGCCGGAGAGGACGCCGCCCTGGATGGCCGCGCCGATGGCGACGCACTCGTCGGGGTTGAGACCCTTGAACGGCTCTTTGCCGGTGATCTGCTTGACTTTTTCGACGACGGCGGGGATACGCGTCGAGCCGCCGACGAGGATGACTTTATCGATATCCGAATAGGTCAGGCCCGCATCCTTCATCGCGAGGCGCATGGGCTCGCTCGTCTTTTCGACGAGGTCGGCCGTCAGCGCGTCGAACTTCTGGCGGGTCAGGTTGACGTCGAGGTGCTTCGGGCCCTCGGCGGTGGCGGTGATGAAGGGCAGGTTGATGTTGGTGGTGGTCATGCCGGAGAGTTCGATCTTCGCCTTTTCCGCCGCCTCCTTCAAGCGCTGCATCGCCATCTTGTCTTTGGAGAGGTCGACCCCCTCTTTGGCCTTGAATTCGTCCACGAGGTAGTCCATGATGCGCTTATCGAAGTCGTCGCCGCCGAGCATATTGTTGCCGTTGGTGGCGAGCACTTCAAAGACGCCGTCGCCGATCTCGAGGATGGACACATCGAATGTGCCGCCGCCGAGGTCGTAGATCATGACCTTGTGGTTTGCCTTATCTTTATCCAGGCCGTAGGCGAGCGCCGCAGCCGTCGGCTCGTTGATGATGCGCAGGACGTTGAGGCCCGCGATCTTGCCGGCGTCTTTGGTCGCCTGGCGCTGGCTGTCTGTAAAGTATGCCGGGCAGGTGATGACGGCGTCCGTCACCTTGCCGCCCAAGTAGCTCTCCGCGTCCGCCTTGAGCTTTGCAAGGATCATTGCAGAGATCTCCTGCGGCGAATATTTTTTGCCGTCGATCTCCACTTTATAGTCGCTGCCCATGTGGCGCTTGA
>CASEIS010000161.1 GCA_949287895.1 uncultured Bacillota bacterium
TGCAGGCGTTGCCGAAGCGGTCGTCCCAGCCGACCGTCTGCACCGAGCCGTACGCGTCGCAGCGGTAGCCCGCCACGGCGGGGCCCATGTAGTAGCTGCCGTCCGTGTACTCGGCGGCGTACCAGAGGTCCGTCTCGATAAAGGGCGGCACCTGCTCCTGCAGGAGGGTGCACGACTTGATCCGCTTTTGCTTTTCCACGCCCGCCCTGGGGCGGTCGGCATCCAGCGTCACCGAGACGACTTTATCGAAGGAGTCCAGCTCGACGGAGATGTGCGGCACATACCAGCGGCGGGTGACGAAGTCGACGAGGTCAGGCAGCGTGGGCGTGCGGCCGTACAGCTGCACGAAGTTGCCCGTGCCCGGCGCCCGCCAGAAGTGTATGCCGCTGTACTCCAGCCCGCCGTCGGAGGACTCGTCCGGCTCGCCCAGCGCTTCGATGACCTGCGCGCGCGTGTCGCCGGGGCGGATGCCGCGCAGTGCGCCGGGGTGGAAGATATCGACCATAGAGATAAAGACGGGCAGCAGAAAAGCGAGCAACACCGCCCCCGCGAGGCAGGCGAGCAGGATAAGCCCCCCGCGCGTGCGCTTTTTTGTGGGCGGCGCGGGCACCTTGCCCTCCGCCCATGCCGCCAGCAGCGTATCCATCGAGCTGCGGTCTCTCTTCATATGCCCTCCCCTCCCGCCGCACGGGAAATCGATGTTTTACCGATCACAGTATAGCACGCGCCGCCCCCGAATGCAAGGGGGCGGCGCTATTTTGCAGAAATTACAGCATCGATCTGTACTCAGCGGTCGGAACGGCTGACAGACTCGATGGCGACGGTGCCGCCGCGCACCGCTTCCATGCGCGAGAGGTAGTACTTTTTGTAGTAGCGCAGCACCTCGTCGTTGTCCGTCTCCGTGTGCACGCTCTCCAAAATGAGGGAGTTTTTGTCGCAGTCGATGACGGTGAGGCCGAACACGGATGCCGAGCGGAACACCTCCTCCATCTCGTCCTTGCGCAGGCTGTGCAGCTTGATGAAGAGCACCTCCTTGGCGTGGATGGGCAGGTCTGTAAAGTCGAGCACCTTGATGACCTCGACCGAGCGGTTGAGCTGCTTTTTGACCTGTTCGAAGGTCTTGTCGTCGCCGACGAGGCTGATGGTCATGCGCGAGACGGTGGGGTCCTCCGTTTCGCCGACGGTGAGGCTCAAAAGATTGTACGATTTGCCCGAAAAGAGCCCGGAGATCTTGGCGAGGACGCCGACGTCGTTTTCGACGTACAGCGAGATCCAGCGCTTGCGCGGGCGGTCGGATACGGTCATGTCATTTGCCCTCCTTTTTGGTCTGGGTGATCATGTCTTGCAGGGCGTTGCCGCCCGGGACCATGGGCAGGATGTCCAGCTCGCGGTCGATGATGCACTCGATGATGGTCGGCGCCTTTGTGTTCTGCTTGGCGCGCGCGAAGGCGTCGGCAAGCTGGGCGCGGTCGGTGACGCGGATGCCCTCGATGCCGTAGCTTTCGGCGAGCTTGACGAAGTCGGGGATGTACGGCGGGCAGGCGGCGGAAGGGTCCGAGCACCACTGCCCGCAGCTCTTGCGGTGGCGCAGGCAGGTGCAGGAATACCGCCCGCCGTAGAACATCTCCTGCCACTGCCGCACGTTGCCGAGATAAGAGTTGTTGAGGATGACGGCGACGACGGGCAGCTCCTCGCAGACGGCGGTGGCGAGCTCCTGCTCGTTCATCTGGAAGCCGCCGTCCCCCGCGATGCACACGGCGGGCAGATCCGGCCGCCCGAGCGCCGCGCCGATGGCGGCGGGCAGGCCGTAGCCCATCGTGCCCAGCCCGCCCGAGGTGAGCAGGCGGCTTCTGCCGCGCAGCTGCAGAAACTGCGTCGCCCACATCTGGTTCTGCCCGACATCCGTCGTGAAGATGGCCTCGGGGAAGGCGTCGTTGACGGCGCGCATGACGTCTTGCGGGTTGAGTGCGCCGCGGCCGCTCATGGTGAGCGGCGTCTTTGCTTTGAGCGCCTGCAGCCGCTCGACCCAGCCCTCGGCGTGCTTGGGCGGGAGGGCGATCTCGCTCAACTTTTCGATCGCCTCCTTCGCGTCGGCGACGATGGGCACGTCGACGACGATATTGCGAGAGATGGAGGCGGCGTCGATGTCGATGTGCACGATCTTCGCGCCCTTGGCGAACTCCTCGATCTTGCCCGTGATGCGGTCGTTGAAGCGGGTGCCGATGGAAAAGAGCAGGTCGCACTCGGACACCGCCGTGTTGGAGGCGACGTTGCCGTGCATGCCCATGTTGCCGATATACAGCGGGTGGTCTGCGGGGAGCGCGCCCTTGCCCATGATGGTGGTCACGGCGGGCACGTTCAGCCGCTCGGCGAGCGCCGTCATCGCCGCGCCCGCCCCCGCGATGTTGACGCCGCCGCCCAGCAAAAAGAGGGGGCGGCGGGCGGCCTCGAGCATGGCGGCGGCCTTCTTCAGCTGCCCCATATGCACGCCCGTCGAGGGCTTATAGCCGCGGATGGATACCTCGGCGGGGTACTCGTCGGGGCCGAGCGCGTTCTGGATGTCTTTGGGCAAATCGACGAGCACAGGCCCAGGCTTGCCCGTGCGCGCGATGTAGAACGCCTCCTTGATGATGCGGCCGAGGTCCTCGCGGCGGCGCACGGTGACCGCATACTTGCAGATGCTGCGGCAGATGCCGACGATATCCACTTCCTGGAAGGCGTCGTTGCCGATCAGGTTTGTGGGCACCTGCCCGGTGAAACAGACGAGGGGGACGCTGTCGTAATTGGCGGTGGCGATGCCGGTGACGAGGTTGGTCGCGCCCGGCCCGCTGGTCACCAGGCATACGCCCGTCTTGCCCGTCGCGCGGGCGTAGCCGTCCGCCGCGTGCACCAGCCCCTGCTCGTGGCGGGGCAGCACCACACGGAAGTCCGTCTCGCCGTAGAGGGCGTCGAACAGGTCGATGGCCATGCCGCCCGGGTAGGCGAACAGCGTGTCCACCCCCTCTGCAACGAGCGCCTTGACAAACAGCTGCGTTCCTTTGATCTTCATGCACTGTACCTCCGATATGCGCCGCGGCCTTTCGCCCCGGCTTTGTCTGCGCGCTGCCGCGCGCCTTTCCTTTGCAAGGGCCGCTGCGTGCCCTTCTCTTTGTTTTTTTGAAGGGCCGCCGCGCCGCCCTGCTCCTTGTTTTTGAATAAGCTGCGCGCCGCCCCTCTCTGCTGCGGTTTTGGAAGCGCCTGCCCCCCCCCGCAGGACGGGAAGAAAAACCGCCCCGAACGGCAAAATGCCGTTCGGGGCGATCGAAACCGCGTTACCACCCGAATTCGGGGAAGCTCCCCGCACTCTGCACGGCCCGGAGGCCGCATCCCCTGTAACGGCGGGAAAGCCGTCGGCGCCTACTTGGATGCTCCGTTCGGGCCGCCGCTCGGGGGCTACCTTCCGCGCCGCCCTGCGAGAACTTGCACCGGCCGTTCCCTCTCTGCGCCAAAGGCGCGCGCGTACTCCTCCCCGTCCTTGCGTTTGGGTCAAATTTTTGTATTATTATAGTGGAAGAGAGTAAGACGAACCCGATTGAAAGCGCGGATATGCTTTCAAATACGGCGTCAAAGCCCTTGCCCGTGCCGCCGGGCACGCCCTGCGGGTTTTTCCTTGTCTTTTCGGCATCTACGCGCTTTCAATTGCTTTGCACCCGTAAAGGGCGCATTTTGCGATGAATTGCCGCGAAGACGAAGCAGCAATACACGGACATATTGCAATGAGGATGAGTGGCAAGGTGCACAAAAGGCGCCTTTACGGGCGGGTTCGCTTTATTCTCTTCCACTATAGCACACAAACGCGCGCTTGTCAATCCTTTTTCGCCACTTTGCCGCCCGACCATTCAAGGCGCTGTAACGGCCGTTCCCGCCAAAACGCCCCACGGCGCACCCGCCGTATGCTATACTGTCAATGTGAAAAACACATGGGAGGGACGATATATGAAGAAGTTATTCTCCTGCCTGCTGGCAATGCTTTGCCTGCTGACCGTGGCGCTTGCCGCCGCGTGCACGGCGGAAAAGCCGACCTTTTCCATCAACGACCGCGGCGAACTCATCTGCTGCTGGCCGGACGGCTCCATACAAAACCTCGGCTCCGTGCGCGGCGAAGA
>CASEIS010000162.1 GCA_949287895.1 uncultured Bacillota bacterium
GGCAGCCAGATCCGCTCCTACGTCTTCTGCCCGTATACCCTCGTCAAGGATCACCGTACCGGCTGCGAGACGGGCAACATCCAGGCAGTGATGGACGGCGACATTCAGCCCTTCATCATCGACTATCTGAAAAAGAGCTGATCTCCGGCCATGAAAAGACGGTACTTCCAGAACTATCGGCGCCGCCCCAACATGGCGCTCTTCCTCGTGCTCGGCGGCATCCTCGCCGCCGCAGGCGTGTTCGGCCTCTTTTTCGTGCAGCCGCTCGCATGGGGCATCGCCGCCATCGTCGCGGGCGTCCTGCTCGCGGCGCTGCCGCAGATCGCCGTGTTTGCGCGCTGCGGCTTCAAGGGCGAAACGTTCGTCTACCGCCGCCTCGGCGTCCCCGGCCGCATCCCCGCGCGCAACATCGGCGCCGCCGTGCTGTGCATCTTTGACGAATACCGCCAATGGAAGGGCTTTCAGCCCGCCACCTTCGCGGGGAAAAACGGCCCCGTCACCCTGCCCGCTATCGTGCTGCTGCGCCGCGGCGACGAGGGCATCGAAGACGAGCTCGACCTGTGCGACACCCGCACCGCCGCGCGCGCCGTCTTCGGCAAGGACTATATCGTCTCCGCCCCGCTCGACTTCGACCTGCTGCGCGAGCTGAAGGAGTCTGCCTTTGCGGGCAAATTCTACATTTCAGAATACATCTACGAGTTGTATAAACCGGGGTTCGAAGAGGTGTTGGGCGAGAGCGACCGCGTCGTCGTGTACGACCGCATCCCGAAGAAGGTCAAGGGGCGGCTGCGATAGCGCCCGCTCTGCGCGGCGCGCACGGGAGAACGCCCGAGTAAGGGCGCGTCCGCCGCAAAGGGCGCTGCCCGCTTGCGCCCGCAAGGGGCGCGTCCCGCGTTTTGCGCCCGCGCCTTTATCTGCAAGCAGTCCGCCGGCGGCCCGCAGGGGCGGCCGGCGCATTGAAGTTTTTGCCCCCGCCGTGGCGGGGGAGGAGGGAGTTATGCAAACGTATGCCGAGCGCGCCGCCGCGCGCCCCCGCTCAGCCGAGCCGGTCATTTTGGGCATCGAGAGCTCGTGCGACGAGACGGCCGCCGCCGTCCTGCGCGGGCGGTCCATTTTGTCCAACGTCGTGCGCTCTTCCGCCGCCGAGCAGGCAAAGTACGGCGGCGTCGTCCCCGAGATCGCCTCCCGCGCGCACGTCGACGTCGTCGACGAGGCTGTGCTCGCCGCCATCGCCGAGGCGGGCATCCGCAAGGAGGAGATCGACGCGGTCGCCGTCACCTACGGGGCGGGGCTTTTGGGCGCGCTGCTCGTCGGCCTGTCTTTCGCCAAGTCCTTCGCCTTCGCGCTGGGCGTGCCGCTCATCGCGGTCAACCACATCCGCGGCCACATGGCGGCGGCCTACCTCGCCGACCCCTCCCTCGAGCCGCCCTTCATCACCCTGCTCGCGTCCGGCGGCCATACCGCTGTTCTTTATACGAAGTCGTACACCGAGAGCGAGATCCTCGGCTCCACCCGAGACGACGCCGCGGGCGAGGCGTTCGACAAGGCCGCCCGTGTGCTCGGCCTGCCCTACCCGGGCGGCCCGAACATAGAAAAGCTGGCGCGCGAGGGGCAGCCGAACATTCCCTTCCCCAAAATGTTCCGCGGCGGCGGGTACGATTTTTCGTACAGCGGCTTAAAGACGGCGGTCATCAACTACTGCCACAACTGCGCGCAGAAGGGGCAGAGTGTGCCGCGCGCGGACGTGGCGGCTTCCTTCCAGAGCGCGGCGTGCGGCGTGCTCGCCGAGCGCGCGGTGGAGGCGGCCAAGGCAAAGGGCTGCGGCACCATCGCGGCGGGCGGCGGCGTCGTCGCCAACGGCT
>CASEIS010000163.1 GCA_949287895.1 uncultured Bacillota bacterium
GTCCTTCGGGCCGTAGTTGTCGGCGTGCGGGAAGCCCGTCGCGATGACGGTGACCTCCACTTCGTCGTTGATGTTCGGGTCGATGCAGGCGCCGAAGATGATGTTCGCGGAGTAGTCGACGACGCTCTGCACGAGGGTCGCCGCCGTCTGCACTTCGTCCATCGTCAGGTCGTTGCCGCCGACGATGTTGAGGATGACGCCCTTCGCGCCCTCGATGGTCGTCTCGAGCAGAGGGCAGTTGACCGCGAGGCGGACGGCCTCGACGATCCTGTTTTCGCCCTTCGCCACACCGACGCCCATGTGCGCGAGGCCCTGGTCCTTGAGGATGGTGCGCACGTCTGCGAAGTCGAGGTTGATGAGGGCGGGGTTGACGATGAGGTCGGCGATGCCGCGGATGCCCTGTTTGAGCACTTCATCCGCCACGCGCAGCGCCTCGTTCATCGGCGTGTTCTTGGGGACGACGCCGGTGATCTTGTCGTTCGGGATGACGATGAGGGTATCGACATATTTTTTGAGGTTTTCGAGGCCCTTCGCGGTGTTGTCCATGCGCTTCTTGCCTTCGAAAGTGAAGGGCTCGGTGACGACCGCGATGGTCAGGATCTTCAGGTCGCGCGCGATCTTCGCGATGACGGGCGCCGCACCCGTACCGGTGCCGCCGCCCATGCCCGCGGTGATGAAGAGCAGGTCGGTATCCTTGACCGCCTCGGTGAGCACCTCTTTGCTCTCCTCTGCGGCAGCGCGGCCCACTTCCGGCTCGGCGCCCGCGCCGAGGCCTTTCGTGAGGGCAGAACCGATCTGGATCTTGCTCTCTGCCTTCGAGAGGAGCAAGATCTGTTTATCCGTATTGACCGCGACGTAGTTCGCGCTCGTGATACCCGCTTCGATCATGCGGTTGACAGCGTTGTTGCCCGCGCCGCCGACGCCGATGACCTTTATCCTCGCAACTCCGGACAAGCTGTCCATACTGTTAAACATGTTGTTTACCCTCCGATTCCGTGAAATAATTTATATAGGAAGCTTTTTTCGCGCTGGCGCTCCAGCGCCATATTCAAGAGGCTCAGAACCGAGCTCTGCGCCGCTCTGTCAAAAGAAGGCACCTGCGGGGCGAGGATCTCGACCGGGCGGCCAAGCCGCATGGAGAGATATTCGCGCACGCCGCGGATCTCCGTGATGCCGCCGCCCGTCAGATAGATGGGGCGGTAATACAGCCCGGGGTCTCCGCTCATTTCGAAGCACTGCCCGAAGATGTCGCACAGCATGTCAAGCCCGTCCTGCACGCAGCTCTTCAAAAAAGATACGGACACGGTGTACGCCGCCTGCCTGTCCGCGTACTCGACGGTCGTGCCCGCCTCGTCCATGCTGGCGAGGTTGATCTTGCCGATCAGCGCTTCCAACACGTAGAAGGGAACGCCGGCCGCCGCCTTTTCTTCAAAATAAACCTGCGCCGTCACGTGGCCGCCGCCCGCCGAACAGGCCTGCTGCCAGACGACGCTCTCCCCTTCCACCACGTCGAAGGACATGGAGATCTTGTCCACATCCCAGAGGATGGCGCCCGCGGCGCGCGCGGAGCGGGGGAGCAGATAGACTGCCTGCGCCTGCGCGGCGGGCAGGTACTCGCGCCTGCGCACGCCGTACTCGGCGAGGAAATTATCGATACTGTCGATGAAGCGGTTGTCTGCCAAAAAATAGCTGAACTGCGCTTCGAGCGAATTGCTCACCATGCCGACGGGATCGAAGGCGCGGCGGCGGTCCGACAAAACGTAATATGCCGCCTGTTTGCGGATGACCGTCGTATCGCCGAAATCTTCCTTCGGCTCGCTCTCGGCAAGCGCCTGCACGTCCGCGCGGACGACTTTGCGCTTGTTTTCGAAGCGGGTGAAACAGCGCTGGGTGCGCACGAAGAGAAACTCCGCCGGGACGCCGACATACAGCTCGCGGACGCGCACGCCCGCCTCTGCAGACGCCTCGTCGAGTGCCGCAAAGATCGCCTCCTGCAAGTCCTTCGTGTCGAAGAACTCTGCATCGGCATAGCCCTTGTACGGCTGCGTATGCATCCCCTGTATGACAAAGGTGGTGTTGACGCCGCGCTGGCCGATGACGACGGTCACATCGGACGATCGCACATCGAGCACGGCCGCGCTCTTGCGGCTCATTCTGTGCTCCGTATTTCTCCCGTGTACAATATGTATGTTTATACAAACATTATTATAGTATAAAACCGCCTTTTTGTCAATAGAATAAAAGGATTCCCCCGAAAAAACTTTCGGGGGATGCATGGAAAATTTTACCCTTACTGCCCGCCGCCGATGAGGGGCGGGAGGTCGGTCGAATAGCTCGCCAAAAGCTCGCCCGTCGGCTCGGGATAGCCCTCTTCGGTGACGCTGATATAGCCGTAGGTGCGCTGCGCTTCGGTCAGCGAATCGTAGGTGGAGAGGACGAGCTCCGCCTTCTCCGCCATGCGGTTGCCGGGATTATCCAGCCAGACGTGCACCCCCTCGACGGTGTCGATGTAGAAGTAGCTGAACTCGTACGTCGGGTCGTTGAGGCCGGTATCGTCATATTCGATACCGACGATGTTGTGCCACATCCCCTGCGCGCTGAAGCGATCGAACAGCGTCCACAAAGCCTCATATTCCTCTTCGAACTCCGCGTTCACGGCGAAGGTCTCGCCCACGGCGGGCGCGTCGAACTCGATGCCGGTGATGACGATGTTCGTGCCGTCGATGTTGTTTTCGTTGCTGTCTTTGACGGCGAGGACGGTGCGGTCGTCGCCGACGACGTAGTAACGGCCATCCTGCTCGAAGGCGAACACCTCGTACTTTTCGCTGAGGGATACGGTGATCTTGTTGGGGAAGCGCTTCTGCACGCTCTCCACCTCGAGATAGCCGGCGCCCTTGCCCGCGACGACGTCGTAGACGCTGCTCTCGCGGAAGAACAGGTAGCTCTTGCCGCCGAACTCTTCGTCCAGCGTCGCCTGGATCTCGGCGGCGAGCGCCGCGCCGTACGAACTGCCCGTGACCGTCACCTCAAACTGCGCGATCGAGCAGACCGCATTGACCGTGATGACGACGACGATCAGGAAGATGGCGATCGCATAGCCGATGAAAAATTTGATGCTTCGCATTGCAACTCCTCTTCGGTAAGTCCAAAGACAAAATAATTCAGACGCGCACCCTGCGGATGCGCGCGCCGGCGGCGCGCAGCTTCCCTTCGAAATCGGAATAGCCGCGGTCGATGAACCCGAGGTCGACGACCGTGCTGCAGCCTTCGGCGGAGACGGCCGCCAGCGTGAGGGCGGCGCCGCCGCGCAGATCGCTCGCGCACACGTCTGCCCCGTGCAGGGCGGGCACGCCGCGCACGAAGGCGCTGCGCCCGCGCACGGTGATGTCCGCGCCCATACGGATGAGCTCGGGGACGTGCTTGAAGCGGGTCTCGAACAGATTTTCGACGATGACCGTGCTGCCTTCGCAGATGCACGCGAGGGCGGTCATCGGCGCCTGCAGGTCGGTCGGTATGCCGGGATACGGAGACGTCTCGATCAGCTTCGGAGTTCGCCTCGCACCGCATTCTATGTATATTTTATCATCTTTTGCATGGATTTTGCAACTGATTTCGCGAAGTTTATGGACGAGCGAGGCAAGATTCTCCGATTTTACGTTGCGCAGGGCGAGCTTTCCGCCGCACATGGCCGCCGCGATGAGAAAAGTGCCCGCCTCGATGCGGTCGGGCAGCGGCGTATATTCCGTTCCGTGCAGGCGGCGCACCCCCTCGACGGCGATGACCGAGGTGCCCGCGCCCGCGATCTTTCCGCCCATGCGGTTGAGGAAGTTCTGCAGGTCGACGATCTCCGGCTCGCGCGCGGCGTTGCGGATGATCGTGCTCCCCTTTGCGGTGACGGCGGCGAGCAGGATATTTTCCGTCGCGCCGACGCTGGGGCAGTCGAGCACGATCTCGGCGCCGCGCGCCCCCTCGCAGGCGCAGACGATGCTGCCCCCTTCCTCCCGCACGTCCACGCCCAGGCGGCGCAGCCCGCGCAGGTGCAGGTCGACGGGGCGCAGGCCGATGTCGCAGCCGCCCGGGTAGGCGATGCGCGCGCGGCCGAAGCGCGCCACCACCGAGCCGAGCAAAAACACCGAAGAGCGCAGCTCGCGCGCGAGCGCGGGCGGGATCTCGTGGTTGGCGGCCGCGGCGGGGTCGATGACGAGCGCGTCCCCCTCGAAGCGGGTCTTGCAGCCCAGCTCGCCGAGGATCTGCACCATGTTCAGCACGTCTGCGATGCGCGGACAGCGGCGGATGACGACCTGCTCATCCGTCAGGACGGAGGCCGCCAAAAGGGGCAGCACGGCGTTTTTGGCGGACTGGATCTCCACTTCGCCGTACAGCGGCCGCCCGCCCTCGATGACATATTTATCCATTTTGTTTCTCCTCCCGCGGGCGGCACGAAGGCGCGGGGCCGCGCGGCCCCGCCCCCATGCGCCCGGTCCCCTCTTCCGTTCCCCTTCCGGGCCCCTGCCATCAATATACGGCGGAGCGCGAAAAAAGGTGCGCCCCTACCTGCGCAGCGCGCCGCGCGGAAGAGAGGCGCCGCCGCGCGAGATGTTCCAGAGCACCCCCATCGCCGCCATCGTAAACACGAGGGAGGTGTTGCCCGCGCTGACGAGCGGGAGTGGCAGGCCGGTCGGCGGGATGGCGCCGCTGACGACGAGGGCATTGACGGCGACCTGGATGGCGAAGCAGGCGGTGATGCCCGCCGCGAGGAGGAAGCCGAACAGGTCGCGGCTGCGCGCCGCCGTGCGCACGCCCAGCCAGATGAGCGCGCCGAAGGCGGAGAGCAGCAGCAAGATGCCGACAAAGCCGAACTCTTCGCCGATGACGGCGAGGATGAAGTCGGACTCGGCGAAGGGGAGGTAGCGGTATTTTTGGACGGAGTTGAACAGCCCGACGCCCAGCCAGCCGCCGTTGCCCAGCGCGTAGAGAGACTGGATGAGCTGGTACCCCTCCCCCTGCGGCGCGCTCCACGGGTCGAGGAAGGCGTGCAGCCGCTGCAGGCGGTAGGGCTCGAGGACGATGAGCAGGGGCAGGGCGAGCGCGGCGGGAGCGAGCACGGCGGCGAGGCGACTGATCTTCGCCCCGCCGAGGAAGAGCATGGCGAGCATGACCGCGCCGATGCAGACGGTGACGGACATATTCGGCTCGAGGATGACGAGCAGGCAGACGCCGCAGCCCGCACCCAGCACGGGCAGCATGCCCGGGAAAGTGCGGATGCGCGCCGGATTTTGCGCGATGTGCGCCGCCGCGAACAGGATGAAGCCGTACTTGGCGATCTCGGAGGGCTGCACGGTGACCGGCCCGAGGCCGAGCCAACGGGTCGCGCCGTAGTTTTCCACCCCCAATCCGGGCACGAACACCGCCGCGAGCAGGGCGAGCTAGAGGAGGAGCGCCGGCAACTTGCCGCGGCGCAGGCGGCGGTACGGGAAGAAGCCGGCGGCGAACATGGCGGCCGCGCCCAGCGCCAGCCCGAGCAGCTGCTTTTTCAGGAAATAGAAGGGGTCGCCGTACTGCGACTGTGCCGTGTAGAAGCTCGCCGAGTACACCATCAGCGCGCCGAACGCGGCGATGAGCAGGGTGAGCGCGGGAATGG
>CASEIS010000164.1 GCA_949287895.1 uncultured Bacillota bacterium
TCGTAGATGATCTCGCGCATGGTCGTGCCCATCGGGATCTCGACCAGGCCGGTGTTGTGGATCTTGCCGCCGAGCGCGAACACCTTGGTGCCGCGGCTCTTTTCGGTGCCCATCGAGGCGAACCAGTCGGCGCCCTTCAGGATGATCTGCGGGACGTTGGCGTACGTCTCGACGTTGTTGAGGATGGTCGGCTTGCCGAACAGGCCCTTGACCGCCGGGAAGGGCGGGCGGGGGCGGGGCTCGCCGCGGTGGCCCTCGATGGAGGTCATCAGCGCCGTCTCCTCGCCGCAGACGAATGCGCCCGCGCCGAGGCGGATGTCGAGGTCGAAGTTGAAGCCGGTGCCGAAGATATTTTTGCCGAGCAGGCCGTACTCGCGCGCCTGCTTGATGGCGATGGTCAGGCGCTGCACGGCGATGGGGTACTCTGCGCGGACGTAGATGTAGCCCTGGTCTGCGCCGATGGCGTAGGCGGCGATGGCCATCGCCTCGATGACGGCGTGCGGGTCGCCCTCCAAGATGGAGCGGTCCATGAACGCGCCGGGGTCGCCCTCGTCGGCGTTGCAGCAGACGTACTTTTTATCCCCGACCGAATTTTTGGCGAACTGCCACTTGCGGCCGGTGGGGAAGCCCGCGCCGCCGCGGCCGCGCAGGCCGGACTTCAAGATGACGTCGATGACGTCCTGCGGGGTCATTTCGGTGAGCACCTTGCCAAGCGCCTCGTAGCCGTCGTAGGCGATGTACTCCTCGATCTTTTCGGGGTTGATGACGCCGCAGTTGCGCAGCGCGACGCGGTGCTGCTTTTTATAGAAGTTGGTATCGTTGAGCGCCTTGATGGAACCGTCGTCGGCGACCGTCTCTTTATACAGCAGGCGGGTGACGATGCGGCCCTTGATGATGTGCTCGTCGACGATCTCGTCGACGTCTTCCACCTTGACCTGCGAGTAGAAGGCGCCTTCGGGATAGACGATCATGATGGGGCCGAGGGCGCACAGGCCGAAGCAGCCCGTCTGGGTGACGTGCACTTCCTTTTCCAGCCCCTCTTTATAGATGCGGTGGACGAGCGCCTCGTAGATCTTGATGGAATTGTTGGAGGTACAGCCGGTACCGCCGCAGACAAGAATATGCGATCTGAACATTCGAACTCCCCCTCCGCTTTAGCTGTTCTCGCCGACGAGGAATTCTTTGCAGACGTTGCCGTTGACGACGTGCTCGACCATGACCTTGCGCGCCTTTTCGGGCGTCATATGTACATAGGTATATTTGTTGCCCCCCTTGTACACTTCGACGATGGGCTCGAGGCGGCACATGCCGATGCAGCCCGTCTGCGAGATGCTGACGTTGTGCAGGTGGCGCTTATCCGCCTCGTCAAGCAGCGCGTCCAGCACGGGGCGCGCGCCAGCTGCGATGCCGCAGGTCGCCATGCCGACCTTGATGACCGTCTCGTCGCCGCTCGCGACGCTGCGGTTGTCCGTCTGCGACTTCATCTTTTCGCGCAGGGCACGCAGCTCTTCCAAACTTTTCATAACCTACCTCCAAAAATGTCCGTTAGATTTTCTTTGATGTATTCCTTCAAAAAGGAGCGCACTTCGGGGGTGTTGAAGGGAATATCCCCCAAAATGTCTCGCACGTCGCGCGTGTCCAACGCGCCGTCCCGCTCGCCGTTTGCGGCAAAGACGGAAAAATCGACCGACGGATTCTGCGTGATGAGCTGCAGGATGACCCCGCCGAAGTCGCCGAGGGGCATGCGGTCTACGTGGCTGATGCAATACTCCGCCCAGACGTAGGTGCCCTTGCCCTCCTCCGACTCGATGTGGAAGCTCCCCCCCGCGCTCTCGGCGGAGTACTTGAAGAGGGGCAACCCCATGCCCACCTTGCGGGTGGTGCGCGTCGTGGTGAAGGGATCGGTGACGCGGGCGAGCATCTCGGCGCTCATCCCCTTTCCGTTGTCGCGGATGGCGATGCGCATGCGGTCGGCCGCGAAGTCGGCCGTGACCGCGATCTCGATGAGCGTGGCGCCCGCCGAGAGAGAGTTTTCCGCGATGTCGAGGATGTTGAGTGCGAGTTCGCGCATACTCAGTTATACTTGGCGAGGATGCCCTCGATCTGGTCGGGGGTGACTTTGCCGTACACGTCGTCGTTGACCGTCATGACGGGCGCGAGGCCGCAGCAGCCGATGCAGCGGGTCGCATCCAGCGAAAATTTGAGGTCGTCCGTGCACTGGCCCCCCTCGATGTGCAGCGTGTCGCACAGCTTTTTATACACGTCGCCCGAGCCCTTGACGTAGCACGCCGTGCCCAGGCACACGCCGATCTTGTACTGCCCCTTGGGGAAGAGGGAGAACTGCGCGTAGAAGGTTGCCACCCCGTACACTTCGGCGGGGGATGCGTCCAGCTCTTCGGCGATGATGTGCTGCACCGGTTCGGGCAGGTAGCCGTAGATCTCCTGTGCCTTTTGCAGCGCGGCGATCATCAGCCCGTTGTCGCCGTGCGTCTCCTTCAGCTCGGCCAGCGCGGCGCGCAGCTTCGCTTCCTGTTCCTTCGTTCCGTTGAAGGGAACGTCGATTTTTTTAGCCAATGTAACCTACCTCCGACTGTCAGTGCCGAGGATGCACCTCGACCTATTTTAAGTATTCAGCAGTCCTATTTTAACATAAAACGAAAATTATTTCAATAATTCTCCTCCTCATTTGATAAGAAATTTTATCCTTTGCGCATTTCGTTCGTTTGCCGCCCCGCGCGCGCAAAATGGCGAAATTGCGGCGCTTTTCCCCGATTTTTGTACAAAATGGGGCGGTTTATGCCCCGAAAGGCCGCCCGCACGGCCCTTTGCTTGACTTTTTTCACAAAATATGGTATACTTTCTCAAATCGGACTGTTTTATGAAAAGCGAAGCGCCGAAATATCACACGAAAAGGAGGCATACCGATGAACTACAACGACCTGCGGGACAACCTCGCCGCCCGCTACTCGAAATACACGCAGGACCTCTCCGAACTTGCCAAAATGGCGAGCAAGAGCGACATCATCAACCCCAAGCTCTATGAAAAGTACGACGTAAAGCGCGGATTGCGCGACGTGAACGGCAACGGCGTCGTGTGCGGGCTGACAGAGATCTCCGAGATCCAGGCCTTCGGCAAAGACGAAAACGGCAACAAGATCCCGATGGACGGGCAACTGTACTACCGCGGCATCAGCATCCGCGACCTCGTGGAGGGGGAACGCGGCCGCCGCTTCGCCTTCGAGGAGGCGTCCTTCCTGCTGCTGTTCGGCCGCCTGCCCACGCAGGCGCAGCTCGAGCGCTTCCGCCAGATCCTCGCGGACTTCCGCTCCCTCCCCCCTTCCTTCGTGCGCGACATCATCATGAAGGCGCCCTCGCGCGACATGATGAACATGCTCGCCCGCTGCGTGCTCTCCCTCTACTCGTACGACCCGCGCCCGGACGACACTTCGAAAAGGAACGTGCTGCGGCAGTCGCTGCAGCTGATCGCGCAGTTCCCGCTTTTGGCCGTGTACAGCCAGAAGGCGTTCGCCTACTACCACTCGGACGCCTCGCTGTTCATCCACAAGCCGCAGGCGGAGCTCTCCACCGCAGAAAACATCCTGTACATGCTGCGCGAGGACTGCAAGTTCACCGCGCTCGAAGCGGAGGTGCTCGACCTGTGCCTGGTGCTGCACGCCGAGCACGGCGGCGGCAACAACTCGACCTTCACCACGCACGTCGTGACATCTTCCGGCACGGACACCTACTCGTCGGTGGCGGCGTCGCTCGGCTCGCTGAAGGGCCCCAAGCACGGCGGCGCGAACATCAAGGTGTGCGAGATGTTCGACTGCATCAAGGAAAACGTGCCCGACTTTGACCGCGGCAAGCTCAAAGACTTCGTCGCGAAGATCCTCAACAAGGAGGCGTACGACCACAGCGGCCTCGTGTACGGCATGGGCCACGCGGTGTACTCCCTCTCCGACCCACGCGCGGACATCCTCAAACAGTTTGCCGAAAAGCTGGCGGAGGAGAAACACAAGGAAGAGGAATACGAAATGCGCAAGTACGTCGCGCAGGCGGCCGCCGAGCTGATCGCCGAAAAGCGGCGCATCTACAAGGGCGTCAGCCCCAACGTCGACTTCTACTCCGGCTTCGTGTACGACATGCTCGGCCTGCCGCGCGAGCTGTACACCCCCTTCTTCGCCGTGTCGCGCATCGTGGGTTGGTCTGCCCACCGCATCGAGGAGATCACCAACGGCGGCAAGATCATCCGCCCCGGCTACCAGGCCGTCGCCAAGCATCAGCCGTACGTGCCCATCGAGCAGCGCGTCGCCGAGGAAAAATAAGCTGCAAAAAAATCGCGCCCTCCCGCACGGGAGGGCGTCTTTTTTTGTTTTGAAGGGCAAACCGGACGGCGAGCGCCCCGCCGCGGGCGGGGCGACAGGCGGCGCTTCCTACTTTTTTTATTTGGAAGGGGCGGCCGCGGGCGGGGCGATGCTCTCCTGCGGGTTGGGCAGCAGGCCGAACTCCCGCTCGAGGGCGGGCGCGGAGAGCAGCGGCGAGGCCTCGGCGGAGGCGTCGTACAGGTCGGCGAGCGCCCCGTCCGTATCGGCGGCGCTGCCTGCGGGCGGGCAGACACGGGCGGCGAAGGCGACAAGGGCGCGGGCGGAGGCGAGCAGCTTTTCGCGCACCTGCCGGAAGCGGGCGCTCAGGCGAAAGCTCTGCTCCCCCGTCGGCACGCGCACATTGGCAAAAAACTCGGACGCGCCCGCCCCGAACAGGCGCGCCGCGCGCGCAACGCGCGCGGCGTAGGCGGGCACGAAGTAGGGGCGCGGCCGCCCCGCGGCGAACAGCGCCTCGTACCGCCGCGCAAAGTAGGGCAGCAC
>CASEIS010000165.1 GCA_949287895.1 uncultured Bacillota bacterium
TCCGCGCTCGACCCCGAAATGGTCGGCGAGGTGCTCGCGCTCATCAAAGAGCTCGCCGACGAGGGCATGACGATGGTCATCGTCACCCACGAGATGGGCTTCGCGCGCGAGGTCGCCACCCGCGTCCTCTTTATGGCGGACGGAAAGATCGCAGAGCAGGGCCCGCCCGAACAGATCTTCGGCGACCCGCAGAACCCCCGCCTGCGCGATTTCCTCTCCAAAGTTTTGTAAAAAAGCGCGGCTCCCGCCGCAAGAACGCATCGGCGCCCGCAAGGGCGCCAAAAAGAGGGCCGCACATTTCGTGTGGCCCTTTGCGGTGCATGTTTTCGGCGGTACGCTTACTTGTCGAACGCCTTGGCGATGGAGCCCTTGAAGAAGCACACGACCGCGCCGAGGATGGCGAGGATGGCGCCGACGATGGGGCCCGCGCCCAGCGATGCGCTCAGCTCTTCGACGACGGCCTGCTGGAATTCTTCCATGCCGATGGTCGCAAAGCCGACCATGCTGAACAGGAACACCGCGCCGACGACGAAGCAGGCGCAGGTCACGATCTTCGTGACAAGCCCGTTCTGGAAGAGCAGGGCGAGGATGCCGCCGACGAGCGGGAGCAGGAAGGCGATAAACGCCATAAAGTTAAAGGTCAAAATGGTCGTCGATACCTCAAATGCGCCCTCGCCGATCGTCTCCGTGTACCCGAAGGCGAGCTGCGCGCCCGTGTACGAGTAGCTCACATCGACGATGGTGCCGCCATTGGAATAGCTCACCGCCGTGAGGAACATCATGCAGAACGCCGCGATGCCGAAGAGCAGCGCGATCGCCCCTGGGATGTAGTATTTGAGTCCGTGTTTTGCCATACATTTGCCTCCTTATACAAATTTCTTGGCATCATTATATCATGCGCGGGGCAAAAACGCAACAACGTGTCGATTTTTTTGTAAACTTCGACCGAATGGCGCGGAGTGTCGATTTTCTCGCGTGTAAGCGCGCGCGTGCCGCGGCAGGCGGCAGAGAGGAGAAAAAATGGAACGAGAAGAGATCTTATCCTGTATCGAAGGCTTCGGCGGCGCCGCATACGACTGCCCGTTCGAAGGGGACTTCGACAGCGTCGTGCTGCGCCACGCCAATACCCGTCGCTGGTTCGGGCTGTATTTCCTCGTCCCCAAGCGGTATTTCGGGGAAGAAGAGGAGGGGAGCGAATTTTGCCTCAACCTCAAGTGCCCGCCGCCCCTCGCCGCCGCCCTGCGCGAGACGTACGCCGCGGTACTGCCGGCCTGGCACATGAACAAGGTGCACTGGATCACCGTGCGCCTGCACGGCGATATTCCGCGCGAAGAGATCGAAAAGCTGCTCCGCCTCAGCTACGACATCACCGACCGCATCCCGCGCGCCCCGTCGGCGGGCGGCCGCGGCGGGCGTTGACGCCCCGCCCGCCGCAGACAAATGCAAAAAACATCGGCCGCCCGCTCTGCGGGCGGCTTTTCGCGCCCCGTGCGTATGCGTTTCTCCCCGCTGAGCCCCGCCATGGCCGCGCTATGCCTGTATTTTTTGTTCGCTTTCCGCCCGCAAAGAAAAGTGTGCGGCGGCGGGCACTTTTTTCGGCGAACGATTGATTTTGCCCCGTGGATGGCTTATAATGGATGCAACGGAAGAAAAAAGGAGGCATCATGACCAAACAAAACAGACTGCCGCTGATGGCAAAAAAGGCCGCGCTCGGCTTCCAGCATATGTTCGCGATGCTGGGTGCGACCATCACCGTCCCCATCCTCGCCAACATGAGCATCGCGATGGCGATGATCGCCGCGGGCGTGGGAACGATCATCTTCTACTTCATCACCAAGCGCAAGGTGCCCGTCTTTCTGGGTTCCAGCTTCGCCTTCCTCCCCGCGCTCATCGCGGTGGTCGGGCCGGACAAGGAGATGTACGGCGCCGCCTGGCAAGAGGCCGTCGCCGCCACGGCGATCGCACTCGTGCTCGCCGGCCTCGTGTACGTCGTCTTCGCGCTGGTCATCAAGTTCGTGGGGGTGCAGAAGGTGCGCAAGCTCTTCCCCGCCATCGTCGTCGGCCCCGTCGTGCTGGTCATCGGCATGATCCTCGCGCCCAAGGCCTTCCAGAGCAACATCATCGGCGCGGGCTTTGAGCCGTGGAAGTCGTGGACGACCGCCATCATCACCGCGCTGACCATGGTCGTCGTCAACGCCTACGCCAAGCCTAAGTCCTTTCTGAAGGTCATCCCCGTGCTGATGGGCTTTTTGGTCGGCTATGTATATGCCATCCTCATCAGCTTCCTGCCCGGCGGCAGCATCATGTCGTACATGGTCTCCGACGCGGCCGGCAATTTCAGCCACTTCGATTTCAGCCTCGCCTTCAGCGCCGACCGCATCATTATCTTCCAGCACATCGGCGAAGAGTTCTCCTTCTACCTCGGCTTCAGTTCGCCCGCCTTCGGTACGACGCTCGTCTCCGCCATCCTGATGATCGTCCCGCTGGCCATCGTCACCTTCATGGAGCACCTCGGCGACATCAGCGCCAACTCGACCATCTGCGGCAAAGACTTCATGGTCGACCCCGGCCTGCACCGCACCGTCATGGGCGACGGCATCGCCACGGCCGTCTCCGGCCTGCTCGGCGGCCCCGCCAACACGACGTACGGAGAGAACACAGCCGTGCTCGCGATCACCAAAAATTACGACCCGAAGAACATCTTCCTCGCGGCGGTGCTCGCGATCGTCTTCGGCATGCTCACCATCTTTGCCGACTTCCTCGCGTCCATCCCCGCGCCCGTCATCGGCGGCGCCTCCATCGTGCTCTACGGCATGATCTCCGCCTCCGGCCTGCGCACCCTCGTCGATTCTAAGGTCGACTTCAACAACACCAAAAACCTCATCGTCGTCTCCGTCACCCTCGCCATCGGCCTGGGCATGGGCGCGATGAGTCTGATCGGCGACGTGACCGGCCAGACCATGTACAAGGTCATGATCGGCGACGTCGAGATCTCCCCGCTCGCCATCGCGACCGTCGTCGCCATCCTGCTCAACCTCATCATCCCCGATTCGAAGGAGCAGACGCCCGAACAGGAGGAGGCGGAGGACAACGCCTTCGTCAACCTCGCGCCCTCCGCGGCAGACATCGAGCTGGACAAGCTCGCCGAGGAAAATATCGCCAAAGAGGAGGCCGCCCAAAAGGCGGGCGCGCAGAACGGCGCCGGCCCCGATGCAGGGGAGGGCTAAATGGGAAGGCCGACACAAGATATCATCTGTCCGCGCGGCGGGCGCTTCTTAGAAGCGCCCGCCGCATCGTTTTTTTGCCCGCCCGTGCGCTCTTCACGCCCCCGCCGCGCCGCTTTTTTGCACCGCACGCGTACGGCCCTTGTATCCGCGCGGCAAACATGTGCGCAGCGGTTGACCGCCCTGTGCTTTTATGCTACAATAGAGGAAATATTTCTAAAAAAAGGAGATTTTTTATGATCCGCAGATTAGAGCCCGCCGACCGCGATACCTTCATCCGGCTGTCCGAGCTCTTTTATAGTTCCCCCGCCGTGCTGCACCCTCTTCCCCGCGCCTTTCACGAGGAGGCCTTTGACGAGATCATGCGCTCGCGCGACTACGCCGACGGATGCCTGCTCGAGGTGGGCGGCGAGGCGGTCGGCTTCGGGCTGGTCGCAAAGACGTACTCGCGCGAGGCGGGCGGCAAGGTGCTGTGGCTGGAAGAGCTGTTCGTGCTGCCCGCCTACCGCAGTTGCGGCCTCGGCCGCGAATTTTTCGCCGCCGCCGAGCGGTACGCGCGCGAAAACGGCTTCGCCCGCATCCGCCTCGAGGTAGAGGAGGACAACGTCCGCGCCCGCTCTCTGTACGAGCGGCTGGGCTACGAGGGCCTCGAATACCGCCAGATGGTCAAGCAGCTGCGCCCGAGCGGCACAGAAGGGGAGGGGGCGTGAGCAGGCTCGGCAGCGGCCACACCGTCGCCGCCTGCTACCTCGGGTACGTGACGCAGGCGATCGTCAACAACTTCGCGCCGCTGCTCTTTGTCACCTTTCAGAGCGACTACGGCGTCTCGCTGACGCTGCTCGGCATGCTGGTCACCGTCAATTTCGGCGTGCAGCTGTGCGTCGACCTGCTCTCGGCAAAGTTCGTCGACAAGAACGGTTACCGCCCCTGCATGGTCGCGGCGCACCTGTTCGTCGCGGCGGGGCTTTTGCTGCTCGCGCTGCTGCCCAACGTCCTGCCCGTCCCCGTCGTCGGCCTGTTTATCGGCTCGGCGGTGTACGCGGTGGGCGGCGGGCTCATCGAGGTGCTCGTCAGCCCCGTCGTCGAGGCGTGCCCCACCAAAAACAAGCGCGCGGCGATGAGCATGCTGCACTCCTTCTATTGCTGGGGCCACGTCGCCGTCGTCGCCCTCTCCACCCTCGGCTTCACTTTGCTCGGCACCGGGCATTGGCCGCTGCTCGCCTGCCTCTGGGCTGTCATCCCCCTCGCCAACGCCGTCTACTTTTTGTTCGTGCCCATCTACCCCGTGGTGGAGGAGGGGAAGGGCATGCGCGTCGGCAAGCTGCTCGCCACCCCCGTGTTCTGGCTGTTGTTCGTACTCATGTTCTGCGCGGGAAGCAGCGAGCAGGCGGTCAGCCAGTGGGCGTCCGCCTTTGCCGAGTCCGGCCTCGGCGTCTCTAAAGTGTTGGGCGACCTGCTCGGCCCCTGTCTCTTTGCGGTGTGCATGGGCTCGTCGCGCCTGCTGTACTCCCTCTTCGGCGGCAAGCTGCGCATGCGCCCCTCGCTCAGCGTCGCGGCGCTCGGCTGCGTCGGCGGCTACGCCCTGTGCGCCTTTTCGCCCGCCTCGCTGCCCGCACTCGGGCTGGTCGGCTGCGGCCTCGTCGGCTTCTTCGTCGGCATCCTCTGGCCGGGAACCTTTTCGCTGGCATCCGCCCGCCTCCCGCAGGGCGGCACGGCGATGTTTGCCCTGCTCGCGCTCGCGGGCGACGTCGGCTGCGCGGCCGGCCCCTCCGCCGTCGGGTCCATCGCCGACGCCCTCGGCGGCGACCTGCGCATCGGCATCGCCTTCGGCCTCTTTTTCCCTCTCCTCATGCTCGCAGCTCTCTTCTTTTTTCGGGAAAAGGGTACAAGTCCGCAGCTTCTCTCCTCCGATTGAGTGCGCATGCGCCCCCTCGCGCATATGATGAAAGGGGAGGCAACTCCCAATATCATGTACGAGGGAAAAACCATGTGTTTGCTCTGTTCCATCTTGTTCGGTGAAGGGGGCCGCCGCGCGTACGGCGAGCGCTCTTGCGGCTGCGGTTCGTCGTATGGAGGCTGCGGCTCGACTTACAGCGGCTGCGGTTCGTCGTATGGCGGCTGCGGTTCGTCTTACAGCGGCTGCGGCTCGACTTATAGCGGCTGCGGCTCGACTTACAGCGGTTGCGCCTCGGCGTACGGCTCGGCTGAAAGCAACGGCACCTCTGCGAGTGCGTCCGGCGCCGCGTCGTCCGCTCTTTCGCGCGGGTGCGGCTGCGGAACATACGCGGCCGCCGTACAGCTTTGCTCGCCCTGCGCCTGTGCCTGCACGGGCTTCGGCCGCCACGGCGACGGCGGCGTCTGCTGCGACGAAGCCTACTACTGCCGCCAGTATGCGCTCTGCTGCGGGCGCTGCAAAAAGGTTTGCTGCTGCTGTGAAAAAGTCATCTGCGGCCGCAGTTGACCGCGTGGGGGGAGGCGGAAAGCCGCCTCCCCGATTTTTGCATAAAATTGCGCTTTGCGCGCAAATCTGGCCGCGAAATCTTGCTTTTTTGGCAAATATATAGTACAATGTTAGGCATAGATCGCCCTTATGAGTATCCGCGCAAGGGTATGCGGGCGTGGCGGAATTGGCAGACGCGCCGGACTTAGGATCCGGTGGGAGACCTTGCAGGTTCAAGCTCTGTTCCGCTGACAAAACAATATCGTGCGGGCGTGGCGGAATTGGCAGACGCGCCGGACTTAGGATCCGGTGGGAGACCTTGCAGGTTCAAGTCCTGTCGCCCGCACCAGGCAATGTATAAGGGCGCATCTCGCGCCCTTT
>CASEIS010000166.1 GCA_949287895.1 uncultured Bacillota bacterium
CAGCCGCCGCGCCGCGGCGGCGGCCGCGGCGCGCATCGAGGCGGAGATCCGCGCGGGGGAGGTGTGATATGGGCGGCATCGTCGGCTGTTTTGCGCGGGACGGGTGTTTTGAAAGGCTGTTTTCCGCCCTCAACCGCCTCGAGTACCGCGGCTACGACTCTGCGGGCATCGCCCTTTTGTCGGGAGAGGGCGCCTTTTCCGTCCGCAAAAAAAAGGGCGGCGTCGCCGCCATTGCGGGGGAGCCGCTCGCGGGCAGCGTCGGCATCGGGCACACCCGCTGGGCGACGCACGGCGCCCCGTCCGACGTCAACGCCCACCCCCACCTGTGCGGCAAGTTTGCCCTCGTGCACAACGGCGTGGTCGAAAACGACGCCGCGCTGCGCGCAGAACTTGCGGCCGCAGGCGAGCGCTTCCTCTCTGAGACGGACAGCGAGTTGATCGTGCACCTCATCGCGCGCGCGTATGCGGGCGACTTCTTCGCCGCCGTTTCCGCCGCCTGCGCGCGCATCGAGGGCAGCTACGCCGTCGCCGTGCTGTGTGCAGATCACCCCGATACCATCGTCTGCGCCCGCCGCGGCAGCCCGCTCGTGGCGGGGGCGGGCGGGGGCGCGCTGTATGTGTGCAGCGATATCCCCGCCCTCTGCGGCAGCGCCGCGTATATCTGCCCGGCGGAGGAGGGGGAATTTGTCGTCATCCGCGCGGGGGAGATCGGCTTTTTCCGCGCCGACGGCTCCCCCGTGCCCGGCAAGGTGTTCACCCGCGTGCGCGGCGCGGCCCGCCCGCACGCCGTCGGGGCAAAGACGCACATGGAGGCGGAGATCGCCGAAGTCCCCGCCGCCCTCGCGGGCACCCTCGCCTCCCTCAAAGAGGCCGACCTCTCCGCCTGCCGCGCCCCCTTCCGCGCGGCGCGTCGGGTGCTCGCCGTCGGCTGCGGCACCGCCTATCACGCCGCCCTCTCCTTCTGCGGCTTGCTCGCGGCGGAGGGGGTACCCTCCCTCTGCCGCCCCGCATCCGAGGCGGCGGCGCTCGCCGCAGGGGAGGGGGATGTGCTCGTCGCCGTCAGCCAAAGCGGGGAAACGGCGGATACCCTCGCCGCCGCGCGCGCGGCACGCGCGCGCGGCGCATTCCTTCTCGCCGTCACCAACGTCGAGCAGTCTTCCCTCGCCTCCCTCGCGCAGGCGGCGCTGTTCTTGCGCGCGGGGCCGGAGGTCGCCGTCGCCGCCACCAAAAGCTACAACTGCCAGCTTCTCTGCCTGTATTTCCTCGCCGCCCGCCTGCTCGCCGCGCGCTCTACCGCGCCCGCGTGGGAGCAGTCGCTTGCGGCCCTCCCCGCCCTCGCTCGGCGCGCATTCGATAGCTTTTCCGCCGTGTCCGCACTCGCGGCGGCGTGGCAAGACGCGCGCGGCATGTACTTTTTGGGGCGGGGGCAAGATGCCGTCACCGCGCGCGAGGGGGCGCTCAAGGTCAAGGAGATCGCCTACATCTTCGCCGAGGGGCTGCCCGCCGGCGAGCTCAAGCACGGCCCGCTTGCGCTGGTAGAGGAGGGCTTCCCCGTCGCGCTCATCTGCACGTCGCGCGCCCTCATCCGCAAGTGCGCCACCGCCGCGGCGGAGGTCTCCGCCCGCGGCGGGCGCGTCGCCCTCTTTTCGCAATACGGCGAGGCGCTCGCCATCCCCGCCGCCTTCCGCATCCGCCTGCCCGCTGCCCCCGAGCCGCTCATGCCCGCCCTCGCCGTCATCCCCCTCCCGCACCTCGCCTGCCGCCTCGCCCTGCTGCGCGGGCACGACCCCGACCGCCCCCGCAACCTCGCTAAAAGCGTCACGGTGGAATAGAAAGCTCGGAGAATTTGTTTCGTGCTGACGAAAC
>CASEIS010000167.1 GCA_949287895.1 uncultured Bacillota bacterium
AGAGCGTGGAGGAACTGCTCGAGGGCGGTCTGAAGATCATTCAGGACAGATCGCTCTACCGCTTCACGAGCGATTCGGTGCTGTTGTCCCGCTTTGCGAAGGGCAAAAAGGGGGATAAGGTCGCCGATTTCTGCGCGGGCAGCGGCATCGTCGGCCTGCATTTTTACGCGCTCAACCCGCACGTTTCCTCCGTAACGCTGTTCGAAATGCAGGAAAAGCTGTATTCGATGAGCGAGCGGAGCATTGCGCTCAATAACCTGTCCGGCTTTTCCGCCGTGCATTGCCGCGTGCAGGACATCGGGCGGGAATACGACGACTTTTTTTCGCTGATATTGTGCAACCCGCCCTACGAGCGGGGCGGCTTTGCAAACGCAGACCCCGCCAAGGCGCTGTGCCGCAGCGAGATCTCTCTGACGCTCGCCGAGCTGTTAGACTGCGCGCGGCGCATCTTAAAGTTCGGCGGCCGGCTCGCCATCGTCCACCGCGCAGACCGCATCGCCGAGCTGCTCGCCGGCATGAAGGCGCGCTCCATCGAGCCCAAGCGCCTGCAGCTCGTCTCCGGCCGCGCGGGCGGCAAGCCCTACCTCGTGCTGGTAGAAGGTGTCAAGGGCGGCAAGGAGGGGGTAGAAGTAACAATTGGTTCACAAAAATAATTTCGAGCTGACGAAATTATTTTTCGTGATTTGAGGGAGACACCGCCGCACGCTGCGCGCAGCAGCGTTTTCTCCCTCGCCGCGCGATGCTTTAAGGGCACGCTGTTAAAAAATCGCGCGGCTTCACCCTCTTCCCGTGAGCCTCGCGGCAAATTGGGGGAAAAAGTAAAAAGCGCGGTTTTTGCTTTTTCAATCATTTTAATTAAAATTACTCGCGCAAGCAAAGCCACGTCTTTGCGCAGCGCAACTCAATTTGCGCGCGAGCGCCTCAGCGGGTGAATGTGCGGCATTTATTAAATAGAGTGCCCTGAAAATATGCCGCAAAGAGGGCAGAGCCCTCAAATCACGAAAATTTCTTTTGTCAGCTCAAAAGAAATTTTGTGAAATTCTTCCCAAAAATCTCGCGACGCTTCGCTCCGCTGTGATTTTCGGGAACCCTGTTTTTGCGCGCCGCATTCACCCGCTGAGGCGCTTGACGCGCAAATGTGGGTGCGCTAACGCAGAAGCGCGGTTCTGCTTGCGCGCGTATTTTAAGAAAGGTTAGAGGGCTGCGCCCTCGTTGAGCGCTTGCGCGCAAGTTGAGTGCGCTCATCAAAATTGCGATTTTGACTCGCGCAATTATTTTTATTAAAATAATAGAAAAAGCAAAAATGACACTTTTTGCTTTTTCCCCTTACAGCGCGTGGGCGCTGCACGGGGAAAGGTGAAATCGTCGCGCGCTATTAAAGGTGAGCACCTAAACGCGCGACGATGAGGACAACCCCGCGGCCAGCGCGCCGCGCGTGCCCGCGGGGTTGTCTTCAAATCGGAAGATTTCGCAGGCGTCAGCTCGCCGAGAAATCTCCGAGGGAGGTTTCATTTGGTTACATTCGTCGCAACGCCCATCGGCAATTTGGCTGACATCACATTGCGCGCGCTGGATACCCTGCGCGCGGCGGACGTCATCTTCTGCGAGGACACCCGCCACTCCCTCAAGCTGCTCAACCACTACGGCATCAAAAAGCCGCTCGTCGCCTGCCACAAGTTCAACGAGCGGGCGGCGGCGCAAAAGCTCGTCTCCCTCGCGCGCGAGGGCAAGGAGGTCGCCGTGGTCACGGACGCGGGCACGCCCGTCATCTCCGACCCCGGCAACCTGCTCGTGCAGGCGCTGCGCGAGGCGGACGTGCCGTACACCCTCGCCCCGGGCGCGTGCGCCTTTGTGGCGGCGCTCGTGCTCTCCGGCCTCCCCGCCGATACCTTCGCCTTCGTCGGCTTTCTGCGGGGGAAGAAGTCTGAAAAGCGCGCCCTCCTGCAGCGATATGCCGACTTTACGGGCACTCTTCTCTTCTACAGCGCACCCCAAGACGTCGACGACGACCTCGCCCTCCTTTTGGAAGCCTTCGGCGACCGCCCCGCCTGCGCCGTGCGCGAGATCACCAAGGTGCACGAGAGCGTGCAGCACTTTTCACTTGCAGAGGGGCTTGCGGGCGAAAAGCGGGGAGAGTACGTGCTGCTCGTCGGCGGTGCGGCCGCGCGCGAAAACCCCCTCAATTCCCTCACCCCCGCCGAACACGTCGCCCACTACACGGCGCAGGGCATGCCGCGCAAAGAGGCGCTCAAGCGCGCCGCAAAGGACCGCGGCGTCTCCAAAAGCGAGCTGTACAAGCTCACCCTCGGCGAGGAGGGGGAAGCCGCGGGCGAGGAAGAGGATGCGTAAACTGCGCCGCAGAGGGCGGTTTTTCGACAAAATCTTTTTGACGATTGACAAACGGGCCGCACATCCTATATAATAGAGGCGAGGCAGGGCCGCGAGCCCGCCCGCATCAGGAGGAAGATATGAAAGAAGTTTGGACGAAAAGCTGGAAGAAGGTGCTCGTCTGGGTGTGCGGTTACTTCAGCATCATCGCATTCGCCATCGCGGGCGGGTACGCCATCGTCAAGAGCGAAGACGAAGAGCTGCGCCGTTCGGCGAAGCAGTGCTTCATCGTCACCCTCATCTTTTTGGCGGCAGACGCGCTCGTCTCCATCCTCTCCGGCATCCAGCGGTTCACGTACAACACGGGGTACGCCACCTTTTTGAATTGGGTCGACTTTTTGCTGATCATCGCAAAGATCGCCGTGTACGCGACCGTCATCATCATGACGCTGGTCGGCGCCAAGATGGAGACGACCGTGCGCGCCGCCGTCGAGGAAGAGCAGAAGAAGAGCGAAGAGGCCAAGGCCGCCAAAGCCGAGCCCGCCAAGATCGAATCCGCCAAAAAAGAAGACAAATAAGCAGACGCATGGCTCGGAGAATTTCTTTTGAGCTGTTAAAACAAATTTCTGCGAATTGAAAGAAAACCCGCTGCTTGCAGCTATTGCTGCTCGGCAGCGGGTTTTCTCTAAAATCGGAAGATTTCGCAGGCGTCAGCTCGCCGAGAAATCTCCGAGTTGAATTTTTTGGAAAAGCAAAAATGACACTTCTCGCTTTTTCCCCCAATTTGCCGTTAGGCTTTTGGGGGAAAGGTGAAATCGTCGCGCGTTATTAAAGGTGTGCATCTAAACGCGCGACGATGAGGAAAACCCCGCGGCCAGCGCTTGCGCGCGCCCGCGGGGTTGTCTTCAAATCGGAAGAATTTGTTTCGTCAGCACGAAACAAATTCTCCGAGCGAAATTTTTATTTTCTCCCCCCGGCACGGCACGGTGAGGTAGGTAAAGCCGATGCTGCGCAGCGCATCGGCGACGAGTTCGCGCTTTTCGCCGATGCGGCTCGTGTCGTGCGCGTCGGAGGCGAAGGAGACGTCCCTTCCCCCCAGCTCGTAGTAGCGCGCCAAAATGTCGACGTCGGGGATAAAGGGGCTGCCCGCCGTCTTTGCGGAGGTATTCACCTCCAAAATTTTGCCGCGCGCGACGATGCGCCGCAAGATCTCGTCGAGCACGTCGGCAAAGTCGGCATAGCGCAGCTTGGGGTCGGGGTAGGTCGCGTTGCGCGCGCAGTAGCCGAGGTGCGCCACGATGTCGTAGGGGTAGGCGGCGTCCAGGCTTTCGAGCACGCGGTAGAGGTAGGCGTTGTACGCAAACGCCTTGCTGCGCCCCTCGCTGTAGTGGGGAAAGTAGCAGTCCATCCCCAGGCAGGTGTGGATGCTGTTGATGATAAAGTCCGGCTTAAAGCGGCGCGCCGTCTCGCAGTAATGCTCCTGCGAGCGGCTGTCGTGGTCGAAGCCGAACTCCGCGCCCACCAAGATGCGCAGCTTGCCCGCGTTTTCCGCCTGCAGCGCGCGCGCCCGTGCAAAGTACGCCTCCGCGTCGGTCGGCGGCACTTCCTCGCCGTCGATGGTCAGGTGCAAACGGTCATAGTCGTAGTTGAAGTGTTCGGATATGCCGTAAATTTCCAGCCCCATCTCCCGCGCCCGCGCGACCATCTCGTCGATGGTGCTGCGCCCGTCGGGGGAAAAGGTGGTGTGCGTGTGGATGTCTGCCGTGATCATGCCTCTCGCTGCTGCCTCCGTGTCCTGTGTAAAAGCCGCCCGCAGGCGGCCAAAGGGTGCCGCCCCGGCCTTCTGCCCCTTTGTTTTTGGGGTGAAGAAAGTTCCGCGCGGCCGGCTCGTCGCTCCGCCCGCGCTGCCTTTGTCGCGGGCGCACATTCTTTCTTGAGATAGCATACTCCTTTTCGGGATATTTGTCAAGCGGGCGCCCCCGCCCGATCCCCGCCGCCTGCGGCGCCGCTTTCCTTTTTTCGGGGCGGGAGAAAATTGCGCCGCGCGGCTCCGTCCGCGCGGCAAAAGCGAGTTGCCCGCGTTATCGTGCCCTTCTTTTTGCCGCGCAGCGGTTCAACGGTCGCGGCCTTCCTGCATCGCCTGCGCGGGCTGCGCCTCCTGCGCGGGCTGCGCCGCCCGCTCTTTGTTGCGGCGGGGGTAGACGAAGGCGGCGCGGAAGAGCAGCCGCACCAGCGGCCCCGCGTAAAAGAGCTGCCAGCACAGCGCCATCGGGAAGTTGAAGGCGGTCGTCTGCAGCCATACCGCTAAGAAGTTCGCCGCCTCCGGCTGCTTGATGAGCAGCGTCGCCGCCAGGCTCATGAGCGGGCACATAAAGCACACGGTGATCGCCGAGATCGCGAGCGTCAAGAGGATGGGCGCCGCCGAGGCGGGGTCGAGCAGGCGGAAGGCCAGCTTTTTGGCGAGCGGCCCCACGACGAGCAGTTCGAGCACGAAGGCGATCAGCCCCATGTACCACAGCTCGGAAAAGGCCGCGACGAACACGGTGTTGTTGAGCTCGCCGAAGTCGAGCGCGATGTTGTAGCACACCATCGCGTACACCATCACGACCACCATCAGCAGGGTGAATACGATCTCTTGGAAAAGGTTTTTGGGCATGGTTTTTTCTCTCCTGTACAAAAAATAAAACAACACGAGGTCTTTTGCGTCGTGTTGTTCGTTTGCACCGCGCGGCGGTGTGCGTTTCCAATCGCAGTACAGGGTTGCCCGTAATGCACCAAAATATAGAGCTGTGCCGTTTGTTTATATAAGTATACAATATTTTTACGCGCGAGGCAACTGTTTTTGCCCCGTTTTTTTCTTTGCGCCGTTGCGTTTTGGCGGGGAAGGGAAGGGTAAGCTGCCCGCCGCGCGCAAAATAAGCGGGCGCCCTTTTGAGGGCGCCCGCCCCCGCCCGTGCGGCGGTCAGATGCGGAACACGTTGAGCGACGTGTTAGAGTAGAGCAGCGCGCCGCCGCTCGAGCTTACGCGCAGCGTCGCGGGCGGGGCCGTCACGGTGAACACCGTCGAGGCGGCCAGCGGCGACGTCTCGCTCGCGCTCGTAAACACGTGCTGGGCGGCGGGGCCGCTGAGCGTCACGCCGTCCAAGGTGAATGTGACCAGCGCGGTCAGCGGCAGCGTCGCTCCCTGCTGCGGCGCGGCCGTGCCGCTGAACGAGGCGTAGTAGCTGCCCGCCTCGCTGAGCGTCACGTCTGCCGAGTTGACGGCGTGCGTGATGGCCGTGCCGCTCTGCGCGGCGTTGCGGTCAAACACGACGGGCGAGCCGTTCGCCACCGCGGCCGCCGGCGTCGAATACGCCGCCAGCGCCTGCGTCTGCGGCGCCGTTCCCGTCGCTCCCGTCGCTCCCGTCGCTCCCGTCGCCCCGGTCGCGCCGCGTGGCCCGGTTGCGCCCTGCGGCCCGGTCGCACC
>CASEIS010000168.1 GCA_949287895.1 uncultured Bacillota bacterium
CCTTTCATAAAGGTCCGTTCTCAGAGCTTGAGGGGGCGCACGCGGGCGTTCCTTCTTTTTTTGCAGGCGGGGGCTACGTGCGGGCGGGGCGGGCGGCGAGGCGGGCGCGCGGGCGCTTCTTCCGCAGCCGCAGGACGAGGCGGACGAGCGCCTTGTACAGCTCGGCGGCGGGGATGACGGCGAGGGAAGATGCGAACACGATGCCCCACTGCGCGCCCGTGAGCGCGGCGACGCCGAAGGCGGCGCGCAGCGGCGGGAAGGCGCACAGGGCGAGGTTGACGGCGACGCCGATGCCGACGGTGGCAAAGAGCATCTTGTTTTCGAAAAATCCCCTGCCGAAGGCGGAGGCGCGCTCCGAACGGATGTTGAAGGAGTGGAACAGCTCCAAAAAGGAGAGAGTGAAGAAGGTCATGGTGACGGCGGCGGCGTTCCCGTACGCGTGCAAAGCGAAGGCGAAGGTGCCCATGCACAGCGCCGTCTGCACGGCGCCGTACACCGCGACGGAGGCGAGCGACTCGGCCGAGAACAGCGACGAAGCGCGCTCGGGCGGGCGGAGCATACAGTCGCGCTCGGCGCGGTCGGCGCCCAACGAGAGGACGGGCAGGCTGTCGGTGATGAGGTTGATCCAGAGCAGCTGGGTGGAGGTGAGAAAATCAAATTTTGCGAAGGCGAGGGCGGCGATGAGCACGGCGAGCACTTCGGCGAGGTTGGTGGCGAGGAAGAAGCGCACCGTCTTGCGGATGTTGGCGAACACCCGCCGCCCCTCGCGCACGGCGGTGACGATGGTCGCGAAGTTGTCGTCGGCGATGATCATGTCGGCAGCGCTCTTGGTGACGTCGGTGCCCGACTGCCCCATCGCGATGCCGATATCCGCCTTGCGGATGCCGGGCGCGTCGTTGATGCCGTCGCCCGTCATGGCGACGACGCCGCCCGCCGCCTGCAGCTGCCCGACGATCAGGCTCTTGTGCCCGGGGCTGACGCGCGCGAACACGCGCGCCTGCGGCACCCGCGCGCGCAGCTGTTCCGGCGTCATGGCGTCCAGCTCGGTGCCCGTGACGACCTGGCTCTCGCTGTCGGCGATGCCCAGGCGCGCGGCGATGGCGTAGGCGGTCGCGCGGTGGTCGCCCGTGATCATGACGGGAGTGATGCCCGCCCCCTTGCAGGCGGCGACCGCCTCCTTCGCCCCCTGTTTGGGCGGGTCGATCATGCCGCAGATGCCGACAAAGATGAGCTCTTCGTCGCAGGGCGCGCCCGCGTACGGGCGGTAGGCGAAGCCGAGCACGCGCAGGGCGCGGGAGGCGAGCTGCGCGGTCGCGGCGAGCACGGCGGCGCGGTCCTCCTCCGTCATCGGCCGCACGCGGCCGTCGAAGATGCGGTCGCAGCGGCGCAGCAGCACGTCTGCGCCCCCCTTTACATAGTCGAAGCGCCCCTCGTCCGTCTCCACAGAGACGGTCATGCGCTTGCTCTCGGAGGAGAAGGGGATGCCGCCCAGCCTGCGGCCGCGCGCCTGCACGCCCAGCCCCCGCGCGTAAGCGACGAGGGCAACTTCGGTCGGGTCGCCGGTCGGCTTCCCCCCGCGCGTGCGCACGCCGTTGCACAGCAGCATGCACGCGAGCAGGTGCCGCTCGCCCGCAGGCCTCTCCCCAGCCGACTTCTCCCCTGCCGAACGTTCGGAGGGCGAGGCGGCAAACTCCCCCGCGGCGGGCGACAAAACATCGGCGGCGGGCACAGATGGATGCGCGGCGGCGCGGAAGGGGGCGAAACTTGTGACGACTTCCTCCACCGTCATGCGGTTTTCGGTGAGGGTGCCCGTCTTATCCGAGCAGATACAGCTGCAGCCGCCAAGCGTCTCCACCGCGTGCAGGCGGCGGACGATGGCGCGCTCGCGGCTCATCTTCTGCACCCCCATCGCCATGATGACGGTGACGACGGCGGGCATCCCCTCGGGGATGGCGGCGACGGCGACCGCGACGGCGGACAAAAAGCCATCGAGCAGCGGCACGCCCCGCCCGAACACGCCGATGCAGAAGAGCAGCACCGCCACCGCCGCGACGAAGGCGGTGATGATGCGGCCGAGCACGGCGAGCGCCTGTTCGAGCGGGGTCTTGGCAGTGTCCGTCCGGGCGAGCATGCCAGCGATCTGGCCGATCTCTGTGTCCTTGCCCGTGCCGACGACGACCGCCTGCGCACGCCCGCGCACGACGAAAGAGGAGGAATACAGCATACAGCGGCGCTCGGCGAGGGGGGCCTTGGCGGAGACGGGCGCTTCCGATTTGGAGACGCCGCTCGATTCGCCCGTCAGCGCCGATTCGTCGCAGCGCAGCTGCTCGGCGCGCAGGAGGCGGCAGTCGGCGGGGACCATGTCCCCTTCTTCCAAAAAGATGACGTCGCCGGGGACGAGGAGGCGGCTGTCGAGGAGCAGGTCGCGGCCGCCGCGCACGACCTTGGCGCGGCAGACGGAGAGGCGGTCCAGCTTTTCGACGGCGGTGTCCGCGCGGTACTGCTGGATGAAGCCGACAACGGCGTTGAGCAGCACGATGAGCAGCAGGATGCCCGTGTCCGTCAGCCCGCCCCTGTCCCCCGTGGCGAAGGCGACGGCGGCGGAGAGGGCGGCGGCGCACAGCAGGAGGATGGTCATAAAGTCCTTGAACTGCCCCAAAAACAGGCGGAAGGGCCCGCCCTTTTTGCGGGAGGGCAGGGCGTTTTCTCCGTACTGTTGCAGGCGGCGGGCGGCCTCTGCCTCGCCGATGCCCACCTCGGATGTTTGCAGGGCGGATACTGCCTCCGCCGCGGAAAGGGAGTGATATGCGCGCATACGCACCTCGACAAAAAATGTACAAGGTATTGTATTCTCGCCGGGCGGCAGATAGAACGGGCGGGCACGCGTACAGCAGCGGCTCGCAGACGAGCGGCGCGTATGGGCTTGGACGTTAAAAGGTGAGGACGGTAAGAGCTTGCGGCTTTCGGCTCTCTCCCCTCTATCAATATAAATTGGTAGAGATGTAAGGGCTTGCGGCTACGGCTCCCTCTCGCTGCGCTCGAGCATATAGCCTTTTCTGAACATAAAGGTGGGGACGGTAAGGGCTTGCCGAAACCCCGCAAGCGGGGTCCCCTCGGCAAAGCTCTCGCTGCGCTCGAGCGCGAACTTCCGCGCGGCGGCTTTGCCGCCTCGCGGAAGTTCGCGGCTCCCGTCCCCACCCAAAAAAGCGCAGAGGGCACCACATGGTGCCCTCTGCGCTTTTTGGTGGGGACGGTAAGACTCGAACTTATGACCTCATGCATGTCAAGCATGCGCTCTAACCAACTGAGCTACGCCCCCGTGACAGCTTATATATATTAC
>CASEIS010000169.1 GCA_949287895.1 uncultured Bacillota bacterium
ATCGATCATTACGGCGGCGCCCGCGAACTGCTGCGTGTGTTTTCCTTTGACTGCGTCTATCTGCCCGTCCTGCCTTCCGGGGCGCCTGCGTACGAGAGCTTCCTCGACGCCGTCCTGAAAGAGGGCTGTGCGCGCGATACGCTCGTGCGCTACGACGCCGTCGAGGACGCGTCGGGCGCATACGCGGTGTGCATTTCTCCGCACGCCGCGGGCGAAACGGAGGAAAACGTCTCCTCGGCGATGCTCTATGTGAGCTACGGCGGCGTCAATATCCTGCTCTCGGGCGATGCGGACGCGGTGCGGGAGAGGGCGATCCTCTCCGAACTTGCTCTTTCGGAGGACATCCTGGACAGCGGGCGGCTGCGCGTGCGGCTCGGCGAGACGGACGTTTTGAAAGTGGCGCATCACGGGGCGGCGAGCGCCTCCTGCGAGGAATGGCTCTCCATGCTTTCGCCGGCGGCGGCGATCGTCTCGTGCGGGGCGGGGAACTTCTACCGCCATCCCGCGGGAGAGACGACGGCGCGGCTCGCCGCAGTCGGGGCGGAGATCTACCGCACGGACGAACAGGGGCATATCCTGCTCACCGTCAGGGACGGAACATATACATTACAGACACATATCGGAGGCTGACATGACCATCACGACCGCCGGCGAATCGCACGGAAAGGGTTTATTTTGTATCATAGAGGGGCTTCCCTCGGGGCTGAGGGTCGATCTCGGCGAGATCGACGGCTATCTTGCCCTGCGGCAGTCGGGCTACGGGCGGGGCGCGCGGCAGAAGATCGAATGCGACAGGGCGGAGATCTTATCGGGCGTGCGCGACGGAATGACGCTCGGCAGTCCCCTGACGCTCGCCGTGTGGAACCGCGACTACGAGAACTGGAAGGAGTATATGGCGCCCGAGGGGTGCGATACCTCCCGCCGCACGCTCACCAAGGTGCGCCCGGGACACGCCGATCTCACGGGCCTCAAAAAATACGGCGGCACGGACGCGCGCAACATCCTCGAACGCGCTTCGGCGCGGGAGACCGCCGTGCGCGTCGCGGCGGGGACGGTGTGCAGGCAGTTTTTGCGCGGGCTGGGCGTCGAAGTGCGCGGCTATGTGCGCGCCGCGGGCGGCGTTTCGGATGAGAGGGAGTATTCCTTCGACCAACTCGCGGGGCGGCGTCCCGACCTGTTTATGATGGATGCGGACGCAGAGAGAGCGGCGATGGCTGCGATCGACGCCTGCAAGGAGGCGGGCGATACCTGCGGCGGCATTGCGGAAGTGCGCGTGAAAGGACTGAAATGCGGCTTCGGGAGCTGTATGTCGAGCGGCGAAAAGCTGGACGGCAGGCTCGCGGGCGCGCTGATGGCGGTGCAGGCGGTGAAGGGCGTGGAGTTCGGGCTCGGCTTTTCCGCCGCGATGCGCCGCGGCAGCGAAGTGCACGACGAAGTGTATTACGACGCGGAACGCGGGTACTTCCGCACGACCAACCGCGCGGGCGGCGTCGAGGGCGGGATGTCCAACGGCGAGGAGCTCGTCGTCCGTCTCGCGATGAAGCCCATCCCCACCCTCATGCGCGGACTGAACACCGTCGATTATCTCTCGCACGAGGCGGTGCGCGCCGCGACCGAGCGCAGCGACGTTTGCGCGATCAAGGCGTTCACCGTCATTGCGGAGAGTGTGCTCTGCACAGAACTTTCCAAGATC
>CASEIS010000170.1 GCA_949287895.1 uncultured Bacillota bacterium
GGATGCGTTGCCCGCGCCGAAGCCGTGCCCGATATTCTGATAGACGTGTTCTTCGACTTTAACGCCCGCCTCGCGCGCCGCCTCTGCGTTCCGGATAAACTGCGAGTAGAAGGGGTCGCGCGTGCCGTAGGCGTAGAAGGTAGGCGGCAGGTCGCCCGCGCGCAGCGTGTCGACGTCGTTGTCGGAGACGGACAATCTTCCGTAAAAGGAATAGATGTGCCCGATGGCCGAAGCCTCGGCGGAGACGTAGTCTAAGCTGTCGGGCGTGTAATCGGGGGCGATCGCCGTGGGCAGCAGATAGCCGTCGCTGTGCAGGAGCAGCTCGCCGCACAGGATGCCGCCCGCCGAAAAGCCGACGACGGCGATGTCGTCCTCGTCGATGCCGTATGCCTCGGCATTGGCGCGCACATAGCGCACGGCACGGGCTAAATCGAGCGCGCTGACCTCCTGCGAATAGGGGCGCAGACGGTAGCTGACGACAAAGCACTGATAGCCGCGCGCGGCGAGCGCCTCGGCGACGTTATACCCCTCGCTGACCGTTCTGCGGAATTGGAAGGCGCCGCCCGGGCAGATGAGCACCGCGCCCTTTATTTCCCCCTGCGCGGGGAAGCTCTCGATGTAGGGGATAAAGCCGAGCCCGTCCGCGCTCGCGGCCTGATGGCTTGCGTTATATGCGGGGATATTTCCCTCGTTCCATAAGAGGATGGTCTGCCGCTCGCCGGGTGTGGGTACCGCCATGTCGGCGGTGGGGGCGTTTTCCGCGGGGCCGTCGCCCGTTTCGGGCGGCGGCATATAGCCGCCGTCCGTGCCGTCAAAGCCGAGCTCTTCCAGCCAGCTTTCTACCGTCGATTGCGATGTGGAAGAGGAAAACCTGCGGCCGTCCAGCCATGTTCCCTCGCCGCCCGCCATCGCGGCGAGCACATCGGTGCTGTCGCCGAGGCCGGAGCTCGAAGACGTGCAAAATGTGTAGACGGTCTTGCCCGTAAAGTTGTTGCTGATGGCAAAGTCATACACCGGCCACGCCGCCTCGTACCACCAGATGGGGAAGCCGAAAAATACGGTATCGTAGTTTTCCCAGCCGTCCACGGTGACGTCTGTCAGCTCCACCGTTGCGAGCGTGCCCGCTTGCTTCTGCTCATACTCCCGCACGACGCGGCTGTTTTCGTCCGTCCAGCGCAGGTCTGCCGACGTGTACGGGTCGACGGGCACGAGCTCGAACAGCGTGCCGCCCGTGTAGTCTGCGATGTATTCCGCCACCTCTTCTGTGTTGCCCGTCGCCGAGAAGTACACGACGAGCACGCCGCCCTCCGCGGGTTCTTCAGGCTGATCGGGCTCCTCCGGCTGTTCGGGTTCCTCCGGCTGGTCGGGCTCCTCGGGCTGGTCGGGCTCCTCAGGCTGATCGGGTTGCTCGGGTTGCTCGGGCTCCTCCGGCTGGTCGGGTTCCTCCGGCTGTTCGGGCTGGTCGGGCTGCTGCGCACCGGTCAAACCGTTTCCCGCAAGGTAGGCGTCGATGTCCTCCGTCGCGCTCGGGCGCACGAACAGCCCGCCGTGCACGTCGGCATTTTCCGCGCAGTCGCGCACGAACTGCATAGACTCTTCAAACTGCGACGCATCCATCGAGGAAGACTGCGAGAAGGGATAGATGTCCTTGCCCGTCCAGTCGTAGTGCTCGAGGAAGGTGCCGATGACCATGGGCGCCGTGTGCCACCAGATGGGGTAGCCGACGAGGATGGTGTCGTAGCGGTCGAGGTCGATCAAATCGTACGTCGCCTGCGAGACGGCGGGGCGGGCGTTTGTCTCCGCCTCCTCCTGTGCCCTGCCGTAGGCGACGTCCGAATAGCTGCCTTCATACGGCTCTGCGGGCACGATCTCGACGAGGTACGCGCCCGTCTGCTCGGCGATATATTCGGCCATGCGCTCGGTGTTCTGCGAGCTCGACCACGAAAAGTAGACGACCAGCATGTCGCTGTCCGCGTCTCCCGCCGTGTGCGGGGCGTCCGGCATGCCCTGCCCGTCCGCAGGGTCGTCGGCGCAGGCGGCAAAGGCGAACGCAAGGGAGAGGGCCAGCAGCCCGCACAGCAGCGCCGTGATCAATTTTTTCATCGTTTATTCTCCTTTGGGCGAGAAGACCCCGTCACCAGTCCTTTTTGGCGGTGTCGCTGCTCTTGCCGCGGCGCTCCTCGACCATCCGCACGAACATCTCCACCGTCGCGGGGTCTGTGTGCGAGAAGAAGGAAGACTGCCCCTTGTCGAGCGCGGCGATCTCCTGCATGTCCTCGTCCGTCAGCGAAAAGTCAAATACGTCAAAGTTTTCTTCCATCCTCTCCTTGCGCACCGATTTGGGGATGACGATGATGCCCCGCTGCAGATGCCAGCGCAGCATGACCTGCGCCGTCGTCTTGCCGTATTTTGCGCCGATCTTTGTAAGGACGGGGTCGGTAAACAGGCCCCCGCGCCCCTCGCCGAAGGGCGCCCACGCCTCGTGCGCGACGCCGTACTTCTTCATCCACTCGTGCGCGGCCTTCTGCTGGTTGTGGGGGTGCGTCTCCACCTGGTTGACCATCGGTTTGATGCGCGAGAAGGAGCACAGGTCTACCAGCCTGTCCGGCAAAAAGTTGGATACGCCGATCGCCCGCAGCTTGCCCTCGGCATACAGCTCCTCCAAGGCGCGCCACGCGCCGTAGTAATCGGAAAACGGCTGGTGAAGAAGAACGAGGTCGATGTAGTCCACCTGCAATTTGCGCATGGACTCCAGAACCGACTTTCTGCACTCGTCGTGGCCATAGTGCTCGATCCACACCTTGGTGGTGATAAAGATCTGCTCGCGGGGGATGCCCGACTTTTGGATGGCGTTCCCGACTTCCTCCTCGTTGAAGTAAGACTGCGCCGTGTCGATGTGCCTGTATCCCGCGGCGAGCGCGTCGGATACGCACCGCTCGCACTCCTCGCGCGTCACCTGGTACACCCCATAGCCCAGCTGCGGCATCTTCACTCCGTTCGCAAGCGTCACATATTCCATAAAAGTTACCTCCTTTTGATTTACAGCGATATTATAGCGCCATTCATTTCAAAAGGGAATCTCCTTTTCGTTCACCGCATAAACTGGAAGTAAATACAAAGGCCGCGCGCCTTTCGCCGCGCGGCAGGGATAGGGGCGCCCCTGCGCGGGCATACAGTAAAGCGGCGTACCGCATTTGGTACGCCGCTTTTGTTTACAGGCGATCATAGTTCGTCTGTATTATGTTCAATGCAATTTCAGTGTCAACGGCGCGGGAAATAAAGTATGATGCTATTGGTTTGGTTACAGATCTAACCTGCTTGCTATTTTATGATAGCTTATGATGTTTTTATTGTATTACTGGAAGGTAAAATGGTCAATACCTGTTTATTTCCTCGCCGAAAGTAGCATAAATAAAATGAAAAAAAAGCACCTAAATAGGTGCAAGAACAGGGCTCCCAAAAAGTATCGCAGAACTTTTTGGGAAGAGGAGCCGCAGGCGTTAAAGCAAACAGGACGGGTTACTACCCGTCCTGTTGCAAAATACGCCTTGCGGCGACGATGGCGCAGAGAGAGGGAATTGAACCCTCGGTACCCTTACGAGGTACACACGATTTCCAGTCGTGCTCCTTAGGCCGCTCAGACATCTCTGCATAGGTCTATTTCGCTGCCGCGCGGCGCATCTGCCCGCGAAGTCAGCATAATATAGTTTACCGTTT
>CASEIS010000171.1 GCA_949287895.1 uncultured Bacillota bacterium
CCATGCAACCGCAAGCCGCGCGCGAACGCTCAGCCGCGCTTTTCGTCCAGATAGGTCGCCTCGAGGTCGGCCACGTGCAGCAGCACCGCGAGCGGATACTTGCCGAATGCCTCGCTGATCGAATGGTCGCCGCCGCGCGCGCGGGCGTCGAAGCCGCCCATGTGCCAGTTGATGGCCATCGCCTCCTCCGCCGTCAGGCGCAGGTAGCGACTGATGAGGAAGACGGACTTTTCTCCGTGCCCGAAGGGGTAGGCCTCGTCGCGCACGTAGCAGGGCTTGCGCACCCAGACGCCGTCCTCCTTGACGTTGCGGAAGTCGGGGCGGTAGAAGCCGATCTTACACACGTCGTGCAGCAGGCCGCAAATGGCGGCCGTCTCGCGCAGCGCCCCCTCGCTCGGGTAGGCGTCGGCGCGTTCCTGCTGCAAAAGCTGCAGCAGGCGGCGATAGACGTTGACCGAATGGGCGCACAGCCCGCCCGCGACATTGGAATGGTAGCGGATGCTGGCGGGCGCATCAAAAAAATCTGAGTGCAGGAGATAGGCGCGCAGCTTGTCCGCCCCATCCCGCACGATCGCCTCGTCGTAGATCTGCAAAAACACCTCTTTTCCGTCCATGCGGCACCTCCCTTTTGTTGTATTATAGCAGAGAAAGGGCGGCGCGGTCAATCTCCGCGCGGAAATTCTCGCCAAACCGTTGCTTTTTTCTCAAAAACGCTCTATAATATGGAATACGGAGGGCGAGCGATGGAAGAGAGCGAACTGCAGGCCGTGCTCGAGCGGGAAAAATGGATGGAGAGCGAGCGGGCGATGCGCGACGTCTGCGGCGAATTCCCCTACTGCCGCTGCTGCGACAAGGGGGACGCCTACCCCTGCGCCGCCGCCTACCGCCGCCACTACGCGGGCCGCTACGCGCCGCGCGGCAAGGCGAACCGAAAGGCTTGTCGAATTTGTGCAGAAAATCTCGGTAAAAAAGATTGACTTTTTCTCCAAAATAGTCTACAATGATATAGCTGTGTTCGTGAGGGCACAAAATGACGCTGCTATGGCTCAGCAGGTAGAGCACGTCCTTGGTAAGGACGAGGTCACCGGTTCAAATCCGGTTAGCAGCTCCATCGTCGCCGCAAGGCAAAATTCGCAACAGGACGGGTAGTGACCCGTCCTGTTTGCTTTGATGCCTGCGGCTCCTCTTCCCAAAAAATCTTTGCAAAGCAAATCTTTTTTGGGAGCCCTTTTTGTCTAACGCAAGGCGTATTTTGCAACAGGACGGGTAGTGACCCGTCCTGTTTGCTTTAACGCCTGCGGCTTATTTTTTTCCGAAATAGTTCTGCGTGCAATCACTCTCGCCGCAGCGCGTTGATTTTGAGGACGGAGGTGCAAACGAGAGAAGTTCCGCCGCGCGAAAGTGCTTCAAACCCCATAAAACAAAGAAAAGCGCCCCTGCAAAGGCAGGGGCGCGGAAAGCGCATTGTACTCCTATGGGCGTCAGGCGACGTCGGGGTGGCTGCGCTTGTAGATGCGGATGAAGATCTTGGAGATCTCGACCGCGACGAGGGGGAACAGCGAGAGCGCGAGGCTGACCAGCCATTCCTGCCAGGTGAGGTTGGTGAGGTTGAAGAAGCTCTGCAAGGGCGGCACGAACACGACGAGCGCGACGATCGCCGCTGAAACGAGCAGCGCGAGCGCGAGGAAGGGGTTGTGGCCCTGGCCGCGCTTGAAGATGGACTCTGTGTTCGAGCGCTGGTTGAGCGCGTGCGAGAGCTGGGAGACGGAGAGGACGATGAAGGTCATCGTCATCGCCTGCACGTGGTCGTGCGCGAAGCAATAGGTACCGATCAGGTAGGCCGCCCACGCCGCCGCCGAGATGAACAGGCCGTGCAGCACGATGCGGTAGATCATGCCCTTTTCGAACAAGGTGCCGCTCTTGACCGGCTTGTGCTTCATGACGTTGGGGCTGGCGGGGTCGACGCCCAGTGCGACGGCGGGCAGCGAATCTGTCGCCAGGTTGATGAGCAGGATGTGCACCGCCTCGATGGGCATTTCGGGCAGGCCGATGCAGACGGCGATGAACAGGATGAGGATCTCTGCGATGTTGCCCGCGACGAGGAACTGAATGACCTTTTGGATGTTGCGGTACACGCGGCGCCCCTCGCGGATGGCGTATTCGATGGTGGTAAAGTTGTCGTCGAGCAGGATGACGTCTGCCGCGTCTTTGGCGACGTCGGTACCGGTGATGCCCATGGCGACGCCGATGTCTGCCTCTTTGAGGGCGGGCGAATCGTTGACGCCGTCGCCCGTCATGGCGGCGACTTCGCCGGTGCGCTTGAGCGACTGGATGATGCGCAGCTTATCCGAGGGGGATACGCGCGCGAACACGACGCAGTTTTTGACCGCCTTGTCCAGCTGTTCGTCCGTCATGTCGTCCAGCTCGGTGCCGGAGATGACGGTGTTGCCCTCGCGGAAGATGTGCAGCTGCTTGGCGATGGCCATGGCGGTGACCTTGTGGTCGCCGGTGATCATGACGACGCGGATGCCCGCCGT
>CASEIS010000172.1 GCA_949287895.1 uncultured Bacillota bacterium
GCGCGGGCGCGTTCTGTTTGGGCGGCGGGCGCGCCGGGCGGCTTGCCGCCGGCATACAAAAAAATTTTTTCGGATTGTGGCGCAAAACTCTTGACAAAGGCGGGGAATCTATATATAATAGCGTTAGCACTTAGGTTAAGAGAGTGCTAACAACAGAAAAAAAGAAGTGCCAACATCGGAAGGGGTGAGCGGCTATGAAGATGTCCGACCGTAAGCGGAAAATTTTACAGATCGTCGTCGACGAATACATCAACACTGCCGTACCCGTGTCCAGTAAGAGCATTGCAGAAAAGCATCTCACCAAGATCAGCTCCGCCACCGTGCGCAACGAACTCGCCTCGCTGGAAGAGCTCGGGTACCTGACGCAGTTCCACACTTCGGGCGGGCGCGTCCCTTCGCCGCAGGCCTATCGGTTTTATATCGAAGAGCTGATGCAGAAGGGCGACCTCTCCGAGCACGACCTCGATTACATCCACGAGGCGTTCAGCCACAAGTCGAACGACGTCGAGCACCACATCAAGGACGTGACCAAGGTCATCTCCGACCTGACCGACTACACTTCCGTCGCCATCGGCCCGCATGCCGACGGCGAGCGCATCCGCAGCATCTCGCTGCTCCCCTGCGGAGACGGGCGGGCGCTGCTGGTCATCGTCACCGGCGAGCGCATCCTGCGCGACAGCTTTATCGACGTCCCCGAAGGGATGCCCGATGAAGACCTCACCAACGCCTCGCACGTCATCTCCAAGCTGTTCGAGGGCAAGCGCCTCTCGGAGGCGAAGGACGTCGAGGAGCAGGTGATCGCCGAGTTCGGCCAGTACCGCCAGGTCATGCGTGAGGTCATCGACGCGCTCAAAACGTACACCCACCCGCGCGAGGAGGACGTCGTCCTCTCCGGGCAGGACAAAATTTTCAACCATCCCGAATTCGAGGACATCGAAAACGTCAAAAATTTTCTGACGGTCATCTCCAGCAAGGATAAGATCGCCGAGCTCATCGATTCGGGCGACGACGAGATCCAGATCAACGTCAAGATCGGCTCGTGCGACGACAAAGACGTCCCCGACGACTGTTCCGTCGTCACCGCGACGTATTCCGCCGGCGGCAAAAACCTCGGCACATACGGCGTCATCGGGCCCATCCGCATGGACTACACCAAGGTGATCACCGTGCTCGAAAACGTCGGCAAGGCGCTCGAGGGGCTGGTCAACAATAAAAAGAAGGAACAAGATAAGGACAAGGACGACAAAGCATGAACGAAGAGATCAAAGAGGGCGCGCCCGTGCAAGAGGACGCCGCGCAGCCGGCCGAGCAGTCCGCCGCGCAGGAGCAGCAGGCCGAACAGGCCGAAAAGGCAGAACAGCCGCGGCACGAACACCACGCCGCGCACGAAAAGCTCAAAGCGGAGCTGGCCGCCGCCAAGGCGGAGGCCGCCGACTATAAAGATAAATGGATGCGCTGCGCCGCGGAGTTCGATAACTTCCGCAAGCGCAACGAGCAGACCCGCCGCAATGCCTATGTAGACGGCACGGCAGACGTGCTGTTGAAGATCTTGCCCGTGGGCGACAATCTCGAGCGCGCCCTCGCCACCTGCGACGAGCAGACCAAAAAGGGGATCGAGCTGGTGCTCCGCTCCTTCAACAAGCTGCTCGAAGAGGAGGGCATCGAGGCGATCGACCCCAAAGACGAGGAGTTCGACCCCGCCTACTGCGAGGCGATCATGAGCGAGCCCGCCGCCGAGGGCGTCGAGCCTGGCTACGTCAAGGAGGTCTTCCTCAAGGGCTACAAGCGGGGCGAAAAGGTACTGCGCTTCGCGCAGGTGAAAGTGACGACATGATTCACACTTTTTCTTTTGAGCTGTCAAAAGAAAAAGTCGTGATCTGAGGGCGCTGCCCTCTGCGGCGCGCTTTTTAAGGGCACACCGCAAAGATGCGCGCCGCATTCACCCGCTGAGGCGCTCACGCGCAAATGGGGTGCGCTGGCGCAGAAGCGTGGTTCTGCTTGCGCGAGTATTTTAAGAAAAGTGATTTTTCTTGCGCGAGCAGTTTAAGAAAAGAGTTTCAAAAGGCAAAGACGCAAGTCTGCGTTTGGATATACATTCAAAACAAAAATAAAGAAGAATTCAGGTCCGGGGGCAGCTCCCCGGTTCGGATAAAGGAGTGATCTATCATGGGAAAAGTAATCGGCATTGACTTAGGTACTACCAACTCGTGCGTCGCCGTCATGGAAGGCGGCGAGGCTGTCGTCATCCCCAATCCGGAAGGCGCGCGCACCACGCCCTCCGTCGTGGCTTTCCAGAAGGACGGCTCGCGTATCGTCGGCCAGGTGGCAAAGCGCCAGGCCGTCGCCAACCCCGATCGCACCGTCATCTCCATCAAGCGCCACATGGGCAGCGACTATAAAGTGGAGATCGACGGCAAAAAATA
>CASEIS010000173.1 GCA_949287895.1 uncultured Bacillota bacterium
CAAGGAGACCTTCCGCGGCTACGGCCCCGAGCAGGGGTACGATTTCCTGCGCGAGGCGATCCGCGCCGACTATGCGGCGCGCGGCATCGCGCTCGCCGCGGACGAGATCTTTATCTCCGACGGCGCCAAGAGCGACGTGGGCAACGTCCTCGACCTGTTCGACGTGGACAACACCGTGCTCGTCCCCGACCCCGTGTACCCCGTGTATGTGGACACCAACGTCATGGCGGGGCGGCGCATCCTCTTTGCGGACGCCACGCGCGCGAACGGATTTTTGCCCATGCCCGACGAAGGGACGGAGGCGGACATCATCTACATCTGCTCCCCCAACAACCCGACGGGCGCGGCGTATTCGGTCGAGCAGCTGCAGGCGTGGGTCGACTACGCCAACGCGCGCGGCGCGATCATCCTCTATGACGCCGCGTACGAGCGGTTCGTCGCGGGCGAAGGGCTGGCGCGCAGCATCTTCGAGACGAAGGGCGCCGAGGGCTGCGCCATCGAGTTCTGTTCCCTGTCCAAGACGGCGGGCTTTACGGGCACCCGCTGCGGGTACACGGTGGTGCCGCACGCGCTGGTGCGCGGCGGCGTGCACTGCAACAAACTTTGGCTGCGCCGCCAGACGACCAAGTTCAACGGCGTCTCCTACATCGTGCAGCGGGGCGCGGAGGCGGTGTTCACAGAAGAAGGCAGAAAGCAGATCGAGGCCAACCTCGCCGTCTACCGCCGCAACGCGCAGCGGCTCGCCGCCTGCCTCGACGAGCTGGGCGTCTTTTATACGGGCGGCAAAAATTCGCCCTATCTCTGGCTGGAATGCCCCGGTTTTGCGAACAGCTGGAAGTTCTTCGACTATCTGTTGGAGGAGGCGAACGTCGTCGGCACGCCGGGCAGCGGCTTCGGCAAGAACGGCGAAGGCTTCTTCCGCCTCACCGCCTTCGCGAGCGAGGAGGCGACGGAGGAAGCGGCGGAGCGCATCCTCGCCCTGTTCCGCAAGTAAGACCGCTCGGGAAAGAAGCGCCCGCAAGGCGTATAAGTGAAGCGCCCGCAAGGCGGATAAGTGAAGCGCCCGCAAGGCAAAGCCTTGCGGGCGCTTCTTTCGGTCTTATCGATGGAAACGGAGTGGTCAAAGGATGGAGAGCGCCTGCGGCAGGAGCGCCGCCGCGTCGCGGAGGGGGCTGTACAGCTCGGCAAAGTACGGGCCGAGCACCTGCGTGCCCAGCAGGCCGATCCCCGTGCCCAGCGCCAGCGCGCCGACGAGGCAGAGGATATCCGCGAGCTTGAGGCGGAAGGAGCGGCGATAGACGAAGTAGGCGATCGTCCCGACCGCCAGCGTGACTGCATAGGCGGTGGCGTAGATGGCGATCGGGTCGTCGGCGGGGTAGTCGAGGGCGAGGAGCAGCGCCATGAAGGCGGGGATGAGCACGCGGTAGCCGAACCGGCTGTCCGACACCTGCGCGACGTCCTCCGCGCGGTGCTGCCGCGCCGTGAAGAACAGCCCGCAATATGCCGCCGCCGCATAGACCGCGCCCAGCGCGTAGATAAAGGGCGCTTCCGCCAAAGTGCCGGCCGTCCCGCAGATGCGGCCGGCGAACTGTGTAAACAGCCAGACGAGGGGGGAGAAGGTGGAGTAGTTGCCGGGTGAGAACCAGTAGATGCCGTCGCGGAAGAATCGGCCGATGTTGGCGGCGGAATCCAGCCACCAGAAGGGCAGCATGGGCAGGATCGCCCACGCGAGCAGGAACACGATGCCGTCGAACAGGGTGTTGGCGCGGGTGAACAGGAAGGCGTTGACGCCGAACAGCCCGATGCCGACGGGCAGGGATGCCGCGAACAGAATGCCATACTGCCCCAGTTCAAACAGATTCTCGCTCGCCGCGATGACGGCGAAGCCCGCCCAGTAAGAGACGGTGTAGGGGACGAGCACGAGGATGAGCCCGCCCAGCACCCGCACGAGCGTGAGCGCGTCGCGGCGGATGGGCAGCGCGTACCACAGGTCGGCGCTGCGCTTGTTCATACGGTAGGCAAATTGCATCACCGGCACCGCCACGCAGAGCAGACCCAAAGTGAAGCCCGGGACCTCGACGAGGGGGTTGATCGGCGTCCGCCCGAGCGGGTCGCCGTTCATGTCGAAGCTGAATCCCGAAACGAAGTCGGTGGTCAGCGCGAAGACGACGAAGATCGCCGTCGCCAGGGCGGTGAAGATGCACAGCGGAAGCAGGTTGCGCTTCAACTCATACAAGATCGCTTTTTTCATTGCAGGTACCCCCTCGCCTTGACTTCGCACAGGAACAGCTCTTCCAGATCGACGGCGACTTCCTCGACGAACAGCGGAGAGAGCGCCTCGATGGCGCGCACGATCTCCTCGCGGTCGCCGCGCGCGACGAAGCGCGCCACCCGCCCCTCCGTTTCAAAGGAGAGTAGCTCGAAGGGGAAGTCCTCCCGCCGCGGTTCGCGGCCGAGGGCGACCTGGAATTTGTGTATGCTGTCCAGCGTGCCGCGGATGTCGCCCGCCGCGGCGACCGTCCCGCCGTCCAGCAGGGCGAACTCGGAGCAGATGTCCTCCAGCTCGCGCAGGGAGTGGGAGGAGATGACCACCGTGCTGCCCGCCTCCTCCTGCAGGCGGATGAGGCCGCGCTTGAATTCCAGCCGCGCCAGCGGGTCCAGCCCGTCGAACGCCTCGTCCAAAAGCAGATATTTCGGGCGGCAGGCGAGGGCGATGGCGACGAACAGCTGCCGCTTCATCCCCTTGGAAAAGCTGCGCACGGGCGCCTTGCGTTGCAGTTTGAATTTCGTTTCAAATTCTTCGTACCGCGCGCGGTCGAGGGGGTAGAAGGCGGAATACAGGCTGAGCAGCTTTTCTGCCGTCGTGTCCGCGGCGTAATAGGGGTCGTCGGGCAGGAGAAACAGCTCCCGCTTTTTGGCGGCGTTTTCAAAAATCTCCGCCCCGTCAAAGCGGATGCTGCCCGCATCCGCCCGCAATACGCCCGCCAACAGCCGCAGCAGAGTGGATTTTCCCGCCCCGTTGATGCCGATCAGCCCGAAAATGCCGCGGTCTTTGACGGTCAGGTCGATCCCGCTCAGCACTCGCTTGGTCGAATAGGACTTGCAAAGCCCTTCAATTTGGATCATTTTTTTCCTCCTCGCCGCCGACGCGGCCGTTTTTATAGACTTCCTCGACGAGCGCATGCACCTCCTGCGCCGTCAGCCCCGATGCACGCACGGCCAAAAGCTGCCGCCTGGCTTCCCGCAAGGCGTGTGCGTGCGCGTCTTCGATGCGGTGCACGAACGCGCCCTTTTTGGGGATGGTGCGGATCAGCCCCTGTTTTTCCAATTCCGCAAAGGCGCGCTCTACCGTGTTGGGATTGATGCCCAGCTGCGCGGCGAGAGCGCGGCAGGAGGGCAGCTTTTCCCCCTCGCGCAGCACCCCGAGGCGGATAAAGCGCGCGTATTCTTCTACGATCTCTTCGTAGATGCTGCGTTTTCCGCTCAGCCGCACGTCCATGGTTCTCCTCCTCGATGATTGTATTATTTGTATTATCTGTACTAACTGTATTGTATCATGGGGAAGGGCGGCTGTCAATGTTTTTTGAAAAAATTTTGAAAAATGGGAAGGGGCGCGGAGAGAGGGGGGAGGCGGGCGATGGAATGCGGCAGGGAAAGAGGCAGGGGGGCGGCGCGCGCGGCAAAACAAAAAATGTGCGGGGGCAAGGTCATTGCGCGCATGCGGCAAAGCAAGAAAATGCGCAGATGCGCGCAAGGTTATTGAAATTTCCGCGCGGATGTGGTATAATGGCCGTATGGTTCGATTCAACGAAACGATGCCGCGCGAGCGCGCGCGGGGAATGAATGCCGTCGTCCTCGCCTTTGTGGGGGACGCCGTGTGGTCGCTGTTCGTGCGCGAGGGGCTGGTCTTTTCTGCCGATTATAAGACGGGCATGCTGCAAAAGATGGCGTCTGCGCGCGTTTCGGCGAAGGGGCAGGCGGCTTTGGTCGAGCGGGTCTGCGATCGGCTGACCGAGGAGGAGCGCGACATCTTTTTGCGCGGGCGCAACGCGAAAAAGCCGACCAAGAGCAAGAGCGCGACCGTCGCCGAATACAATATTTCCACCGGATTCGAAGCGGTCGTCGGATTTTTGTATCTCGTCGGCGACTATGCGCGCATCGACGAGCTGTTTGCGGGAGAGACGTTATGAAGATCGAAGGGCGAAACGCCGTCTTGGAACTGCTCAAGACGGACAAAGAGATCGATAAATTGCTGATGCAGAAGGGGGCGGAAGGAAGCGCCGGCCGCATCTTCGCGATGGCGCGCCAAAAGAACGTGCGCGTTCAGTTTGCGGATGCCCGCGCGCTCGACCGCGAGAGCGAGACCGGCCGCCACCAGGGGGTCATCGCCTACGTTTCCGAATACACCTATGCCGATTTTGACGAGCTGCTCGCCACGCGCGAAGGGGGACGGATGGTCATCGTCTGCGACGGGGTGGAGGACGTTCATAATCTGGGGAGCATCCTGCGCGTCGCCGAATGTGCGGGCGCGGACGGGGTGGTCATTCCCAAAAACAAGAGCGCGCAGGTCACGGGCGCGGTCGTGCGCATCAGCGAAGGCGCCGCCAACCACGTGCGCGTGGCGCGGGTGCCCGGCGTCAACTATGCCGTCGAGCAGCTGCAAAAGAGCGGGTACTGGGTGTACGGGCTGGAAGCGGACGGCGAAGATCTCTACGCCGCCGACCTCACCGGCGACATTGCGCTCGTCGTGGGGGGAGAAGACTGCGGCATCGCCCCGCTCACGCGCAAAAAATGCGACAAGATCCTCTCTCTTCCCCTGTACGGGAAGGTGAATTCGCTCAACGCGTCCGTCGCGCTGGGCATCGCCGCGTATGAAGCGGTGCGGCAGCGGCGATGACCGACGAGAGCCTCGCACTCGCCGCGCAGGGCGGCGACAAGGCGGCGATGGAAGAGCTGCTGCGCCGCTATAAAAACACGGTGCGCGGCGTCGCGCGCAGCTTTTTTCTTGCGGGAGGGGACGCAGAAGACCTCGCGCAGGAGGGAATGATCGGGCTGTACCGCGCCGTCACCGATTATCGCGCGGGCGGGCTCAGCTTCAAAAATTTTGCCTATCTGTGCATCCAGCGCCGCATTGTCGGCGCGGTGCGCAGCGCGGCGCGGCAAAAACACGCGCCGCTGAACCGTTCCGTTCCGCTCCCCGCCGAAAACGAGGCGGAGCCTGCCCTGTACGCCGCGGCGGACCCGGAGGCACTGCTTATCGGCGACGAGGAGCGCAGCGAGTTCCTCGCCCGCCTCCGCGGCGCACTCACCCCCGCCGAATACGGCGCGCTCCTCCTGTATATGGAGGGACTGAGCATCGCCGAGATCGCCGCGCGGGAGGGCCGCAGCGCCAAGAGCGCCGACAACGCCGTGCAGCGCGCCAAGCGCAAGGCGGCGGCGCTGTTCGGGCAGCAGAAGAACGGACAATAGAGGAGGATCCCATGTCTTACCAGGCACTCTATCGCGCCTTCCGCCCGACGACGCTGAGCGGGTTGGTGCGGCAGGAACACATCGTGCGCATCCTGCAAAACCAGATCGAGACGGGTCACATCGGCCACGCCTATCTCTTTTGCGGGCCGCGCGGCACGGGCAAGACGAGCACGGCGAAGATCTTTGCGCGGGCGATCAACTGCGAGCATCCGCAAAACGGCTCGCCCTGCGGCGAATGCGCGACATGCCGCGCGCTCGCCGACCCCGCCAATCTCGACATCGCCGAGATCGACGCGGCGTCCAACAACGGCGTCAACGAGATGCGCGACCTGCGCGAAAAGGTGCAGTATCCGCCCGTTTCCGGCCGCTATAAAGTGTATATCATCGACGAAGTGCACATGCTCTCCGACTCCGCCTTCAACGCCCTGTTGAAGACGTTGGAAGAGCCGCCCGCGCACGCCGTCTTTATCCTCGCGACGACGGAGCCGCACAAACTTCCCGCGACCATCCTCTCCCGCTGCATGCGCTTCGACTTCAAGCTCATCCCGCAGGCAGACATCGAGGCGCGGCTGAAAGAGATTTTGCACGCCGTCGGCAAAGAGTACGAGGAGGAGGCGGTCTCCGCCATCGCCCGCGCGGGTGCGGGCAGCATGCGCGACAGCCTCTCCGTCGCGGATATGTGCATTTCGTACAGCCGCGGGAAGCTGACCTATGCGGACGTGAACGAGGTGCTCGGCAGCGCCGATTTTTACGAGGTCGCCAAACTGGGCGGCGCGGTGCTCGCCGACGACGCTGCGGGCGCGTTGGAAGAGGCGGAAAAGGTGATCTCGTCCGGGAAGGGCGTGGGCGTGCTGGCGAAGGACCTACTCGTCTTCCTCAACCGATGCGTGGTCGCCTCCACCTGCCGCGACGGCAACGCCGTTCTCGGCCTTCCCGCCGAGATGTATGCGGAAGTGAAGCGCATCGCCGCCCGGGCGGACGGGCGCAAGCTGCTGCGCTGCTGCGAGATCTTCGCGGGGCTGGAATCCGCCCTGCGCTACACCTCCTCGCCGCGCATCGTGCTGGAAACGGCGCTCGTCAAGGCGTGCCTGCCCGCGTCCGACATCGACGCGCTCACCCTCGCGCGGCGGCTGGACATTTTGGAGGGCAAGCTCGCCTCCGGCGCGTTCGCGCCGGCGCAGCCTCGCCCTTCCGGTTCGCCCGCGCCGGCGGCCGATCGCGAGCCTCCCGCGCCCTCTCCCCGCGCGGAGCAGGGGCAGACGGGGCAGAGACATGCGGGGCAGGGGCGC
>CASEIS010000174.1 GCA_949287895.1 uncultured Bacillota bacterium
TTCGCCGTCGTTCGTCTTGCGGCTGGGCATGGCGATGAAGGGCCCGTCGGCGCCTTCGATCACTTTGATGTCATGAACGACAAAACAGTCATCGATGGTGATCGATGCGACCGCTTTCAACTTGCTGTCGTCCTTGCGGACGAACCGAATGCGCACGTCTGAAATTTTCAAGATCTTTTACCTCCTTTTTGTTTTAGAATTCATTCGCAAATACATTTTACTATACATTCGGCGATTTTTCAATAGTGTGGACGAAAATTTTTCAAAAAAATTCTGAATTTTTGCCAAAAAACGCTCTTTTTTGCCGATTTCGGCATATATTTATCCCATGCAACGAAAATTTTGGCCGAAAAAGCAGAAAATATACATGATCGGGCTGGGCGGCGTGAGCATGAGCGCCCTGGCGGCCTGCCTCCTTTCGGCGGGGTTTACCGTCGCGGGCAGCGACCTCGTCCGTAACGAGCGCACCGCCGCGCTCGAGGAGCGGGGCGTCGCCTTCGTCTGCGGGCACGACCCCGCGCGCGCGGCCGAGGCGGACGCCGTGGTCGCAAGCTCCGCCGTCTCCGATGACGACCCGGAACTGCGCGCGGCGCGAGAGAAGGGGGTGCCCGTGTACGGCCGCGCCGACCTGCTCGCGCGCATCGCCGCCTGTTTCGAGGTGTCCGTCGGCGTCGCCGGCTGTCACGGCAAGACGACGGCGACCGCCATGTGCGCGCACGTGCTGCAGGCGTGCGGCGGCTGCACCGCGCACATCGGGGGAGAGGACCTCGACTACGGAAGCTACTTTGAAGGGGGCAACCGCATCTTCGTCACCGAGGTGTGCGAGTACCGCGGCAACATCCGCAAGCTGCGCCCGACTGTCGCCGTCGTGCTCAACACCGACGCAGACCACCTCGAGTGCTACGGCAGTGCCGACGCGCTGTTCGAGGCGTACGCCGCCTATGCCCGCGCCGCGCCCGCCGCCGTCGTCTGCGGCGACGATCCCATCCGCAGCGCCGTCCGCCCCGCGCTCACCTTCGGCCTGTCGGAGGGGTGCGACGTGCGCGCCCTCCGCCTGCGCTCGTCGGGCGGGCGGTATTCTTTTACGCTGAGCATCCGCGGCCGGCCGTGCGGCCGCATCCGCCTCAACGCCTTCGGCCGGCACAACGTGACAAACGCGCTGGCTGCCGCGGCGGTCGCCGAGCAGTGCGGCTTCCCGCCCGCCCTCGCGGCGGCGGGGCTGGCGAGTTTCCGCGGCATCCGCCGCCGCTTCGAGCCGCTGGGCAAACTGTACGGCGCCGAGCTGATCGCCGACTACGCCCACCACCCGCGCGAGATCGCCGCCGTCCTCGCCGCCGCGCGAGAGGCGTTCGGCGGCCGCCTGTTCGTCGTCTTTCAGCCGCACACCTACTCGCGCACCCGCCTGCTCTTCGACGACTTCCTCGCCGTGCTGCAGGGGGTGGAGCGGCTGGTCATCTACAAGACGTACCCCGCCCGCGAGTACTTCGACGCGGCGGGCAGCGCCCTCACCCTCGCCGAAAAGCTGCCCAACGCCCTGTACGTCGAAACGATGCGCGAGCTGTCCGTCTACCTGCGCTGTTCGCTGCGCGCGGGCGACGCCGTCCTCTTCCTCGGCGCGGGCGACATCTACTTCATCGCCAAGCGGCTGCTGGGCGCAAAGCTCTGAATGTCTGTCTTTGAATTTGTCGTCGTGCGCCGAGCCGCAAAAAAGGCCCCGCGGGATGCAAACGCATCCCGCGGGGCGTCGTCCGCCGTGGGCGGCCCTATTTTGTTTTGTGCGGTCAGATGAGGATGTCCGTGCCCTTCGCCTGGCAGGCGTAGATGTAGTCGACGAACTGCCGCGCGCGGCGGGGGCTGCGCCCGCCCTTGATGAGCGCCCAGCGCTCGGCAAGGGCGCACAGCTGCTCGTCTGGCAGGGCGATGCCGTCGTCGGCGGCGAGCTGGCGCACGATGGACAGGTACTCCTTCTTGCCCGTCGACGAGAAGCAGACGGTCAGGCCGAAGCGGTCAGACAGCGACAGCTGCTCCTCCATCGTGTCGCGCGCGTGCACGCTGTTGTCGCGGTCGGAAAAGTTCTCTTTCAGGATGTGGCGGCGGTTCGAAGTGGCCACGATCATCACGTTGTCGCTCTTCTCGTGCATGCTCCCTTCCAGCCCCGCCTTCAAAGCGGTCACCTTCTCGTCCCGCTCCTCGAGGGAGAGGTCGTCGATGAACAGCAGGAACTTGAAGGGCAGCGCGGCGAGCACCCCCTTGATCTCGTTGATCTCGCCCACCTTCTCCTTGGTCAGCTCGGCGGCGCGCAGCCCTGCGGGGGCGTACTTGTTGAGCATGGCGTGCACTGTCGAAGATTTGCCCGTGCCCTTGTCGCCGTACAGCAGCATGTTCGAGTAGGGCAGGCCGCGCAAAAAGTTGATCACGTTGTCCTCGATGATGCGCTTCTCTTCCTCGTAGTCTTTCAGCTGCGCGAGGGTGATGTCGGGCGCGTTGCGCACGGGCACCAGCGCTCCCTTTTCAAAGGTAAACGCCTTATGATCGATGAACATCCCGTACCCGTTGGCGCGGTAAAATGCCGCCAGCTTGTCCGCGATCTCGGGCGCGCCCCAGTTTTTTCCGAAGGGGGAAGCGCCGCACTCGATGCGGGGCAGCCCCGCCTCCACCTGCGCCGCGATGCGCGGCGGCAGGCCGTCTGCCTGCGCCGTCAGCGCCTGCAGGGCGGCCATATCGTGCAAGAAGGCTGCGCGCACGTCTCCCTCCGCCTTGCCGAGGAATGCGCGGCGGGCAAAGAGGTTGTCGTCGTACAGCACCGCCCGCCCGAGGTAGTCGGCAAAGCCGCGCTGCTTGTCCGCCTCGAGCAGCTTCGCGTAGGCGCGCGCGTACAGCGCGGGGTCGTCTTCGCGCATCGCCCGCGCAAAGTCGGCGGCGGCGCCATCCTGCAGCACGCCCGCCAGCAGTACGAGCGCCTGTTCCCGTTTTTCTTCCATATTGGTTCTCCGGTCGTAAGATTTTTCGTATCATTATAGCCTTTTTTGCGCGCAAAAGCAAACGATTCGCCCCCGCCGCGCCACGCGGCCTTCAAAAAACCGCGTCAGCTCCGCCCCGATGCCGCAAAAAACCGCGCCCGGCGACCCGTCGTGCCGCCCCGCAGCCCGCCTGCGGGGGAGGGGAGCGGGGCGGGCGGCCGCGCGGGCAATTCGATTTTTCGATGAAACATATCCGTAAAATTGCTAAATAAAATTGCTCATTTGCTTGACGGAAGGGCGTTTGCGTACTATAATATTAACGAATTTCGATTCAGAAAATCTTTTTTTTCGGAGGAAAAAAGTTATGGCAAAGATATACTATCAGTCCGACTGCGACATCAACGTGCTCAAGGGCAAGACGGTCGCGATCATCGGCTACGGCAGCCAGGGTCACGCGCACGCCCTCAACCTCAAGGAGAGCGGCGTCAACGTCGTCGTCGGCCTGTACAGCGGCAGCAAGTCGTGGGCCAAGGCAGAAAAGGCCGGCCTGAAGGTCATGACCACCGACGAGGCTGCGGCCGCTGCGGACATCATCATGATCCTCACCCCCGACGAGAAGCAGGCGAAGATCTACAAAGAGAACATCCTGCCCCACCTCACCGAGGGCAAGGCGCTCGCGTTCGCGCACGGCTTCAACATCCACTTCAAGCAGATCGTTCCTCCGGCAGACGTCGACGTGTTCATGATCGCGCCGAAGGCCCCCGGCCACACCGTCCGCAGCGAGTACGTCGCGGGCAAGGGCACGCCCTGCCTGGTCGCCATCTACCAGGATGCGACGGGCAAAGCGCTCGACATCGCCCTCGCCTATGCGGCAGGCATCGGCGGCTCCCGTGCGGGCGTCCTCGAAACGACCTTCAAGTGCGAGACGGAGACCGACCTCTTCGGCGAGCAGGCCGTCCTCTGCGGCGGCGTGACCGCGCTGATGAAGGCGGGCTTCGAGACGCTGGTCGAGGCGGGCTATGACCCCCGCAACGCCTACTTCGAGTGCATCCACGAGATGAAGCTGATCGTCGATCTCATCTACAAGGGCGGCTTCTCCCTCATGCGCTACTCCATCTC
>CASEIS010000175.1 GCA_949287895.1 uncultured Bacillota bacterium
GAAGGTGCGCCTCGTCAACAAGGTGAAGGAAGAGGTCATCGACCAGGAAGTGTTCATGGGCGATTTCCCGCTCATGACCGAAAACGGCTCCTTCATCATCAACGGTGCAGAGCGCGTCATCGTCTCCCAGCTCGTCCGTTCCCCGGGCGCGTACAACGAGTCTGAAAAGGACAAGAGCGGCCGCGAGATGTTCAAGACGACGGTCATCCCCAACCGCGGCGCCTGGCTCGAGTTCGAGCAAGATTCGCAGGGCGTGATGTGGGTGCACGTCGACCGCAAGCGCAAGATCTGCGCGACGGTGCTGCTGCGCGCCCTCGGCTTCGGCTCCGACGTCGCCATCCGCGACGTATTCGGCGATGACGAGCGCATGATCAACGCCACCATCGAAAAGGACACCGCCCACAGCGAGCAGGACGGCCTCATCGAGCTGTACCGCAAGCTGCGCCCGGGCGAAGTGCCGACGGACGAGTCTGTGCGCCAGCACATGCACAACCTCTTCTTCGACCCCCGCCGCTACGATGTGGTCAAGGTCGGCCGCTATAAGTTCAACAAAAAGCTGAACATCGCCTACCGCCTGCCCGGCTGCATCGCGGCAGAAGACATCGTCGACCCCTCGACGGGCGAGCTGATCGTCTCCAAGGAGGAGAAGATCACCGAGGCGAAGGCCAAGCAGATCCAAAACGCCGGCATCAACGTCGTCGAAGTGCTCGTCTCCGACGAGAAGGCGGGCCGCATCAAGCACCGCATCATCGGCAACAACACCGTCGATTTTTCCGCCCTCTCCGACCGCAACCCGAAGAGCTTCGGCCTGCTGCCCACCGTCTATTATCCCAACTTCAAGTTCTCGGAAGAGATCGCCGCCGCCTGCGACAACGCGGATATCGAGACGGTCGCCGAGTACTACCGCGACCGCATCAACGAGGCCTTCTTCACCGCCGAGACCAAGCCCTCGGAGGATGAAAAGGCAGAGGAGCGCAAAAACCGCGAAAAGCGCCGCGAGAACCGCATCAAGTTCGTCGCCGCCTGCAAGCTCTTCCACGAGATCCTCCGCCGCAGCGACCCGACTGTCACCGCCGAGGAGAAGAAGGTGCTGCGCCCCCTCATCGACCGCCTCAACCACCGCCACATCACGGTGGACGACGTCGTCGCCGCCGTGTCGACCAACCTCGACCTGCGCTACGGCATCGGAACGGTGGACAACATCGACCACCTCGGCAACCGCCGCGTGCGCTGCGTCGGCGAGCTGCTGCAGAACCAGCTGCGCGTGGGCATCGCCCGCCTCGAGCGCCTCATCAAGGAGCGCATGGCGACGCAGGACCCCAACGAGGTCACGCCCTCCGGCCTGATCAACGTGCGCCCCGTCTCCGCGGTCATTCGCGAGTTCTTCGGTTCCTCGCAGCTGTCCCAGTTCATGGACCAGACCAACCCGATCGCAGAGCTGACGCACAAGCGCAAGCTGTCCGCGCTCGGCCCCGGGGGCCTCAACCGCGAGCGCGCGACCTTCGACGTCCGCGACGTTCACCACAGCCACTACGGCCGCCTTTGCCCCATCGAGACGCCTGAAGGCCAGAACATCGGCCTTATCTCCTCGCTCGCGACCTTCGCCAAGGTCAACGAGTACGGCTTCATCATGTCGCCGTACCGCCGCGTGCATAAAGAGGGCTTCGACGAGCACGGCCATCCCTCCGTCATCCGCGTCACCGACGAGGTCGACTATCTGACCGCGGACGAAGAGGACAAATACATCGTCGCGCAGGCGAACGAGCCGCTCAATGAAGACGGCACTTTCGTCAATGAGCGCGTCTCCTGCCGCCGCCAGGCGGAGATCACCCAGCTGCCCCGCGAGATGATCGACTACATGGACGTCTCGCCCAAACAGCTCGTCTCCGTCGCGACCGCACTCATTCCCTTCCTCGAAAACAACGATACCAACCGCGCCCTGATGGGCTCGAACATGCAGCGCCAGGCGGTGCCTCTGCTCAAGACGGAGAGCCCCATCGTGGCGACGGGCCTCGAGGCGGCCATCGCGCGCGACTCGGGCGTCATGGTCAAGGCGAAGGAAGCGGGCGTCGCCGTCGGCGTCGCCTCCGACCTCATCCGCATCCGCCGCGACGACGGCTTTGTGGACGAGTACCCCCTCAAAAAATTCGAGCGCTCCAACCAGGGCACCTGCCTCAACCAGCGCCCGATCATCAATACCGGCGCGCGCGTCGAAAAGGGCGAGATCATCGCAGACGGCCCTTCCACCAACAACGGCGAGCTCGCGCTGGGCAAAAACATCCTCATCGGCTTCATGGAGTGGGAGGGCTACAACTACGAGGACGCCATCCTCATCTCCGAAAAGCTGGTCCGCGAAGACGTGTTCACCTCCATCCACATCGAGGAGCATGAAACGGAGGCGCGCGACACCAAGCTGGGCGAGGAGGAGATCACTCGCGACATCCCGAACGTCGGCGACGACGCCTTGAAGGACCTCGACGAGGACGGCATCATCCGCATCGGCGCGGAAGTGACCAGCGGCGACATCCTCGTCGGCAAAGTCACCCCGAAAGGGGAGGCGGAGCTGACGCCGGAAGAGCGCCTGCTGCGCGCCATCTTCGGCGAAAAGGCGCGCGAAGTGCGCGACACCTCCCTGCGCGTGCCGCACGGCGAGGGCGGCATCGTCGTGGACGTGAAGATCTTCACTCGCGAGAACAAAGACGAGCTCTCTCCGGGCGTCAACAAGCTGGTGCGCGTGTACATCGCGCAGAAGCGCAAGATCTCCGTCGGCGACAAGATGGCGGGCCGCCACGGCAACAAGGGCGTCATCTCGCGCATCCTGCCCGAGAGCGACATGCCCTTCATGGCGGACGGCACCCCGATGCAGATCGTGCTCAACCCGCTGGGCGTCCCGTCCCGAATGAATATCGGCCAGGTGCTCGAAGTGCACCTCGGCCATGTCTGCAAGCAGCTGGGCTGGAAGATCGCGACCCCCGTCTTCGACGGCGCGACCGAAAAGGACATCCGCGAGCTGTTTGCCGAAAACAACATCGTCAATCCGAACGGCAAGGTCGACGGCAAGATCCAGCTGTACGACGGCCGCACGGGCGAACCGTTTGAAAACCGCACCACGGTCGGCCAGATGTACATGATCAAGCTCATCCACCTGGTCGACGACAAGATCCACGCCCGTTCCATCGGCCCGTACTCCCTCGTCACCCAGCAGCCGCTCGGCGGCAAGGCGCAGTTCGGCGGCCAGCGCTTCGGCGAAATGGAGGTC
>CASEIS010000176.1 GCA_949287895.1 uncultured Bacillota bacterium
CTTTGTCGTGGACAAGGCGATGGGCAACGGGCTGATGCAGGAGGAGACGCAGGCGTCCGGCGCTTCGTCCGTGCCGCCCGCGATGTCGGCGCTGCTGCGCGAGGCGGCGGCCGACGGCATCGTTCTGCTCAAAAACGACGGTACCCTCCCCCTGCGCCGCGGCGCGCGCGTCGCGGTGTTCGGCCGCTGTCAGTTCGATTATTTTTACGTCGGCTACGGCAGCGGCGGCGACGTGCACCCGCCCTATAAAGTTTCCCCCGCCGAGGCGATCGCCGAAGCGGTCGCAGACGGGCGGCTGGTGCAGAACGCAGACCTGCTGCAGGTGTACCGCCGCTGGCGCGCCGAGCCGGACAACGCCCCCGACGACGGCTGGTGGGGGCACTGGCCCATGCACTATCCCGAAATGCCCGTCTCCCGCGTGCTCGCCGAGAGTGCGGCGCGCGCGAGCGAGGTCGCGCTGGTCATCCTCGGCCGCGCGGCGGGCGAGGACCGCGAAAACAGGACGGAAAAGGGGAGCTACTACCTGACCGACGAGGAGCGCGCCATGCTCGACGCGGTCACTTCCGCCTTCAAGAAGACGGTCGTCGTCTTCGACTGCGGCAACGTCGTCGATCTCTCCCTCGTCTGCCGCTACGGCGACAAGATCTCCGCCCTCGTCTACGCCTGGCAGGGGGGCATGGAGAGCGGGCACGCCCTCGTCGACGTGCTCACCGGCGCCGTCTGCCCGAGCGGCAAACTGACGGATACCATCGCCGTGCGCTACGGCGACCACCCCTCGGCGCTCAGCTTCGGGGGCAAAGAGTTCAACAATTACGAAGAGGACATCTACGTCGGCTACCGCTATTTCGAGACGTTCGCGCGCGACCGCGTGCTCTTCCCCTTCGGCTTCGGCCTCTCCTATACGAGCTTTTCCATGCGGGCGGAATCTTTCCGCCGCGACGGCGAGCTGTTCTCCGTCGCCGTGCGCGTGCAGAACACGGGTCCGGTCGCGGGGCGCGAAGTCGCGCAGCTGTACGTGCAGCCGCCGCAGGGCAGCTTGGGCAAGCCCGCGCGCGTGCTCGCCGCCTTCGCCAAGACGCCGCTGCTGCAGCCGGGCGAGAGCTGCCTGCTGCTGCTCACCTGCACCGACTACGACCTCGCCTCCTTCGACGACACGGGCGCCGCGGGCAGCCGCGGCAGCTATCTGCTCGAGGCGGGCGAGTACGCCTTTTATCTCGGTTCAGACGTGCGCTCGGCGCAGCCGATCGGGCAGTTCGTCACGCAGGAGTGCGAGGTGCTCGTCACGCTGCGGCCCGTCTGCCCCGTGCGAGGCAGCTTTTTGCGCATCGTCAATAAAAACGGCCGCGCCGTGCGCGAGGCCGTCCCCGTGCTCCCCGTCGACATGAAGGAGCGCATCCTCTCCGAGCTGCCTCCCGCCGTCGGCTACGCGGGGGATGCCGGCATCCGCCTCGCGGACGTCAAGGAGGGGCGCGCCTCTCTCGAGGAGTTCATCTCCCAGCTCACCGACCGCGAGTTGGAGGCGCTCACCCGCGGCTACGGCTGCATGGGCGCGCCGCAGGGTACGCCCGGCAACGCGGGCGCCTACGGCGGCATCCTCCCCTCGCTCGTCGAAAAGGGAGTCCCGCCCGTCATTGCGACGGACGGTCCCGCCGGCCTGCGCGTCCGCCGCTTCGCATCCCTCTTGCCCTGCGGCACGGCGCTCGCAAGTTCGTGGGATACCTCCCTCGTCGAGGCGGTGTACGCCGCCGTCGCGGAGGAGATGGAGGCGGTCGGCTCCGATGTGCTGCTCGCCCCGGGCATGAACATCCACCGCAACCCGCTGTGCGGCCGCAACTTTGAATATTATTCGGAAGACCCGCTGCTGACCGGCAAGCTGGCGGCGGCCGCCGTGCGCGGTATCCAGAGCCGCGGGCGCATGGCCTGCCCCAAGCACTTCGCCGCCAACAACCAGGAGACGAACCGCAACCGCAACGACAGCCGCATCTCCGAGCGCGCCCTGCGCGAGATCTACCTCAAGGGCTTCGAGATCTGCGTGCGCGAGGGGCAGCCGTGCAACATTATGACGAGCTACAATAAGATCAACGGCGTGTGGAGCCACTACAATTATGACCTCGCCACCACCGTTTTGCGCGAAGAGTGGGGGTTCGAGGGCGTTGTTGTCACAGACTGGTGGATGAAGAGGAGCGCCAGCCCCGAGTTCCCCGCCCTCAAAGACAACGCCTACCGCGTGCGCGCGCAGGTGGATATCCTTATGCCGGGCAATATGAGCTACCTCGGTAAAAAATATAAGTCGGACGGCTCGCTGCTGCGCACTTTGGGGAGGCCGGAGGGCATCACCCGCGGCGAACTCGAGCGCTCGGCGGCAAGTACCCTGCGCGCCGTTCTCAGGCGCTTATGACGACGTGTGCATAGTGCACAAAAAAATGCGCGTTTGTGGAGCTGCGGTTACCGTTTATAACAAATTTTTGACCGTTTAAGACAAAACACTTGCAATTTATGACGGAAGTGTTATAATAGATAAGAAGTGCGGCATCCTCGTAAATTGCGGCGGTTTTTCCGTGTGCCGGAAGGGCGAGGGGGAAGCGATCGCGTGCCTTGCGTGCAGATCAGGTCGTAAAACGAACAAAATAAGTAAAAAGTGTTGCATATTTGCAGAGGTATGGTATAATGCCTCAGAAGGGGAGTGCGCGACGCACCCCCGGGCAACGCAAAACCGAAAGCGGTAAAATAGCGCGGGACACGCGCTTTTCGGCATTTGCCGATACGGAAAACGGAGGGAGTGAAAGATGAAAAAACAACTCAAGCATGCGAACATCATTTCGAAGCTGAGCGTACGGCAGAAAGCGGACCTTATGACGGGCCGTGATTTCTGGTCGACGCTGAACATCGACGAGCTGGGCGTTCCTTCGGCCTACCTGTCCGACGGCCCGCACGGCCTCCGCAAGCAGGCGGCAGCCGCCGACCACCTCGGCCTCAACCCGAGCATCCCGGCGACCTGCTACCCCACGGCGGCGACGATGGCAAACAGCTGGGACACCGAACTTGGCGAAAAGCTCGGCGAGATGCTCGGCGAGGAAGCGGCGTCCATGGACGTCAACGTCCTGCTCGGCCCGGGCATGAACATCAAGCGCAGCCCGCTGTGCGGCCGCAACTTCGAGTATTTCTCGGAGGATCCGTACCTGGCCGGCAAAATGGCGGCGGCGTACGTGCGCGGCATCCAGAAGAACGGCATCTCCGCGTGCATCAAGCACTTTGCGGCCAACAACCAGGAG
>CASEIS010000177.1 GCA_949287895.1 uncultured Bacillota bacterium
CTCCTTCCTCGCCTTTACGCTGTTCGGGCTGTTTTCTACCCTCACCTTTTACGACCGCGCCGAGACGGCCGCACGCACCTACCTCGACCGAGGCTACCCCACCCTCTGCCTGCAAAACCAATACCGCTATACCGACGTCTACTACCACGGGGCGGAGCGGGAGGACAACGGCGAGCGCAGTGCGGACACCCATTTTACGCCGGAGGAGGTCGCTGCGCTGCGCGCGCAGTTCGGCAACGGACTGGTCGCCTGTTACGACTATTCTGCCTCCGCGTTACCGCGCGGCTTTACCGTGACCAACGCGGGCGCGCCCGCCCTCGCCTCCTATTACACGACTTCCTTCCTCTATTTTGCCGAGTTTACGGGGACGCGGTGGGAGCAGAAGCTCTTGACGGATACCGACCTCGCCTCCCTCGGCGAAAACGATGTGCTCGTCACCGCCTATCTGTTTGAAGGGCTGCAGGCGTGCGGGCTGACGCAGGGCGGCAAAGAAGTTTCGCTGCACTCCTACGACGACATCGTAGGCATGCAGCTGCTGCTCGCAGGCAAGGACGGCGGAAGCGTGCCGCTGACCGTGCGCGGCGTGCTCGACATCCGCCCCGACGCGCAGTTCGACGCCCTGCGCGACGACGACCTCACCGCTGAACAGCGGCAGGCGCTGTTCGACGAGATGGAAGAGCAGCTGCAGGAGAGCCTCGCCGCGGCTGTGTTCGTGACCGAAGACTTTTACGACGCGCACGCGAACGCCCTGACCGCGCAGTCTGACGTGCCCGCCGCCGATAACCTCTTCTATTACCCGCTGGCCGGGGCGCTGTCCGCAACGATCGGCGGGAAAACGGCGGGCTACATCTCCGAAATCGCCCCGCTGCCCGCGCAGGCGGGCAGCGACCCGCGCGATATCCTCTGCTTTTTGGACGGGCGAACGGACGCCGCGCTGCAGGCGGGGGAGATCGTACCGCGCTTCGACGTATTTTTAAGGCAGATCGAAGGGATGGTCGAGGAGAGCGCAAAGGCGCTCCCCGCAGAGGAGGCGGAAGCCTTCCGGCAAGAGGCGGAGGCACACATCTACGCGCTGCGCTTCGGCGAGATCCCGACCCTGTCCGACGACGGAGAGCTTATCGGCACGCGCGCAGCCACGCGCGCCGAGCTGAACGCCGCCCTCGATTGGGTGCTCGCGCTCATCGACGTCCATGCGGGCACGCCGCTCGCCCTCGATACGAGCATATCCCTGCAAGATCAGTCGGGCAGGCCGCTCGGCGAATTTGAAGCGGTCGGCTTTATGTACGGCAACCTGTCGTACGCCATCGTCGGCGCGTACCTCGCCGAGGAGGACTGCACCCCCATCGCCCTCGCCTATGCGGCGGAAAACATGATCGTGCCCATCCGCGAGACCGCCTACGTCCGCCCCGACGACGCCATATACCGCTGCTTGCAGCTGCCCGCGCCCACAGACGCGGCCGCCATGCGCGCGCTCGTGCACGCCTCCGAAAAACCCGCCGACAACGACACCTTTTGGCGCATCGTGACGCCCGCGTCCGACGCGCTCGAGCGGGTCGACGACTTTGCCGAACTTGCCGGCACGATATTTTTGTGGCTGGGCGTCGCCCTCGCCGCCTTCGCCGTGCTGCTGCTGTTCAACTTCATCTCTGCGTCCATCCTCAATAAGCGGCGCGAGATCGGCATCCTGCGCGCCCTCGGCGCGCGCGGTGCGGACGTATTCAAGATCTTCTGCACCGAGTCTGCCATCGTCGCGGGCGCGTGCTATCTGCTCTCGATGATCGCCTGCTTCCTCCTCTGCGCCGCCTTCAACGGCGCGCTCGCGGGCGAGATCGGCGTCTCTGCCTTTGTATTCGGCCCCCTCTCGTGGCTGGTCATGCTCGGCATCGCGCTTCTCACCGCCCTCGCGGCGACCTTCCTGCCCGTCCGCGCCATCGCGCGGCAGCGCCCCGCCGAAAGCATCCGCGCGCTCTGATAAAAAAACGCCCTCCACACACACGAACGCCCCGCGCCAAACGGCGCGGGGCGGCTTTTTTGCTGCCTATATTTTTTATCCGAAGAAGGTTCCCGCGCGGCGAAGTTTCCTTTCCGCAGCGGCGCCCGCCCGCGGCGAAGCGCGCTGCCCCGCGCGGGATCGTAATAGCGGGACATCAGGTAATACAGCCGGTTTCCACGTCATAGTAATACCCACGGTAACGAATGGCATTCAAGGTACCGATTCCGTCGGTATCCTGCCTGACCGTACAGTTTCCCCAGGCGTCGTAAGCATATTCCGCTACTTCTGCTGATTGCCTGTATAGAGCATTCTATTTATCGTTCTCATCTTCTTTTTTGTCTTTTTTGTCGTTATTGTCTTTATTCTCTATTGTAAAGTCTCTGTCCAACCCTCCTGGATTTTTTGTTACTATTTTATTTCTTTGAAAAGCAACGACAGAATATATTCCTATAAGGACAACAAAGGAGCATACAAATGGTAATGCACCCCATTCAAAAAGATACGAAGGAGCCAATATATAAACTACAATTATACCAATAAAACATAGTATGTAATATATATAGTGACATATAGTCAAAATTACAGTTAGAATATACACCTCAGATTTATTACTTCCTACCTCACGCGAAGGAACATCACGTCGTGGACCCCATTGCGGAATATGATCTTTTAACTTTTCCGGAAGTTTAACCTTACGCATTTTGGGTTTGATTATTTCTAAAGCCTCATTGATATCTCCAATCCCACCACAGCCTCCCACCATCACAAAGAAATAGAAGACAAGATACATAATAAACGAAAAAAAATCATCCATCGTCAATCAACCCTCCCTATTTGCCCCACAACATCGATCGGCAAAGCGGCAACCGCGCCGCAACAAAAGGCACACAACGATGTAAAAAGGCACGCAGCGCGCCCGTTCAGCCGCCCGCGCCGAACACCTCGGCGGCAGTGGGCATGGCGGGGATACCGCCGCTGCGGCGGATGGCGAAGGAAGCCGCACGATTGGCCGTGCACAGCACCTCCTGCAAAAATTCTCCCTGCGCCGCCTTCCGCGTATAGACAGCCGCGCCGCCCAAACGGGAAGGGTGCAGCAGGCAGTAGAGCATCGCGCCCGTAAAGGCATCGCCCGCGCCCGTCGCATCGACGCACGCCGCGGGGCAGGCGGGCGCAAAGTAGGACGCCCCCTCCCGCGTATAGACGGCCGCGCCGCCCGCGCCACGGGTGACGAACAGCAGGCGCAAGTCCCCGCAGAAGAGGATGCGCGCATCTTCCGCTTCCGAAGCCGCCCCGCTCCTTTGCGCAGTTTTCCCGTGCAGATGCGCGGCGATATCGGCCAGCTCTTCCGCGCTCACCTTTGCGACGTCCGCCCGCGGCAAAAAGCGCGCGACCGTATCGAGCAGCGCGCTGCGGCTGCTCCACAGGGCGTAGCGCAGGTTGGGATCGAAGCTGACCAGCGCGCCGGCCGCCTTTGCCTGCGCGATGGCGCGCTCGTGCGCGGCGAGGGCGGGGCCGCACAGGTCGATGCTGCCGAAGTGCAGCGCGTCGCCCGCCGCAAAGGGAATATCTGCCGGCTCGAGCAGGCGGTCGGCGGCGTGGTCGTGCCAGAATGCGAAGGAGCGATCCCCCTTTTCATCCAGCGACACGAAGGCGAGCCCCGTCTGCGCGCGCGCCGTGCGGCGCACGAAGGAGGCATCCACCCCCTCCTGCCGCACCGTCTGCACCAGAAAATCGCCGAAAAAGTCCTCGCCCAGCGAGGACACGACGGCGCTCTGCCCGCCCAGCCGCGCAAAGGCGACGGCTACGTTTGCGGGCGCGCCGCCCGCGTTGCGGCGAAAACACCCCTCGCCGGCGGGGGTAAAGTCGATGAGCATCTCGCCCATCGCGTATAGCTTTGCCATACTCCTCCTGTTTGTGCGGAAAGAGCCTCCCGCACGCCCCTTTCTCGCGCCGCCCCGCCCGCAAGAGGGCAAAGTACGCCCTGTGCGAAGGCCGAAGCCGCGCCCCTCCTAAAACAAAATTTTCTTCTTGAACCGGCCGCGCCGCGGCAAAGCCGCGGCAGCAACATCTTATAAACCGAAGCGCCCTATAAACCGGCCGCGCCGCGGCAAAGCCGCGGCGGAGCGCAATGGCAAATGCCGCGGCTCACTCGCCGGGCATGCGCATCTTGTCCTTATCGGTGAGCGGGCGGATGACGCGGCAGGGGTTGCCCGCCGCGAACACGCGGGCGGGGATGTCGCGCGTGACGACGCTGCCCGCGCCGATGACTGCGCCGTCTCCGATGGTCACGCCGCCGCAGACGACGACGTTGGACGCCAGCCACACCTCGTCTCCGATGGTGATGGGTTTGGCATACTCGTAGTCGAACCAGTGCCCGTCGGGCGCGCGGCGGATGTTGCGGTCGCACGCGAGCAGCGGGTGGCAGGGCGGCGCGATGGTCACGTTGGGGCCGAAAAAGCACTGCCGCCCGATCTTGACGGGCGCGCAGTCGAGCACGACGAGGTTGAAGTTTGCAAAAAAGTGCTCGCCGACCGTCGTATGCGCGCCATAATCGAAGCGCAGCGGCGGCTCGCAGTGGATATCCTCGCCGCAGTCGCCGAACATCGCGTGCAGCAGCTCCTGCCGCTGCTCCTCTTCTTCCTCGTCCGTGTCGTTGAAGGCGCGCGCCAGCTTGCGCACGCGGGTGCGCAGGGCGGTGAGCTCTGCGTCGCTCGGGTCATACAGCTCGCCCGCGAGCATCTTTTCGCGCTCGGTGCGCACCTGCCCGCGCGGCTTCCCCGCGCCCGCGCCCTCGCCTTCCGCGCTCCGCTCCCCCGCATTCTCTTCATTGAGCAAGTCTGCCATCGCGTTGAGTTTTTCGAGCGAGAGCTCCTCCTGCAGCGGATCCAGCTTGCCATAGGCCATTTTGTCGTGGTGTATCGTCATATTCCCTCCTCTCTCGGGCGCCGTTGCGCCCTCTCCTACGATTATACCCCATCTTTGCACAAAATGCAATACCCCTTTCGATATTTTTACGGAAGAAGTGCGCCCGCCGCCCCACAATACTCTCATGCGGCGCAAAGCGCGCCCAGCCCACCCCCGCGGCACTCTCCGCCGCGGCGCGCCTGCGCCGCCGGGCAAAGCCGGCAGGCACGCAAAAAGCGCCGCCCCGAAATCGGGGCGGCGCCGTCCTGTCGGCCGCGATCGGCGGCCGTTTGCCTTTTAGAGAGTGACCTTACTTGCGCTTGAACAGCGCCACGACCTGCAGCACGACTGCAGCCGCAGCCAGCGCGAGCGCGATGCCGACCAGCGTATACACCACGGTGAATGCGCCGCTGTCGTCCGCGTCTTCGATCTGCTGCGAGAGCGCGCTCTGCGCGTCGTTCACTGCCGACTGTACGGAAGAGGAGATGCCGTCCACGGCCGTCTTGACGTCCGCAATGTCCGCCGCCAGATTTGCGACGTTGCCGCCCTCTGCGTCGATCGCCGCTTCGAGCGCGTCGATGTCTGCCTTCACGGCGCCGATCGAGGTCGCCAGCGCGTCCAGCTCTTCCTGCACGGCGGTGCCGTGCGCGGTCAGCGCCGCGTTGAGGTCGGCCGCCAGCTTGTCGACGTCCGCAGCATAGCCGCTCAGCTCGGTGCGCAGCGCGGCGATCGCCGATTCGATGGCCTCGTCGCCCGCGGCGATCTCCGCCTCGAGGTCGGCCTGCAGCGCAGCGAGCGATTCGCTCGTGCCGTCGACGATCTCCTTCTGCGCCGCGTCGATCGCGGCTTCGATGTCTTTCAGCAGCGCGTCAAACTCGTTGTTCGTGCCCGTGAAGGCGGCGCTCAGCTTTTCAACCGCCGCAGAGACCTCCTGCAGCTCGGTCATCTGCGCCGCAATGTCTGCGCGCAGGTCTGCGATCTCTTCGATCTCGTAGAGTGCGTTCTCTTTATACCGATCCACTTCGTCCGCCGTCAGCGCGCCGTTGATCGCCGCGTACGTCGCCGTGGGCAGGGTCACGCCTGCCGTTTCGGCGGCGGTCTCAACTTCATCGATCGCATCCGCGCGCGCCTCTTCCACGGCCGCAAGGTAAGCATCGATCGCATCCATCGCAGCCGTCTTAGCGAGCGCAACCGCGCCTTCGCCCGTCGCGCTTTCGATCGCATCATACAGGTCGATGATCTCCTGCGCGTCGGCAATGGTCTGCAGCTTGTTCCAGCTCATGCCGAGGGCAGAAGTCGCGTACAGGCGGACGTCCGTCTGCGCGTTGAGTTTGGCCGTCGAGAGGGAGCCAGAATCTTCAGAGCTGCTCTCTTCGAGGGCGTAGTAGTAGCCGTTCAGGTACTGGCCGGAGAAGCCTTCCGCAAAGAGGGTCGCGTCGAGTTCGGTGCTGTATTTGCCGCCGGAAACGATGCCCGTCATATTTTCACTGACGACTTCGCCCTCGTAGGTGCCGCCCTGCAAGTCTGCAGAGATCTTCTCGAGCGCTGTATCGTCATTGTTTTGCAGGTTCGCCTGATAGAAGGCGCGCACGCCGTTGAACGTGCCGCTCTTGACGGTGATCTGCGTAGGGAGCTTGGTCGTGTGCTGCACGAGGGAGATCGCCGCGCCGTCCGTCGTCGAGCCGTTGCCGTTCGGGTCGGATACGAACGGGTCGCCCGTCGCAGTGATAATGCTGCTCTCAATGGTCACGATGCCCGCGCGCACTTCGATGCCCGAGGTACCCGTGATCGTCGAGGCGGAGACGGTCATCTCGCCGTACTGCGGGTGGTAGATGGCCGAGCCCGCTTCCGAAACGAGCGTGCTGTTTTCGATATCAAAGATGGTGCCGTGCGTTGCGCCGTTGCCGGTGACCGCAAAGGCATACGCTTCGATCGAGCTGTCCGTAATGCTCAGCGTCGTAAACTTCGACGTGTCGAGCGGATCCGACTCAAGCAATGTATTAAACTCAGCAGTACTATACGGCCCGAAGAAGCAGACGCCGTAGGCAAGCGGGCCATTCGCATCGATCGTGGTGCCTTCCATGGTCAGGTTTGCACCGGCCTCCACGCGGACAGCCTGCAGCTGGTTGGTAGAACCTTCCGTCTGCGTCGCGGTGATATTCGAATCGATGATCGTCACATCCTTCTGCGCGAGAATAGCCATCATCAGATAGCTCTTCGCCGGATCCTTAGAAGTCGTCTTGCCGCTGACATTGATGGTGACGCCTTTGACCGTCGTAGGGCTGGAAAGCTCCAAGCCGTTCAAGACGCTGTCCGTCGTGGTTTTATTGGTCGCCTCTACCATGATATTTTCGATGGTGACCTCTTCGGTAAGATCCGCCGCCACACCGATGCCGACGACCTCACGCGCACCGAGCGTCACGACGCTCTCATCGGCCGAGCTGTTGGCGATCTTCGCGCCGCCGGCCGCAATTTTGATGACGAGGTTGTCCGCCGTCGAGCCGCCCGTGATGTCGTACCCGTTCATGTCGAGGGTGATCTTCTTGGTGATCTGCAAAGTCGCCGTCGTGGTAACGTCTTTGAGCATCTTGACCGTCTCGCCCTCTTCTGCCGCCTCGAGCGCTTCCTGCAGGTCGGTATAGCCAACGTCGATGCCCTCGGCCTTGTCGATGTACGCCACGGCGCCCGCCTCGACCGCAGCATCGAGCGAAGTGTAGCCGTAGCCGTTCAACGTAATTACGATACCTTCCTCTTCCGCAGCTTCCATCGTCGTGCAGACAAACTTGCCGCTTTCATCGGTATAGACGAGCGAACCTTCCGCGAGGTACGCGCCCGGGATCTCTTCCGAGAAGGTGCCGCCGGAGATGGTGATGTTCGCTTCGAGAGCCGTATCGCCCTCCGCACCAACTTTCAGCTCGCCGTTGAAGATGCCGTTACCGTTGATCTCGAGAATGGCTTTCGTGTACCAATCGTCATTATTCGTGCCGTCCGACGCGTACTCAATGTCGCCGTCGATGGTGCCGGTGAAGTCATCGGCGAAGACAACTTTAACTTCGTCGTAGCCATTTTTCGGCCAGTAGTAGACGTCGAACGCGTAATCGCCCTCGTCCGCATACACAATTGTATTGCCCGCAAAGGTCGTCGTGCCGTTGTTATTGGAGACGACGTAATTTGTGGCGTCACCTTCCAGCCCGCGGCCGTCCACGACCATGGCGCGCAGCGTCAGGTCGCAGTACTTCTGGATGAGGATGATCGCCTTGTCCGAAGTCAGCGTGCCGTTCTGCATCACGACGGTCGCTCCCTTCAAAAGCTGGAAGCCGTTGGTTTCCGTGCCGGCGGAGCCGACCGTTGTCCCGTCTATATCATAAATATTGCCGTTATAGTCAAAGACAATGTTCTGATTTGCCTGAACTTTTACACCGTTACCGGAAAGTTTTTTGTCGCCCGTACCGTCCACGAAAGTGATCGTCGTCTGCGTATTGTCGGCAGGGACTGCATCGACAGCCGCCTGTAACGTATCATAGGCGGTATTCCCGATCACAAAAATGTCTTTTCCTTCCGCGACTATATCCGGATCTCCCACAATATAACCGCCTTCCGCAGGGCACTGCAGTGAACCGTCCGCAATATAATCCCCGAAAAGCGTTTCGTCGAACGTGCCGCCCGAAATAAACTCAGTCACGTTTTCACTCTCAACGGCAGCATTGAACGTACCGCCCGTGACCTGCATCTCGATTTTTGCGACATCTGTCGGATCATTTCCCTGCACATTCGCCTGATAAAGGGATTTTCCCTCCGCGCCGGTCGCATTCAACGTACCGTCGCTGATCTTGACATCGATCGGAAGAGCCGTCGTATGCTGTGTCACCGCAATCGCTACACCGTCCGTCGTAGAACCGCCGCCGCTCGGTTTGGATGCAAACGCACCAGTCGCCGTGATTGTTCCGCCCTCGACGTTAAGTTCGCCGGCACGGATCTCGATACCTGTAACGCCCGTCAGTGTATTTCCTTTACCTAAAATGTTAAGCACACCGTACTGCGGATGATAGATCGCCAAACCGGCATTGCCTGTACTGGTCAAAGTCGAATTCTGTACATCGATCAACGTACCGGAAAGGTTTTTACCGCCGTTGCCGGACAGAGCAATCGTACTCCCCGAAACGGTACAGTCGTTCAGCGTCAAATGCGCATACTCGGATACGCTGGCTGCAACAGCCTCGTCAAAGGACATGCTGCCCGTAAAGACAATGCCAGCGCCGTCTTCCGAAGTCGCCGTGACGCACGTCAACTCTGCATTTGCATGATTGAGATCGATCGCTGTGGTCGTAGCGGAACCGGGCGTCTCGCTTCCATAAGCGATGGATATGTTCGAATCGGTCATCGTGAGATCGGCATCTGTCACAGATAGAGCCATTGCCTGATTTTCGTTTGTAACAGTATACTCGACGTCGAGCCCGTTGAGATTTATGCGCATCGTCCCATCCGTACCGGTCAAAGAAATCAACGTGGAAGCTATCCGCGAGCTGCTCACATTGACATTTACAATCGTGACATCAACATCTGCGCCGGAAGCGGCTTTGATATTGATCGCGGATATATTCGCATTGATCCCGCCTTCTTTGCCGGAATTGATAAGCGTAAAATCAGCAGAAGTAGTCACGTAGACAACAGCCGTACCGCTGCTCGCGCTCCAATTATGGCCGTTTAAATCCACCGTGATCGAACGATCGAGCGTATCAATACTCAAAACGCCCTTATAATC